>SXPB01000019.1 GCA_005776475.1 Planctomycetia bacterium
CAACGCGATTTCGGCCGGACCGATCAAGACGGTGTCGGCGATGGGCGTCTCCGACTTCGGTTCGCTGCTCGACACGATGGCGGCGAAGGCGCCGCTGCGTCGCAACGTCGACCAGGGCGATGTCGGCAACACGGCCGCCTTCCTGCTGTCGAACCTGGCGCGCGGCATCACCGGCCAGACGATCTACGTCGACGCCGGCTACAGCATCCTGGGGCTGTAACCCCGGGTCGGCAACCCGCCGCCGATCGCGTTCAGCGCGGAATGTCGGCGGTCAGCGGGGCATGCACGCGGGCCCGCAGGCTCTTGCGTTCGCTCGAAGTCAGCACCGCTTCGCCGGCATCGCGTTCGAGCAGTCGCTGCCAGAGGGCGGTTGCGCCCGCTTCGTCGCCGCGCGCCGAGCGCAGCGCCGCGAGGTTGAGCATGGCGCCCGGGTGTCCGGCGTCGCGCTGCAAGGCCAGGGCGTAGGCCGCTTCGGCTTCGGTGGCGGTTTGCCGGTGTTCGGCAACGAGACCGAGCCGGAACCACGCCTCGGCATTGGTGGGGAACTTCTCGGCGACGTCGCGCAGCCGCTGCTCGAGCGTGGCGCGATGGGCCGCAGCTTCGGCCGGTTTGCCGTTCTGGTCGGCGAGCTCGGCGGCGCGCCAGTACGCGGTGGCGATCGCAATCGCGGCGTCGTCGTCGCCGGGCGACAGCGCGAAGCAGCGTTCGAACGCCTGCCCGGCCAGTTCGGCGTTGGCCTGGGCGTCGAGGAAGCGGCGGTGGCGGCTGCCCTGCGGCATCGCGGCGATGCGCAGGAGGCTCGCGCCGAGCCGGAACTGCGCCGCGGCGTCGTCCGGGCGCAGTGCCACGTAGGCTTCGAGGTGCGGGCGCGCGGCGATCTCCTCGCCGAGTTCGTAGCGGTAGGTGCCGGCGATGCCGAGCAGCGACGAACGGTCGGCGGCGGGGGCGTCCTTGGCCCGGGCCAGCGCGGCTTCGGCTTCGGCGGCGGCAGCCGACATGTGGCCCGACTCGGCCAGGAACACCGCCGACAGGAAGCCGACGAAGGCGTCGCTCGGCCCAAGCTGGCGGGCGAGGTGCATCTCGGCCTCGGCGGCGTTGCACTGGCGCTGGTCCGGCAGCGGTTGTTGCAGCGCCAGCTGCAGCCGCGCCATGCCGAGCACGGCGCGGGCCCGGGCCGTGCGCGGATCGATCGCGAGCGCCGCCGAGGCGGCCGCTTCGGCCTGCTCGTAGCGGCGCAGCATCACATTCTCGATCGCCAGCCCGACGTGGCCGTCGCGGGCGTTCCGGTCGGCGTCGTCGAGTTCGCGCACGGGCAGCGTCGAGGCATCGGCGGCCTCAGGTCGGGGCGACACCGCGGCACAGGCGGGCAGGAGGCACAGAAGGAAGGCGCAGCCGAGCGAGCGCATGCGCAGCATCATCGTCTGGCCTGCCTTCACGACCAAGCTACGCTTGGCAGCATGGCGCGAATCGCTGCGGATGTGACTTGGCTGGTCGGGCGGACGCCGCTCGTCGAACTCGCTCGGGTATCGCCGCCCGGGGGACGCATCGTCGGCAAGCTCGATGCCTTCTGCCCGTCCGGCAGCAACAAGGACCGCGCGGCGCTCGGCATGATCCGCCATGCGGAGCGCTGCGGCTTCCTGCGCTCCGGCGGCACGATCGTCGAGTGCAGCAGCGGCGACCTCGGCATCGCGCTGGCGACGATCGGGCGGCGGCTCGGCTACCGCGTGGTGCTGACGATGCCCGAGAACGTCGGCCTGCAGCGCCGCAACATGCTGCTCGCACTCGGCGCCGAAGTGATCCTGTCGCCGCTGGCCGAAGGCATGCGCGGGGCGATGGTGCGAGCGGAGACCCTCGCCAAGCAGACGCCCGGCGCCCTGTGCTTGCAGGCGTTCACCAACCGGGCCAATGCGCGCATCCATGCCGAGACCACGGCGCGCGAGATCTGGGAAGACACCGATGGCCAGGTGGCGTTGGTGGTCGCCCCGGTGGGAACCGGCGGCACCGCGGCGGGGTGCATCGCGTTCTTCCGCGACCTTGGGGTCGCCGTCGCCGGTGTGCAGCCGGTGAACAGTGCCGTGCTGACGGGCGGCGCGGCGGGCGCGCACGACATTCCGGGGATCGGGGCCGGGTTCGTGCCGGAGATCCTGATTCCTTCCGAGCTGGCACACATCGTCGATGTCTCGGACGCGCAGGCGGTCGCGGGTTCGCGGGCGCTGGCTCGGCAGGAGTCGTTGCTGCTGGGGCCGGCGAGCGGTGCGGTGTTGCACGCGGCGGTCGCGTTGGCAGTGCGACCCGAGTATCTCGGCAAGCTGGTGGTCGCGGTGCTGCCAGATTCCGGCGATCGCCACCTCGACCACCCGATCCTGCAGCAGGTGAACTGATGGTCTCCGATCCACAAAAGCTGGCGGCGTCGCTGCTGCCCAAAGTCGCCGCGCTGCGTCAGCATCTGCAGCTCCACGTCATCGGTCAGGAAGCTCTGATCGAAGACCTGCTCGTCGGCATCCTGGCGGGCGGCCACGTGCTGCTCGAAGGTTTGCCGGGGCTCGGCAAGACGCTGCTGGTGCGGACGTTGGCACAGGGCCTCGGCCTGCAGTTCGCCCGCATCCAATTCACGCCCGACCTGATGCCGAGCGACGTCACCGGCACCCAGGTGCTCGACGAAGAAGGTGGCGTGCGGCACTTCCGGTTCCAGGAAGGGCCGCTGTTCGCCGGGCTCGTGCTTGCCGACGAGATCAACCGCGCCACACCGAAGGCGCAGGCCGCGCTGCTCGAAGCAATGCAGGAAGGTGCGGTGACGGTTGCCGGCGCGACGCACGCGCTGCCGCGTCCGTTCCATGTCGTTGCGACGCAGAATCCGATCGAACTCGAAGGCACGTTCCCGTTGCCGGAAGCGCAGCTCGATCGCTGCCTGTTCCGCCTCGAGGTGAAGACCCCGGCGGCAGCGGCGATGATGAAGATCCTGGAAGCGACGACGGCGCGCACGGCGACGGCGGCGGTGCCGGCGTTGGCGAGCGCGGACCTGGCTGCACTCCAAGGGCTGGTTCGCGAGGTGCTCTGCGGATCCCACCTGTTGCGATATGTCGCCGAACTCGTGCTGGCGTCGCATCCCGATCGCGAAGGCAGCGACGCACGCACGCGGCGCTTCGTTCGCTACGGTGCGAGTGCGCGCGCGGGACAGGCGATCGTGCTCGGTGCGAAGGCGCGCGCGTTGGTGGCGGGACGACCGGCGGTCGTGCGTGCCGACATCGACGCTTGCGTGCTCCCGGCGATGGGCCACCGCGTGCTGCTCAATTTCGAAGCCGATGCCGAGCGCGTGCGCGTGAGCGACCTGCTCGCGGAATGGAGAACAGCCGCCGAACGTCGCGCAACGTGAGTTGTTTCAGTCGGTGCGATTTCGTCACCAACGATTGTTCGCTGACAAAGAGCGAAGACGTAGCGGCGCATCGCTGCTGAAAAATCAGCAGCACTTTGGAAAGTTCTGTCCCCTGCTTCGTCTACTAGGGTGCATGGGACGAGTGGTCCCGGCCGCGCGACGCCGGCTTCCGCAAGGAAGCTGGTGTGATTCGAGAGGGCAAACTGCGCGGCCGGGACCCATCGTGGCCGGCGATTCTGGGAGAGAATCGCCGGCCACTCTTTTTTTGCAACCCCCTCCTCACGGCCAGTTTGGCCATCCGGGTCGATCGCCGGGCTCCGCCGCCAGGCTTGCGGCGCAGCGACACAAGCGTTGGCTGGCAGGCCGTCCGACGATCTCCGATCATCCCCGCATGTCGATGCCGTCCGATTCCGAGTTCTTGCGCCGCGCCGAGCAGTGCCTGACCAGCGTCCAGGCCGCGCTCGACTCCTTCGATCCGGACGAACTGGAAGCGGACCTCGCCGGCGGCGTCCTTCGCATCTCCTTTCCCGACAAGCGCAACTGCATCCTCAACCGGCAATCGGCCGCCAGCCAGATCTGGTTGGCTGAAGGCGCTTCGGCCTGGCACTTCGTCTTCGACGCGGCGCGCGGTGTCTGGACCGACACCAAGGGCCGCGGCGAGCTGCGCGCCATTCTCGAAGGTGTGATCGCGCGCCGGGTCGGCCGCGCCGTGCAGATTGCGATCAGCTAGCGCTTTTGGAGCGGCGTGCTTCGGTGCGTGGGAACCGCAGCCGGAATGTGGTGCCACGCCCGGGCGCGCTCTCGACCTGCGTGAGTCCGTTGCTGCCGCGCACGAAACGCGCCACCGCGGTGAGACCAAGTCCCGTGCCCTGGCCCGGCGCCTTCGTCGTGAAGTACGGATCGAAGATGCGTTGCTGCAGTTCGGTGGACATGCCGCAGCCGGTATCGCTCACTTCGATCCACACCTGGTGCTCGTCGCTGCCGCAGCGCAGTGTGATCGCACCTTCGCCGGTGATCGCCTGCTTCGCGTTGATGACGAGGTTCCAGAGTGCATGCATCAGACCCATCGGGTCGAGCATGACGGGCGGAGCCGACGCGGCGGTTTCGCAGGTGAGCTGGATCGAACCGGGCAGCACCAGCAGGGCTTGCTGATGGAACTGCCGCAGCACATCGGCGAGGTCGGACGACTGCGGTGCGCCCTCGTCGGGATGCGCCATGCGCATCAGCTGGTCGAGCAGCGGGCGCGCTTGCACCAAACTCTCTTCGATCATGCCGAGTCGGCGCGCCCGTTCGGCATCGTCGCCGATGCCTGCAAGCGTCACGTGGCCCATCAGCACCTGGAACGTGTTGCGCAGCTGATGGCAGACCATGCCGGCGAGGTCGCCGATCGTCTCCACCCGCAGCGCGTGCCGCAGCAGCTTCTCGCGATGGCGCAAGGCGCGGCTCGATTCGAAGTTCTTGCGCCGTTGCGACTCGGCGGTGATCAACGCCAGGAAGACGAGGCGGTTGACGATCGCGCCAGCGAGTGCGGAAGCGAGCGCCACGGCCGAGAGGCTCGTCACGTGCACCCACTGGTCGCTGACCGTGGCGGTGGCGTCGGTCTCGCCGTGCATCAGGGCCGCAAGCAGCATCGCGGTGACCGCGACGAGCGTCATCGTGAGTCCGGAAGTGACCCCGAGGCTGGTCGTCGCCACGAGGCACAGGACCGGATGCAGGTACCATGCCGGGCTGAAGATGCCGCGCGGCCAGTTGGCCAGGATCGTCAGCAGGAACAACGCAGCGAACAGCCAGGTGGCGGCGCGCTGCAGCCGGTTCTTGCGCCAGTCCAGCCACGCCAGCGTGAACGGTCCCGCCGCCGCCAGCGCCGGCAAGGCGCCGGACCACGGCAAGCCTGGTGCCCAGAAGCCATGCTCCACGAAGAGCAGCATCGCGACGCCGAACACCACGCACCCGATCGCGAGGCCCATCGAGGCCCATCGGATGAGCGTCGAAATGCTGGAGACGACCGGCAGGCGGGTGCTGGTGAGGAAGCCGAAGAGCGACTCCTCCGACAACTGGATCGGAACGCGCACGCCGCCGCATTCTAGGAATGCGCAGCGGTCGTGCCCAGCCTGCTCCGAGGCGAAGGGAGCAGCTATTCCGGCCGCAAGAGCGGTTCGGCTGCCGGCACTTCGACGGCGATGCGTTCGCCGGTCACCGGATGCACGAACCCCATGCGCCACGAGTGCAGCATCACGCGGCGGAATCGCTCGCCGGGGCGAGCGCGAAAGCCGTACTTGCGGTCCCCGGCGACCGGACAGCCCAGCGCGGCCAGGTGAACGCGGATCTGGTTGCGGCGACCGGTTTCGAGGCGACAGCGGACGAGGGTGCAGCGGTCGCGCCGCGCCAGGGTCTCATAGTGCGTGACGGCGCGTTGGCCGCCGGTCGGAACGACGCGCACGATGCCGTCGTCGCCTTCACGCAGGTTCGATTCGATGCGGCCAGCGGCTGGCGAAGGTGCCGCCGACGCCAAGGCAAGGTAGTCGCGTTCGATGGCGTGGGCGCGGAAGAGCGCTTCCATGCCGATGCGGGCTTCGTCGGAGCGGGCAAAGGCCAGGGCTCCGGTCGTCTCTTCGTCGAGGCGATGCACTGCGAACACCGGGCCGCCGACCAGTTTCGGCAACACATCGACGAGCGAAGGGCCGGAGCGGCCATCGGCGGGGACAACGAGGATCCCGGCCGGCTTGTCGACGACGAGAAGGTGATCGTCCTGATGCACGATCGCGACGGGCTGCATCGCCGCAAGATAGCGGCGACGGTGCTCCGGCGGCGTACGGCTATTGCAGGCTCAGGCGGTACTGCTGGATCTTGCGATACAGCGTCGCCCGACCGATGCCGAGCAGCTGCGCCGCGCGGCGCACGTTGCCCTTGGTGGCGCGCAGGGCGCGCGACAGCATGCGTTGCTCTTCTTCTTCGAAGGGCAGGATCGAGTCTTCGGTCAGTTCGGTGCTCTCGGCGGCTGCCGACGGCGTGTTCGTCCGGGCAGCACCCGTAGCAGCGGCCGCAGCCGGCGGCTGGATGTGCTCACGCTCGACGGTTCCGCCACCCGCCTGGACCAGGGCGCGGCGGACGGTTGCCTCGAGTTGGGCGACGTTGCCAGGCCACGTCATCGCCTCGAGCAGCATCATGGCGGCAGGTGACAGCGTGGTGGCGCGACCAGAGGCCGAGGCGGCAGCTTCGGCGACGGCCTGCGCCAACAGAGCGATGTCCTCGGTGCGTTCGCGCAGGGCGGGCACCACCAGCGGCATCGCGTGCAACCGGTAGAACAGGTCTTCGCGGAAGGCACCGCGGGCCACGAGTTCGGGCAAGTGGGCCGAAGTCGTCGCGACGATGCGCGCCGCACCCTGGCCGTTGGGGCCCGACCGCTCCTTGAGGCTGCGAACCAGCACCGCTTGCGCGGCCGTCGGCAGGCGTTCGATGTTCTCGAGCACGAACGTGGTGCCCTTGGCCTCGGCGAGCAGTTTGCCCAACGAGTCCGCGGTGACTGCCTCACCTTCCGCCGTGACGATCGGCTTGTTGCCGCGGCGGCTCTTGCAGTGGACCATGCGGGCGGTGAGCGACTTGCCCGAGCCGGCGGGGCCTTCGATGAGAACGGTGGCGTCGCAGTCGGCGGCGCGGCTGATGGCGCTGGCGAGGCGGCGCATGACCGGGCTGCGGCCGACCATCGCCGAACCCGAGTGCAGGCCATCGACGATCCGTGCGAGTTCGTGTTGGCGCGTGAGGCTGCGATTCAACTGCGTCGCCAGCGTCACCAACACGTCGAGGCTCGACTCCAGCGTCGCCAAGGTCACGACCGGCATCGACCCCGACTTCGTGGTGGTCGTGGCATGGTCGGCAATGGCGATGGTCGGGCTGCCAAGTCCCGTAGGCGCGTCCGCGGCCAGCGATTCGTCGCAGAGCAGCAGGTCGATCGCGCCGAGTTCCTGGTTGGCGTGGAACGACGACCAGTCAGGGAAGTCGAGTGCCTCGTGGCCGGCGCGAGCCAGCAGTGAGGACATGGTCGAAGCTGCGGTTCGCGAAACCACAGCAACGCGCGCCTTTTGCGCCAGATCTCCGGTCTTCCCGATGAGTGCGGTTGTCATGCCTTTCCCATTGCTGGATCGGCATTTGGTGCAGTCGCGGTGAACGCGAGTTGGAGAACGCCCGCGGTCGCAAGTCGAGGCATCGGCAGCCATCGGCGCGAGCGCCCGACCGCATCGGGCTTTCGCGCACACGGCGGGTCGCTCAGCTGTCGGTAAGACGACGAGCGAGTTCGTCGAAGTCGATCGTGCCGAGCTCTTCCTTGCCGATCGGCGGCATCTTCCGGAACTTGCGGTACTCGTCGATGCTGGTGAGTTCGACGTAGTCGCGGGCGGTCATCGAGGTCGCGGTCTCGGCCCGAGCAATCGCCGGCTTCGTGGTCGTGGTGCGATCCAGTGTCTGCTTGGCGCGGTGGCAGATGGAGAGGGTGTTCTCCAGGTTGCTGCGGATCTTGGTGAGGCGCTCTTCGTTGGCGCCAGGAACGTCCATGCTCTTCGTGATCTTCTGGATCGCGACTTCGAGGACGGCGATCAAGCAGTTGAGCTTGGTCGTCAGTCGAGCGCGATATTCCGTCGAGCTGAGGGCTTCGGGGAGCTTGGGAGTGTTGTTGTTTTCGGCGTCCATCCGTGTTCCGTGCGCGAGTTGATGTCCACAAGCACGACAGGTGCCAACTGATTGCGTTGGATGGTTGGTCGGTGGCAGCGGGGCTTCATCCCGGTTGGTGAACCTGGCGACGGCGACCGTCGCGAATTCGCGAGGCCGAGGGTCGCAGTTGTCGGACGCCGTCGCGAAGCGAGGACGGTCCGTCGCGATCAGTTGCTCGACAGGGCCTGGCGCAGGACCGATTCGGCCAGGTCGTCGAGACGGAGCAACGAGCCGCGGCCGGCGACATGGAAGGACACGCCGCCTTCCCAGAAGAGCAAGGCGCTCATCGCCGGATCGCGGAAGCGGCCGATGGTGCTCGTGCCCGGGGCGCTGCTCGGCAGGCCCTGGAAGACATCGGAGGTGTTCGGGGTCTGGACGACCATGAACTGGTCGACGCCGTCGGTGAACGACATCGTCAAGGTCGACCGGCCGTTCAGCGGATCGACCCGAACGTGGATCGCTTCGGTCTGGTATTCGCTCGCGACGAGCAGGTTGGGATCCACCAGTCCGGCTGGCTGGCCCATGCTGGTCCGCGCCGCGACGAACGATGCGAACGGCGTGCTGCCAGCGAGCGAAGTGACCCAGGGCACGACCGAGCCGAGGAATGACTGCGCTTCCACTTCGGCCAGCAGACGCAGCTGCACGTCGTACTCGGCGGCATACAGCGGCACGTGCGTTTGCGTATCGACGTCGATCAGCCAGATCGCCTTGTCGACGGTGTTCGGGAAGACGACCGTGCGACGCGCCGACCGGCCGGCGCGAGTCACTGCGCCAAAGTCGTGGATCGAGTAGTTCGTCACCGCGGCCGACAGGTTGCGGACGCGGAAGGTGCCGTGGCTGAAGAACTCCGAGGAGTGTTGCAGGTAGTGGCGCTGCCACTTCACCGTGACACGTGAACCCGGCAGCTCGCCAACGACGCTCAGGAACGTAATGCGGTAGTCGGGACGTTCGGTGCCGTTGGCATCGACTTCGAGCCGCTCCTGGACCGTGACGAAGCCGCCGCGCTCATCCCGGAACCGACGCAACTGCACCGCGGTGTAGTCCTGCGTGCGTACGGCGTTCTCCAGCGACTGCAAACTGGGCAGCGCCGTGGGTGCAGGGGCGGGTCCAGGGCCTGGACTGACGGCCGACTTCGATTGTTGGACGGTGGACTGCGCCAGCAGGGGCGAGACGCTCATGGCCATGGCCAACATTGCGCATCCAGCGAGCAGCAAACGCCGTAGGGCGGCTGTTGATTCTGTGCTGATGGCAGGCATGGTCACGAGGGATGGTAACGAAAAACGAGAAGGACGCGAGTAGGGAGAGCGTGCTCGGCGGCTAACGAGGCGCTCCGTATCGAATCGCGGCGAAGTCGATGCCGGGAGCGGACTCAAGGTCGACGAAGACGATGGTGGTTTCGGGGTGAGTTTCTTGGGCCAGCCAGACGCCACCGACGACCGCAGCGGCTGCTGCCGTCATCGCACCCAGCAACCAGCGGTGTTTGGCGCGTCCCGCCCGTTCGACATGCGCTTCGGCAAGGATCGCGCGGTGGACTTGCGACCACGCTGCCGGGCTCGTGCGAGGCTGCTTCGACAGGGCGGCCTGCAGGACCGGGGATTCGAGGGCCGGCGCCACCCACTCAGGCTTCTGGGTGGCTGCCGCGACGCGGTCGCGCAGGGCTTCCGCCATCGAACCGTTGTCACAGTCGGCGACCACTCGTTCGAGCGTCGCCTCCACCAGGTTGCGAGACAGCAAGGCGGCAGGCAGCGACGGCCGCGCGCTCAATGCGGGGGCCATGCGGCGTTGGAACGCGAGCACTGCGCCGCAGCGATCGCAATGGGGTGCGACCGGGTCGGCTGCATCGAGCTTCGCGCGCAGGAAGTTCCTGCATTCGTCGCCCAGCGGCGAACGCAGTCCAGCGGATCGATCTCCAGCGGCAGTCATCCGACGTCTCCCATGGAATCAGGGGCCGCGCTGCCCGTGTCGAGGTGCGGGTAACGGTTGCGAACTACGGTTTCGAGAGCGAGGTGGGCACGCGCGAGGCGTGATTTCACCGTTCCCAACGACAACCCGAGCGTCGCGGCTAATTCTTCGTAGGACATGTCCTCCAGGTAGCGGAGGGCGAGGATGGCGCGCAGCTTGGGGCTCAGCAACGCGATCGCCTCTTGGACCTGGTCGCCGAGTTCTTTCGTCTCGGCGCGGTCGCGAGGGTTCGGTGCGTCATCGACCAGATCGATGGAGCACTCGCCTTGCGTGCCAATGCGGGCGGCTTCTCGCTTCCGGCGGTGGTCGATGCTGCAGTTGACCACGATCCGGAACAACCAGGTGCTGAACATCGAGCCGCCGCGGAAGCCGTGCAGTTTGCGCAGCACCAAGGCGAAGCTCTCCTGCACTACATCGAGCGCATCGACCGCGTTGCCGACGACCCGGTAGGCGATGGCATAGACGCGCTCGCGGTAGCGAACGAACAACTGCTCGAATGCGCCTTCGAAGCCGTCGGATTCTGGGTGCCGGCAAACGGCAACCAATTCGGCATCGGGATCGCGCAGAAGTTCCACGGGGGATTGACGTCCGCAGATCAGGTCCGGGTTCCCTGAATTGTTGTTAGATGCGACAAAACCCGGTGCCAGCAGCCAAGTTGTGGCGTACGTGTCGCTGCGTCCGCAACCAGTCCCAAACGGCACCCAGTAGGCCCGAGGCGGCAGTCCCGAAGTGTTCCCGACGGCCTAGTTGGGGCCGCCCATCGCTGCAAGTCCGCCTGGGATCGTGAGTAGCCATCCGACCGATTGCGGGCAGGTCACGGCGCATTCGACTTCGTTGCAGTCGTCGCAGAACGCGCTGACGACCTCGTAGACCGTGCCGCCGGGGCCGGATCCGACTTCCTCAAGATCGAGCAGGCAGACGCGATTGGACAAGGTCGTTGGTGTGCCTTGCGGCACCAGGTGCTGCGCCGCGTAGAACGTCTCGCGGAAGGCAACCAGCGTCACCAGCTCGCCGCCCACGTCGAACAGCTTGGCGCACGAGCGGAGATAGCGTCCGCCGACGATTGCCTCGGCGTTGAAACTGCACGGAACCAACGTGTGCAGGATGTTCGACTGCACGAGCGGCACGGAAACCTGCAGCCAGGTACCGTCGACGCCAGCGTTGTGTTCCTGGAAGAGGACTGGCCCCTGCGCCAGCACATCGAACGGGAAGCGAATGCCTGGATACGCCGGCAACTCGACCCATGCCTGGAACTGCGAAATGGGCGTTCCGGGCTCGACGTAGCGAACGAACAGGTGGAACCAGGTTGGACTCGCCGGGCCACCGACCGTTGGGCCGGTGACGATGACGCGCATTTCCTGGTCGGCCGGCAGCGGCGCCCCGGCATCCCGCGGTGCACCGCGTTGCACGACTTCGATGAAGTCGCCGATGTTGTCGCCGTCGGTGTCGGGGTTCGTCGCGCTCGTCAGCACCGCCCATTCGACACAGTCGGGAAGGAAGTCTCCGTCCGTGTCGGGCAATACCGAAGTGGTCGTCGTCGCTTGCAGCGGTGCCGTGTCGCGCATCGTCACGAGGGCGATGGCGACAATCGACAGCAGCGAGAATACGGACCGGACGATCATGCTGGGCTTGCCGAACTACCTAGCCGCGCGGCCCGAGGGGGTTGCGGGTCAGCGCACAAGTATTCAACCAGCCGGGCAGCCAGCTGGCAACGGGGCAACAACGCGGGTTGGCCTGCGGAACCCACGCCGGGGACAACTGGCAGCGGCGTTGTGTTTCGCGGGTCCCTTCGATAATACCGGCCCTCCCGGGTGCGCCCGTAGCTCAGTGGGATAGAGCGACGGTCTCCGAAGCCGTAGGTCAGAGGTTCAACTCCTCTCGGGCGCGCCATTCACTTTTCCGGCCTGTTGGCTGTTCCCGCCGCCGCACGCCCGGTCCGCAGCAAGGTTTGGGGCGGGTCACGAGGTGTCGATTGAGCGCGGTCGCCGGCCTGCTTCGGTACCAGATCGATGTGCGCCGGCCGGTCCATCGGATGGTCCGGGTCGAGCTTGAGTTTTCCCGGGGCGACTTGCTCCCGCCGGGCGGGGGGCAGGTCGATCTGTTCCTGCCGACCTGGACTCCGGGCAGCTACCTGGTGCGGGAGTTCTCGCGCCACCTTTCACGGGTGGCGGCCGTCGACGCGGCGAGCGGCAAGGAGATCCCGTGCCGGAAGTCGGCGAAGAACCGCTTTCAGCTCGAACTCGGGGCCGAGGTGCAGCGGGTTCGGGTCAGCTACCACGTCTACGCGCATGAACTCAGTGTGCGCACCGCCGACCTGACGGCGGACCACGCGTTCTGGAACCACGCATGCTTGCTGCTGTGGCCAGCCGCCGGCATGCACCTGGCAGCACAGCTCGAAGTGTGTCACCCGTCGACGTGGGATCTCGCCTGTGCGTTGCCGCGGGATCGGGAAGTGATCCATGACGCGATCGAAGGCACCTGCGTCACCACACTGCGCGCTGTGGATCTGCACCAGGTGTTCGACTCGCCGTGTCTGGTGGCTGCGTTCCAGCGCGTGTCGTTCACGGTGCGGGGCGTGCCGATCGTCGCCGCGATCGACGGGCTGGCGCCGGTGGCGTTGCCGCCGACTTTCGTGGCCGACCTGACTGCGATCTTCGAACGTGCGGCGGACTTGTTCGATGGCCGGTTGCCGTTCGGCCACTACACGATCCTGTGCCTGTTTTCCGCGGACGGCTACGGCGGCCTCGAGCACGCCGAATCGACGACGCTCTTGTTCGGGCGAGCAGCGTTCGCGACTGCGAAGGGCTACCGCGAGTTCCTCTCGCTGTTGGCGCACGAGCTGTTCCACGCGTGGAACGGCAAGCGGCTGCGGCCGGTCGAGTACTGGCGCTACGACTACGAACGCGAGAACTACACCGAGTTCCTCTGGTTGATCGAGGGCTGGACTGC
This sequence comes from Planctomycetia bacterium, assembly GCA_005776475.1. Taxonomy (GTDB): domain Bacteria; phylum Planctomycetota; class UBA1135; order UBA1135; family UBA2386; genus UBA2386. The sequence goes on from SXPB01000019.1 coordinate 12,989, forward strand.
CTACTACGACGATCTGTTGTGCCTTCGCGCCGGGGTCATGACACGGGCGGACTATCTCGTCGCCGTCGCCAAGAACGTGAACGGCATGCTCGGGGCGCCAGGTCGGTTGCGTTTGAGCCTGGGTGAGTCGAGCTTCGACGCTTGGATCCGGCTCTACCGACCTGACGAGAACACGCGCAACTCGTCGCAGAACTACTACGGAAACGGTGCCGTCGCGGCGATGTGCATGGACCTCGCGATCCGCGAAAGCACGCAGGGAGCGCGCTCCCTGGACGATGTCGTGCGTGCGTTGCTGCGGCAGACCTTCGCAGCAGGCCGGGGATACACGCGCGCGGACGTGCATGCGGTGTTGCTCGAAGCGGGTGGCCAGGAAGCGGTGACGTTGTTGGCCAGCCTGGTCGACCAGCGGCTCGATCCGGCGTTGTCGCCGCGGTTGGCCTCGTTCGGGTTGCGCGTCGTGGAACGCGATGCCGAGAAGCCCTTCTTCGGAGTGCAGTTCGACGGCGGCTCGACGGTGGTTGCTTCCGTCATCGCCGGCAGCCCAGCGCATGAAGCAGGAGTGCATCCCGGCGACGAGATCCTCGCGTTGGATGGCCTTCGGGTTGATGCCGCGCGGTGGTCCGACGTCTTCACGGCGGTGGCCAAGATCGCAGCGAAGCTGGAAGTCCTCTACAGCCGGCGCGGCGTGGTCGGGAAGTTGGCGGTGATTCCCAAGGGCTCGCCAAGTGCCGTGTCGATCGAGCCAGAAGCGGTACCGACGCCAGCGGCGAAGGCGCTGTTGGATGGGTGGTTGCCGGTGCCTGCGGTTGCGCCTGCGCCTGCCGCTGTTGCAGGCGCGACGAAGGGCTGACCAGTCTCTGCGGTTGCGTCAGATTCGCGAGTGCGTGCCGTCGCAGAACGGCTTGTTGTTCGAGCACGCACAGGCGCACCAGACCACCGTGCATGCCTTCTCGAGCACGATCTTGATCGGAGTCACGTCGCTGCCGCGGTGCGTGCCGTCGCAGTACGGATAGGTCGCGCTGCGAGTACATGCGCACCACGCGTGCTTGCCGGGTTCACACGAATCGACGAACGGACCCTTCTGCACGCGGCCAGGAGGCTTGGTCATGCGACGACAGCATCCGCGATGCGAGCGTTCAGCGGAACCGTCGGATCACGCCGCGCACCACGCCGCGCAGCTGCAGTCGGGAAGTGAAGATCGGCTCCATGCTCGAGTTGGCTGGCTGCAACCGGATCATCCCGTTGCGTTCGCGGTAAAAGCGCTTCAGCGTCGCTTCTTCGCCGTCGAGGATCGCGACGACGATCTCGCCGTCGTTTGCCGTCTCGCGCTTCTCGACCACCACCAGGTCGCCGTCGTCGATGTGGTCCTCGATCATCGATTTGCCGCGCACCCGCAGCAGGTAGATGCGGTCGCCGGTGGGCACGAGGTCGGTCAGGCTCACTTCCTGGCGATCCTCCAGAGCCTCGATCGGACGGCCGGCGGCGATCAAGCCAACCAATGGAATCGACGGGATCGCCGAAGCGACGGCGGGCTCATCGGCAGCGTCCGGATCGTGCAGGATGGCGACGGCGCGAGCCTTGGCCTTGTCGCGGTGGATGGCGCCCTTCTTCGTCAGCTGGTTGAGGTGCTCGTGGATCGTGATCTTGCTGACCCCAAGGGCCTGCGCCGCCTCGTCCAGGGTAGGAGCGATCCCCTTCTGCTTGCGGTAGTCGCGAAAGTACCGCAGCACGCGAATCTGCTTTTCCGTAAGCATGAGGTCCATGGGAACGCCTCTGGGTCAGGGTTGGTCGCCTTGGGCTGGCGACCGGGGAATCGAGAGAACCGAACTCTACCCGAACAACGCCAGAACTAGGAAGAAGGCGATCATCGAACATGCCCCCGCCAGTTCGAGCATCTGGCTGAGGCCGGCTGCGCGGCCCGAGGCGCCCGCGGCAGCCTGTGCGGGGCGCGGCGGGGTGCGAAGGACCTGGATGGTGCGCGAAGATCGGGAGTGGAAGCTCGTGATCATGATGACCTCTGTTCGTCAGGCGTTTGGTCCAAAGGTTAGCAAAACGTTAGCCATCGTCAAGTGGAGTTCGTCTTTTGTTAGAAGTCTCTCGCCTGCGGCCGGTTGGTGACTTCGGCCACCCCGCGAAATCCCGCGGCCGGCATGCTGTTGAGCGGTCGCATGCACGACCACCGTGCCAAAACCACCCACCGCATGTTGCGCCCCACCGACCTCCTGCGCCGTGAGCACGCGACCATGGGTCAGGCGCTGCGGGTGTTGCGGGCCGTGGGCAGCTCGGTGGTGGCCGGTGCCGCGTTTCCAGCCCAGGACTGCGCCACCCTGATCCGGTTTCTGCGCGAGTTCGTGCTCACTGGGCATCTGGCCAGGGAAGCGGCGACCGTATGCCCCGCAGTGGCGATGCACGGCGACGACGCTGCTGCCGCCGTGGTCGGTGAAGTGCTGCGGCTGCACGAAGAGGTCGGCGAACTCGTCTGTTCGCTGATGTGGTTCTGGGAGCCGTCGGACCTGTCGGCTGCCGAGCGCACCGGCTTCGGCGCAACCGTCGACGCCCTGGTCCGCCGCCTGGAGACGCTGCGCGAACTCGAAGAGACGCGCCTGTTCCCGGCCGCCGAGTCTGAGGTTCCCGCCGACGATCGACTCGAGTGGGTGCAGTCGTTCGCCGCGGATGGTCCCGAGCGCAGCATCGACCGCTGGATCCCACGGATCACGGCGTTGGCAGCGGTCTGGGTTGCCTGAGTCTCGCGCGCGGCACGAAAATCCGGCGTCGTTCTTCCCCCGGGTACCACACCTAGAGAGTGGGTTCCGTTGGTGGGCATCGCGAAGCGAGCCGAGCCGGGTGGCGGTTGCCATGGCTCGTTCGCGCCGCCGGCCGACGCGCACCTGGCGCGAGCGTGCAGACGAGATGGCGCTCGTGCCGCAGGGAAGTGCGGGTCGCCCTGGTGGGCCCGCACGCGAACGAAGCATGGACAGGAGAGTTTGACTGATTGGGCAGTCGGGGGCTCTCGCCTGGCGGGGGCCCCCGTTTTTCGTCGCCGCTCGGGCCGCACGATCGTCCCGACCCAGAAGCAGCCGGCGGGCCGCTGCACGTCGCCGGTATAACGGCTGCACATGGCGCTCGACGCGTTGCACGTCATCCACCAGTTCCCACCCGAGAGCCGTGGCGGGTCCGAGTCCTATGCGTTCGACGTGGCGCAGCGCCAACGCGCGCGCGGCATGCAGGTCGAAGTCTGGAGCGGCAGCAAGCACTGGCGCGAGCGGCTGACCATCGAACGCGACGAGGTCGAAGGCCTGCCGGTGCACCGGGTGCATCGCGACGACCTCTACTTCGACCACCACGTGAAGATGTGGCATCCGGGCGTCGAGGCGGCGTTCGTGGCGTTCTTGCGCGAACGGCGGCCCGCGATCGTGCACGTGCACCATTGGGTGCGGCTGACGTGCAATCTGGTCGAAGCGTGCTGGCGCAATGGCGTGCCGGCGATCGTCACGCTGCACGACTACTACACGAGCTGTCCGCGCGCATTTCGGCGCCGCGCGGGCGACGAAGCGTGCCGACGCGCGCTGTCGGCGGCGAGCTGTGGCGATTGCGTGCCCAAGCACGGCTACGAGCCGAAGGCCGAGATCGACGCCGGGATCGAGTTGTTCGCCGACCACTACCGCGCCGAACTGGCACTGGCCGCGGCCGTGCTGGTGGCGGTGGGCAGCACCGCCGACCTGCTGGCGAAGACGACGGGAGTGCCGCGCGATCGCTACCAGGTGTTGCCGCTCGGCTACCGGCAGCGGTTTGCCGGAATGCCGCCGCTGCCAGCACCCGTCGCCGGCGCGCCGGTCCGCTTCGCGTTCTGGGGTGGCGTCGGTCGCCACAAGGGGGTCGATGGCCTCGTGCGCGCCTTCCGCCAGGTGCACGCCTCGCATCCGGGCCGCGCCTCGCTGCACGTGCTCGGCGGTTTCGAAAGTCCCGAGTTCGAGCGCGAACTGCGGCAAGCCGCCGAAGGGTTGCCGGTGACGTTCCATGGCGAGTTCACCGCCGCGCAATTGCACGCTGCAGCACCGCACGTTGGCGTGTTTCCGAGCACGTGCCTCGAGACCTATGGCCTCGTGCTCGACGAGTGCTTCGAACTCGGACTGCCGTGCATCACCAGCGATCTCGGCGCCCTGCCAGAACGCGCTGCTGGCGCGGGCCTCGTGGCGAAGGCCGGTGACGATGCGGCGCTGGCCACGGCGATGCAGCGGTTCCTCACCGAAGCGACGCTCTGGTCCGAGTTGCGCGCGCGCCGTCCGGCGGGTTCGCCCGATCTCGACGCGCACGTGACGAACTTGCTCGCGATCTACGAACGGGCCCGCCTGCAACCGCGGCGCCCGACCTTCACGCCGCCGGTGCCGTCCGAGCGCCGCATTGCGTTCCTCATGCAGCAACGCGAATCGGCGATGAGTCGGGTCGTGCCGCCCGGCGGGCCGCGCTGACGGCGATCACTTCGGCTGTGACCACGCGGCGAAGGTCCGCGGCACGAGGTGCGCACTCACGAGGCGAGTGTGCGCATCGGCGCACTTAGCGAGCGTTTGAACCAGCTGGCCAGTCGGCAAAGGACTGCAGTCCGAGCACAGGCAGCGCGAACGCGGCGCACTCAGGCCATGCCGCGGTGTCGCAGGCGGCGAACACGGCGGCGATGTGGCGGCGGCGTTCGGGCGTGCACACCGAGTCGGGCGTGCGCGTCCACAGGCCAAGCCGCAGGCCACCTTCGTGCGCGTGGTCGACGTGGCGATGCAGATGGAACGCGTCGATGCCGGGCGAACGTTGCACGATCGACCACGCCAGCGCATACGCCGCGGCCTGGTCGCGTTCGCCGTGTTCGCCATCGGCGCAGTGGAAGCCCTGCTCGCTGAGGATCACGCGGCGCGGTGTGTCCTGCCAACGCAGTTCGTCGCGGGCAAGGCAGCGGTCCAGCACCTGCAGATTGCGGAACGTCACGCGCGGCGCATCGTCGGCATCGGGCGCACTCGCATCGCGCCAGAAGCGGCAATCGAACAGGTTCTCCGGATACGGATGGAACGCGACGTGCCAGTCGAAGTCGCCGAGGGCGTGCGCGCGCACGCGCGCCGCCAAGGCCAGCAGCAGCTCGCGGCCGGGGGCGGCCTGCTCGGCATCACCGGCGGCGTAGCGCGCATTCCAGTGGTGTTCGAGCGACACGAACACGCGGCCGTGGCGGCTGTGGGCGCGCACGGCGCCGTGCACGAGGCGCAGCGCTTGTTCGTATTCGGCGACGACGGTGGCGAGGTCGGCCTTGCCGAGGTGGTACCACCACCAGTGCGAGTTCACTTCGTTGCCGACGATCCAGTTCCAGATGCGGCCGTGCGGCGCGTCACCGGAGTAACGCGCCGCCAGGAACGCCACCGCGGCAGCCAGCCAGCGCCTGCCCTCGGGGGTCGCGGTCTGGAATGCGGCGATGCCGTTCGGTGCCTTGCCGGTGCAACGCGAGTGCACGACGAGGCGATCGCGCGCCGGATCGCCGGTTTGGATCGCGAGCAGGATCGCGCTGACAACCACGCCGGCCTTCGCCAGTGGAGCGACCTGGGCATCGAGCGCGTTGATCGGTGCTTTGCGGAACGTGAAGTGCTCGCCGTCGTGTTGCCACGGCAGACAATCGTCACCGCCGGCAGGAGCGCACAACGCGCCGAGATCGACGTTCAACGCCGCGTGCGCGATGCCGAGCGCCAACGCATCGTCGACCATCTGCACCTGCAGCCCCTTCTTGCTCGTCGGCGTCGGGTACGGCGTCGCATCCTGGGCGAGGGACGACGTCGCCTGCACAGCGAACACGGCGACCAGAAGAGCCTGACGCAGCATCTCGACCAGACTATCGCTTGCAACGGTGCGCGATGGTGAATGTCACGTCATGCAGCGGCAGCACCCCAAAGGCCAAGCGCGCGGGTTCAACTGCGCACGAGGGTCACTTCGCCGCGGCGCAGTCGCAGCGGCAGGCGTCGGCTGCCGCCGTCGCGCCCTACTTCGCGCGGAGTGTGCGGTCGGGCATGCCATGCGAGTGCGCGTCGGCAACGTATGCCGATGGAACGCGGTCAGGGACGAGCCGTTGGCCGAAGGAAAGTTTCCAGATTCGGCGCAAGAATCGAATCGAGCGACGTGATCCTCGTGCATGACGACCGCCGATCGGATCCAGCAGATGCTCGCCGAGACTCGGTGGCTGCATGGGTTGGCGAGGCAACTCGTCGCGTGTGACCACACCGCTGCTGATCTGGTACAGGACACGCTATCGACCGCTTGGCGCCGTCCTCCGGCCGGGGCCGGGCCCGTCCGGGCGTGGTTGCGGACCGTGCTGCTGCGCAACTGGCGCGACAAACATCGCCGCCGCGATCGCCGCCGTCGCCATGAGCATGCTCAAGCGAGTGCGCACGAAGCGTTCGCGCCCGATCCGGCCGACGTCGTGCACAAGGCGGAGTCGCAACGGGCGCTCGTGGCCGCGGTGCTGGCGCTCGCCGAACCGTTCCGCACCTGCGTCCTGCTGCGCTTCTTCGACAACCTGCCGCCGCGCGTGATCGCGGCGCGCACCGGGGTCACCGTCTCGACGGTCAACAGTCGTCTGCAGCGCGCGCTGGCGATGCTGCGGCGGCACTTCGCCGAACGGCACGGCGAACGCTGGAGCTCGGCGTTGTTGCCGCTTCTGGCGCCACCTTCGCACTGGCTGCCGCTACTCGGAGTTCCACTCGTGCCCACCGCGCTGAAGTTCGTTCCGGTCGCCGTACTGTTCGTCGTTGCGTGTTGGTGGTGGCAAACACCGGAGCCGGCACCGACGCCGGCGGTGGCCGCGTTGGATCGTTTCGAACGGTTGGTCGCGGCGCCACCGACGGAGTCTTCCGTGCCTGCCGCTGAGGCTGCGAGTCGGCTGGATTCGACACCGGCTGCCAGCGCCGCGGTCAGTGCGCCCGATTCCGAAATGCGTTGGCGCGGTCGAGTGGTGGATGCGCAAGGCGCGGTTCGACCTGGCGTGCAGCTGCAGATCGGCGCCGGCGACGCGACCATCGTCAGCGGTGCCGAGGGAGTGTTCGAGATCGTGGGGCAGCAGGGCAGTGGCACGGTTCGTTCGCGCGACCCACGCTGGTCGACGGTGATGCAGGGGCTGCTGCGTCAGGATCGCGTTTGCACGATCGTCGTCGCTCCGCGACTCGATCTCGGTGGGCGAGTCGTCGATGCCTCCGGCGCGCCGGTGCCTCGCGCTGCGGTCCAGGTCCATTCGCCGACGATGCTCGGTGCCGATCTCGGCATGTTGCTCGACTTCTCGACGCCGTGCTCTTGGCGATGCGAATGCGACGACGATGGCCGGTTTCACTTGGCCGACGTGCCGTTGGTTGCGGGTGCATCGCTCGTTGCCGAACTGGGCGGTTGGGTGCCGCGCATCGTTCCCTTGCCGCCGGCATCGACTGAATTGCTGGAGCTCGTGTTGGAACGCCCGGCGACATCGGCGTCGGTGATCGAAGGCCTGGTCGTCGATCGATGGGGAGCCGCGGTGGCGCAGGCGCGCGTGAGTGCGGGAGCGGCGGTTGCACGCAGCGATGCGCGCGGGGGCTTTGCACTCGACGTGGCGGGGAACGCGACGATGCAGCGTTTGGTCGCCGTGGCGCCGGGGGCCTTGCCGGCGATCTTCGTGCCCGAACGCGACGCTGCGGGCGCGCCGCGTTGGCCAGCGCGCGTGGTGCTGCAGTTGGGTGGTCCTCCACGCACGCTCACAGGCCGGGTGACGTTCGCTGATGGCAAGCCCGCAGCGGGCGCGAAGGTCTGGCTCGCCGATCCGACCTTGGTCGGCACGGAAGACGACGTCGTGCTCGCCGAGAGTCTGCTCGCGGGCGAGGAGCGTCCGTTCTGGAACTTTGTTCTCGCCGCCGCCGATGGCACGTTCCGCATCGACGGGTTGAGCGAGCGGTCCTACACGCTGCGCGCACTCGACGGCCGGACGCTGCTCGAGCACACGGTGCTCGGCGTGCGGCCGGGGCCTTCGCCGATCGACCTGCGGCTCGCCGGCAGCTTGTTCGATCGGGTGCGAGTGAAGATCCTCGCGCGCGATCGCCAACCGATCGCCGGTGCGAAGGTGGTGCTGCAGCGTCCCGCGCTGGAGGTGCAGGTGCCGGGTGGAACGCGCGACGAATGGGCGACGGGTGCGGCGGGGCAGTCGGACACGAACGGAGTGGTGGAGTTCACCAACGTGCCGACGAGCGGCGTCGAGGTGTTTGCATCCGGCGACGACATTCTGTTCGCCGGGCGCACGATCGAGCCCGGCATCGACCCGAACGAGTTCGTGGTCACGGTCGATCGGCGCGTGCATCTGCAGGTCCAGCTGTCGCCGCCATTCGATCGGGTCGATCGCTGTCGCGTGCTCGATGCCGATGGCAAGTCGATGCTGTTGCGAGTGATGCGTGGCAACGCCGCGCAAACGAGTCGCAGCGCCGCGGTGACCGAAGGGCGCAGCCACATCCTGTCGTTGGGTGAAGGTGCGCGCACGCTGGTGTTGTTGCGCGGCGACCAGGAAGTGGGGCGGATTCCGATCGATCTCTCGCCGGGGCCGGTGCACACGGCGAACTTCTGACGGCGATCGCGGGTGTCAGCCGTTGGCGACGGGCGCTGCGTCCTGCGGCTTGCTGCGCAGCAGGAAGAAGCCGAGTACGAGCCCGCCGCCGATGAGGCCGAGGCCGATCAGGAAACCGGATCGGTTGTCCTTCGAGCCGCCGACAATGATCGCGACCGAGGGATCGCTCGCGTCGTAACGCACCGTGCACTTGTCCTCGACGATTTCGTCGCCTTTGACGACTCGCTCCGCGAACTCACGGCTGACTTCGAACTCCTGCTGGCGCGCCGCGCCGCCTTCGGGCGTGAAAGTCACCGTGAAGCTGTAGGACTTGCGACCGCGGCGCCCGCGTTCGACGCTGCCGCCTTCCAGGATGCCTGGCGCTTCCTTGCCGGCGGCTTCGATGCGGCCCCACTTGCCGCGATCCTGCCAGCCTTGCCAGCCGAGGACCCCACCGCCGCCGATCAGGCCGAGTGCCACCCATGCGAGTTTCTTCATTGGCGCAGGGTAGGTGCGCTGCGCAACGACGGCAACAACGTGTCACTCGGGGCGGGGGAACAGTTGCGTGCGCGCGTTCGTCGTGAGGTCGAGGCGGACGATGCGGGCGCCGTCGAGCAGCACGGCGGTGTTCGCGTCGGGCCAGTCGAGCAGGCGCATCTGTTGGAGGTTGTCGCTCATCGACGCCAACTCCGTCACCTGGAGTTTCGCGACGTCGACCAACAGTAGTTGATCCCGGCCCCCGCCGTTGAGGCAGTGCAACCACAGACGACCGGCAGGATCGCGGGCCAGCAGTGAGCCCCAGCGGTTAAAGGGCGCGACGACACCAAGTGACAAGAACGAGGCGCCAGGAGGCAAAGTGAGATCGGTTTCCGTGCCGTTCGATGGGCGGTACAGGAACAACCGCGTCGGCGCGAACTTCTTGTGTTGGTAGTGGGTTCGCGCGGCAAGCACGTGGTCGTCGTCGACCAGGCCAAGAACACGGCATGCTTGCAAAGGGGCGCACGGCTTCTTCTGGCCGTCGCGCGTCTCCGTCCAATGGGAGCCCGACTTTCCTGGCAGCCGCGACAGCAATACGTCGCGCACCAGGTAGGCATCTGTCTCATCGTCGACCAACGTCGCTCCGGAGGTGAGGTCGACCACGCGGCGCCGACCGCCGTACACCACCACGGCGTGGCCAGCGGGACTGATGGAAGTGGTTGTGTCGACGTCGAGCACGCGGTGGTCGGAGCCATCGGCGTTCGTCGTCCACACCGCTCCGTCGTCACACCAGACCGGGCGGTTGCCAGGCAGGCGCAGCGCCGTCGTCGCTTTCAGTTCGGCGATGATGCGTCGGTGCTGGTCCGCCGTCGGCAGTGGTCGGTTTGCATTCTTGTCGAAGGTGAAGGGCTCGCGGTTTCCGGTCGCGAGGTCGAGCAGCTCGCGCTCGCGCTCCCCAGCCATGTCGTGGAACAGCCAGTGCCGTTGTCGACCCGATAGCACCATGCGATGCGGCCGCAGCAGGCTCGGGGACGAGTAGGTGTTGATACCTGACAACTGCTCGGCGGTGCCCCGCGCGAGGTCGATGCGAATCGGCACGGAGCACCACGAGTCCATCGTGTTGCCGTAGGCGAGTGCGTAGCTACCGTCGGGGCTGATTCCCAACACGTTCATGTCGGCGAGCTGGGTGAGGTCGGGGTGGTGGTAGTGCCAGGCCCGCACCCCGAGCCACGCACTGGGCGGCACGAACACGATGGCTGCGCCACACAGGCCGAAGCGCGCCGAACGCAGTGAACCACCGCCGCGCCGACCGCGGATCCACGACAGCGCCGCGATCGCGAACCCGGTCGGCGGCACCGCCCACAGCCAGTGCCACCATTCGAGCCCGTGCTCGATGTTCGGACTCTGCCGCAGCACCGCGAACACGCCGACGCCGACGAGCAGCACGAACAGCAGCGTGCCACCGAGCGCCATGCGGCCACCGGGCAGCCACGTGCCGATCGCCCACACCCACGGCGCCAGCAGCAGCGCGCCGCCGGCGATCACGACAACTGCTGACCACTCGATGTTCACTTCACCGCGCCAGTCCCACACGTACAGCTTGTCCCAGTCGTGGCCGAGAGCGGTGAGGATCACCTCGCCGGCAGCGAGGCCGAGCAGCGGCAGGGACAGCAGCGTCAGGACGAAGAACAACAGCTTGCCCGCGAACGCCGGGGCGAGCGCCCCCGGCAACCGGCGCACGAACTGGTCGTCCTTGGTGCCGAACTCCGACCGCACGAGGTTGGGGGCGACGAATGCGACGACGCCGATCACGCCGGCGACAACGAACCACGACAGCGCGCGCGCGCCGAAGCCGTCGTTGGTCCAAAGGTGCGTCGGCACCAGCGAGAAGCCGAGCGTGAGGCATGCGAACACGAGCCCGAGGTACGCGAGCAACAGCCCCCGCTGCGCGCGCCACTCCTTCCAGCAGAACGTCAGTGCGAGGTTCACGACGCCACCTCCGCGAGCACGCGCTGCAGACCGCGCGGCGCCGCCACCGGTTCGTCTTCGCCGAGCACTTCGGCCAGCGTCCCGTGCTTCACCACGCGTCCGGCCTGCAGCACCGCGATGCGGTCGGCGATGCGCGCGGCGATGTCGAGTTCATGCGTCGCACACAGCACCGTGCGTTCGCCGGCGCGCAGCGAATCGAGCACGCCCTGCAGCACTTCCTCGCGCACCAGCGGATCGAGCCCCGCGAACGGTTCGTCGAGCAGCAGCAGTTCCGGCTCCGGCGCCAACGCCGCGACCAGCATCGTCTTCATGCCCTGGCCGCGCGACATCGTCTTGATCTTGGTGCGCAGCGGCACCGCGAGCCGTTCGCACAGCTCGGCGCATACGCTGTCGTTCCAGGTCGGATACTGCGGCCGCAAGAACGCGAACAGGTCGCGCGCCGTCATCCACGGATAACAATCGGGAACGTCGGGCACGTAACCGACGCGCCGCAGCACCTCGCGGTGCGCGCGCAGCGGATCCTGTCCGAACAGTCGCACCGAGCCGGCGCGCGGCCGAACGACACCGAGCAACACGCGCAGCAGCGTGCTCGTGCCGGCCCCGTTGGCGCCGAGCAGCACCGTCACCGTGCCGTCGTGCAGCGACAGGTCGAGCCCGTCGAGCACGCGCTTGCGGCCAAAACCGGCCACCAGGCCGTCCACTGTGAGCACCGAGTTCATGCTTTGCTCCTCTGTCTCCCCGTTTCCCCGAGTCCCTGTCCTTGTCCCTGCGCCGCGCGCGCGTGCGCAATCGCCGCGCGCAGCACCTGTTCGTCGTGGCCGGCGCGCAACGCCGCCGCCGCCGCCTGCTGGAACGTCGCCAAGGTCTCCGCCAGCCGCAGCGCCTTCGCCACGTCGGGCCCGGCCGCAGTGACGTAGACGCCCGAACCGTTGCGCCCTTCGGTCGCACCGAGGTGCTCGAGGTCGCGGTAGGCCTTGATCACCGTGTTCGGATTGACCAGCGCGTCGCCGGCGAGCCCGCGCACCGACGGCAGCTTGTCGCCCGGCGCAAGTTCACCGGCAGCAATCGCATCGAGCACGGCGGCGACGAGCTGTTGGCTCGGCGGCACGAGGCTGTGTGGATCGACGCGGACGTTCACGAACCGTCCTATCGGTCTAGGACGGTAGGCACTGGAGCGATGCCCCTCGTTACCGATGGCGCGTGGACGGCTATCGTCGGCGCCATGGTGCTCTCGATGCCGCGCAGAATTCCGTTCGCCGCCCTGCTTGCCCTCGCGACGGCGACGGTGGCCCTGCCGGCCCAGGGCAAGGCCGCCGGCGTCAACGAACTGCTGGCCCGCATCGCCGCCGCCAAAGGCGCCGAACGCGACGTCGCCGCCCAGGAACTCGCCGCGCTCGGTGGCAAGGCGGTGCCTGGACTACGCCGCGTGCTCGAAGACGGCGAAGACGCGCAGCGCATCGTCGCGCTGTTCGCCATCGGCAAGATGGGCAAGGCGGCGGAGCCGTTGCTGCCCGTGATGAGCAAGCTGTGGTTGGCCGAGCGGCTCGAGCTGACGCAGGCGATCCAGAAGAGCTTCGTGGCACTGGGTGCGGTGGGTGTGCCCGAACTCGCGCGCTGCGTTGGCGAGTTCGGCATCCAGAGTAATGCGTGCCAGACGCTGGCGGAGATCGGGCCGGCCGGCAAGCCCGCGGTGCCGGCGTTGTGCAAGCTGCTGTCGTCGCGCACCGTCAGTGCACACACGGCGGCGTCGACGCTCGGCGCGATCCGCGATCCGGCCGCGATTCCGTTCCTCGTCAAAGCGGTGACCGAAGGCGCCGAGAACCCGCGCGGCTGCGACGAGTACAAGGTCGCGAACTCGGCCCAGGCGCTCGGCAGGATCGGCCCAGCGGCAGCGGCCGCGGTGCCGGCGCTGGTGAAGGTGATGCAGGCCGAGGGCGTTGCTGCGACGGCCACCATGTGCGATCGAGCAGCCACTGCCCTCGGGGACATCGGCGTGCGCACGGAGCCCGTGCTCGCGGCGCTTCGCAACGTCGCGAAGACCGGTGCGGGCGACGTGAAGAGGGCGGCGCAGGAGAGCCTCGACATCCTCGAGTGCGCGGTGGGTTCGAGCGATGACGCGGTTGCGCGCGCGATCCGCCACGCGAACTTCGACCTGCGACTGCGCGGCTTGCAGCGAGCGGTCGAACGCGCCGCCAACGGCCGTCCGTTCGTCGCCTCGATCGTCTGGTGCTACGAACACACCGACGACATCGCGGTGCGCATGGCGGCCGTCGGTGCGCTCGGCGCCATCGGCCTGCAGGACGAGCACGTCACCCGCGTGCTCGACGCGGCCGCGAAGCACCCCGATGCCAAGCTCGCCGCCGCCGCCCAGGAAGTGCGCGCCAGGTTCGAGCGCAAGGGCTGAGCTGCGCGGCTGGCGCGTCGCTCAGTAGCCCTTCTTGCGCCCGAAGTTGTTCGGCCGCAGACGTTCGGCCTGATGCTGCAGCGGCACCCAGTCCCGGCCACCCGGCGGTGGCGGTTCCGGGGGAGCGGTTGTGACCGCATCGGCAGGAGCTGGCTCGACGGGCGTGGCGACCACCGGCGGCGCGACCAGCGCGCAGCACTTCTTCCACTTGCGGCCGGAACCACACGGGCAGCGTTCGTTGCGTCCGGTCTTCATGGTGTGCACCACACTACGAGACCGGACGCAACTTCCCACTACGCCGCCCGCGTTGCGTCAGACGCCGAGCGTCAGCGCCACGCCGTTGCTGCTGATCAGGCCCGCGGCGTTGACGCCGTTCACGAACGCCGCACTCTGCACCGTCAACTGGAGGCCCATCAGCGCCGGGTTGCTCGGGATCGGCATCGTGTAGACGGCCTGCTGCGCCACGGGCAGCAGCAGATTGAGCGAGTCGAGGCCGGCGAACTGGAAGCAGCCGGTCATGCCGATCACCGACAGGTCGATGCCCGGATCGAACCGCGTCGTGCTCACGATCTGGATGCCGAGCACGCTCGACGCCGGGAACTGCGTCGTCGTGCACGTCAGCGTCGTGCCGAGCTGCGGCAGCGACGTCGCCAGCGCCAGCGGCACCGCGTTGTCGGCGCTGGTGCGGAACGTGCCCGGCAGTGCGGTCGAGATGTCCATGCTGCCGAGGTCGGTGTTGGGGCCAGCTGCGGTGTAGCCGACGAGCCAGGCATTGCCCGACGCGACCATCGTCTGCCACACGCAGGTGACGTTGCCGGTGGTGAGGTCGAACTGCATCTGGAACGTGTTCGCGTTCGTCGTGTTGTAGCTGTAGACGCCGTCCCACGTGACGTAGGCGATCGAGCCGATCTGCTCGAACTTCACCTTGCCGGAGCCCACAGCGTTGGGATTGAAGTCGTGCCACGTGCCCCAGCGCGGTTGGACCGAGCCGAGCCACAGGGCAGCACTCGGTGTGTAGGCGGCGCCGTTGCCGGTCACCGGCGACACGAAGCCGTTCGAGCAGACTTCGAGCGACGTGGTGACACCACCGAAGTATGGGAACGACCCGGTCAGGCCTACCGACTGGAACGAATCGTCGGTGAGGACCAACTGCGTCGCCGCGAGGCTGGGCGCCACGTAAGTGCCACCCGGCTGTGCGACGTAGAACCCGCCTGCGTTCTTGACGAGGCGCATGCCGACGCCACCGAGATCGAATCCCGTGTTGGTGAACAGTTCGTAGAACGACTTCGAGGACGTGCCGCAGGCCGTGCCGAACGGCGTGCTGACGGCAGGCGTGCCCGCGGGGCCATTGACGTTGAGGCTGAACGAACCGGTCGCGGCGTTGTAGCCACCGACGCGGATGTAGTAGAGGCCGGGCGTGACCGCCGCCGTCACCGACGACTGCAGCGAGCACGTGTCGTCGTTGCAGATGACGCTGGTGAGGCTGCCGCACGAACCCGAGAGGATCTGGATCGCGGTGTCCCACGTGGCCTGGCCACAGGTATCGACGACCAGGTTGCCCGCGGTGCCGGCGACGTAGGTGAACCAGATGTCGTTGCCGCCAGCGGCGCATGGCCATGCACTCGACGTCGTCGAGCCGACTGTCGTGTACGGACCGTTGAGGCCGTTCACCACCGCGATCGCGGCGGCGCATTCGTCGTTGACCGGCGCGCCCGGACCGCCGCCGCCACCGGGGATCGGCAGCGAGTGCTGGTTGCAGGCCCAGTCGAGATCGACCTTGTTCGGCGTGCCGTTGGCGAGATTGCCGTCGTTGTCGTCGGCGATGTAGACCTGCAGCACCGCGTCGGCCTGGTTCGTGGCGTCGGCCGCGATCGAGCCGACGACGATGTCTTCGGTGAGCGCGATCGCCGCGGCGCGCGTGCCCAGCGTCGTTTCGAGCCGGTTGCGCAGCTTCCACGCAAAGCCCATCCACGACTGGCCGGCGGTGTGCACACCGCAACCCGAGCACGGATACTGCGTGGGGTTGTTGGCGTTGCGCAGCGCCACGCCCGTCGTCTGGAAGCCGCTGCCGAGCAGAGGCGTGTCGAGCAGGTAGCAGCCGAGGATGTCACCCCAGCCTTCGCTGAGGCCGTTCGTCTGCGAAATGCCGCCGTAGCGATCGTCGAGGCCGTGGCCCCATTCGTGCGCGATAACCGTCGAGAACGACGTGTTCGCGCAGCCGCCGCCGCTGGCGTAGTAGTTCATCGAGTTGCCGGTGTAGTACGCGTTGCACGTGCTGGCGATGTTCACCGTCACCGCGATGTTGCTGGCGGTGTTCAACTCAGCCGAGTTGCCGAGGATCGTGCGCGCCCATTGGTTGACCCTGTCGGTCCAATACGAAGTGGTCGTGTGCGCACCCTGCGCCGTGGAAGCACCTGCCGTCAGCAACTGGATCGTCGTCGGCACGCCGGGGTTGACCGTGAACGAACCACTCGGCGCACTGCCGCCGCTGATCGTCGCGTGGTGACGACCGTCGAGGTTGCCGACCGCGATCGACACCGCGGCGGCGATGTTGACCGTGAACTGGCCGTTGTTGTCGGTGGTGACGTTGCCGATGCCGGGCACGCTGAGCACGAGCCCGGGCATGGGCGTGTTGACGAGCGGGTCATTGGCGTCGACGCCGGTGCGCGTCCAGCCCATCACCGTCACCGTGGTGTTGACCGGCGGCATGCCGAGGTTCGCCATCGCGGGCAACGAGACGGGGGCCGCGATCGGCAGCGTCTTGCCGACCGTGCAGCCTGCGAGGCCGCATTCGTGCTTGTCGCTGACGAAGCGCAACACCTTGCCGGTGAGCGCGTCGACGTAGTAGCGACCGATCGGGCCACTGCCGTCCATGGCGACGTTGCTGATCGGCACTTCCCACGCCAGGGCGAACGTCTGCAGGTCGCTCGCTTCGACGTCACCGTCGATCACGAGCCGCGGTGCGGCAACCGGAGCGGGCTGCGGCACGCCGGTTGGTGTGCCGAGCGTCTGCCACGCGATCGCGAGCGCCGTGTCGGCATCGAAACGCGGCGTGATGTTGAAGTCGGCGGGGATCTGGAACGCCGTGGCGCCAAACATCGGCACGCGGCCGACCATGTGCACGCGCACGTCGGCGCGACCACCGATCACCGGCAGGCCGCGAAAGAACTGGTCGAAGACGAAGACCCACGTGCGGCTCATCCGGCTGCCGATCACTTCGCGGAACTCGGACGTGCCAAGGCCGAGCAAGGCCGCCTGTTGCTGCAGCAGCAGGTTCGCGTGGCGGCGCGCTTCGACGAGCGAGTTCTCGCGCCAGTCGGCGAGCGGCAGGCCACTGCCCCAGATCGCCTTCGGGGTGCCGGTGGCGGCGCACCACTCCACGCGCCACTGGCCGTTGGCGTTGGCGAGGAACTCATGCCATGCCGGGCTGCTGTAGAACTCGGCGAGTCGCACCGAGGTCTGGGTGTCGAGCTTCTGGGCTAGGGCCGGGACTGCCAGTGCGAAGCTGGCGACGAGGGACGAAGTCGTCCGCAAACGGGAGATGGTCAAGGTGGTGCCTCGAGCGAGGTGGCGAAACGAGAGGAAGACGCGACTTTTCCGTGGGGCGAACGGAAACCACAATGTCGGTTTAGGCTAGGACGTATGCCCGGGTTGAAAAGTGCCGCGCTGCGGCGATCTTCTCCCGGGAACTGCGGTCTGGCCGCTCCCTCCCCTGGAGGTGAGCGGCCGGGCGCCGCAGAAACCCAAGGAGGAGAAGCATGGACATCCGCAGCACGGCGGTCGGGCGTTGGATTCGTTCCTTGGCGTGGGCGTTGGCCGCGGGGCTCGGCGCCACGGCGGGATGTGGCGCCCAAGCGGCGCTCGATGTCGTGGCCGTGCCCGATCGCTTCGAAGCGCGTGTCGATGGGAAGCCCGGCCAGGTCGCCTTCTTGTTCGTAGGCTTTGCGCCAGGGAGCCAGCCCTTGCCGGGTGGTCATGACCTTGGGTTGGCAGCCCCCGCGTTGCTCGGGGCCGCCGTGGTCGATGCCCGCGGCGTCGCCAGCTTCGCTGTCGGCTTCCCGGTTGGGGCGTTGGCCGGCGCTACGGTCTTTGCCGAAGCGGTGCTGTGGCAGCCGCCGTTGTCGCTGGACGCACCCGGCGCATTGCAGCTCTCCGGAACCCGCGCGGCGACGGTGCCGGTCGTGGGCAAGGTCGTCGATGTGTTCGTGTTGTTCGGGCAGAGCAATGCCGAAGGTGCGGGCGACGGCAGCACGCTGCCGCGGCGCCTGCTCGGGCCACAGCCTCGGGCGCGCATCTGGAGCGATCCGCTCGGCCAGTTCCAGGCGATCGAACACGGCGTCAACACGCGCTCCTACACACCGGCTGGGTTTGGTGGGCCGGAGCTGTCGTTGGCGGCCGGTCTCGCCGGCCACGAACGCACGGTGTACCTGATCAAGTTCGCGTGGCCGGCGACCGCGTTGGGATTCACGGCTGGGCCTTGGAACGAATGGGGCGCGTCGGCGCAGGAGCTCTACGCGATCATGCAGTTCCGGCTCGGCTCCGCGTGTGCGGCGTTGCGCGCACAAGGGCAAGAGCCGCGCGTGCGCGGCATCTTCATGATGCAGGGGGAGAGCGATGCGCTGCAGGCGAGTCTCGCGAACACGTATCGGCAGAACCTCGCAGAGCTGATCCACGCGTTCCGCGAGGATCTGGTCGTTGCGGGCAACGCGGTTGCGGCGGTCCCGTTCGTGGTCGGTGGACTGCCCGATCTGCACGCGGGCTTCACGTTCACGGCACAGGTGCGAGCGGCGCAGGCCGCGGTCGCTGCCGCGCTGCCGGGCTGTGCCTTCGTCGACACGCGGCGCTACTCGATGCTGCCCGACCGCGCGCACTTCGACATGGGCGGGTGCATCAGCATGGGCAGCGACTTCGCGGCGGCACTGCACGCGCTCGCCGACGGCCCGCGTTGAGAAGGCCGCCTACTTGGGTTCCGTGGCGCCGGCGCGGGCGCGCGCCGCAGCTTCTTCGGCTTCCTCTTCTTCGTCTTCGGCGCCGGCGGTGATCGCCCACTCCGGATAAGGCGCCGCGCTTCCGCGCATCGCGCGCCACAGGATCCGGTTGAGCACGTCCTCCGGCGCACAGTCGATCTGCGCGAAGTTGAGCGTCGCCGACATCTCCGCATCGGCGCGCAGCACCGGATCGGCGATCGCCACCGGGGCCGGGTTCATCTGGTCGAGCGGCACGGTCGCGGCGAGTTCTTGGAACGGCGTCAGGTCCGGCGTCTCGCTGAAGCAGTCGAACATCGGCGTGGCGCTGGCGTCGAACACGTTCATCGGCGGAATGCCGAGGATCTGCTCCATCGTGCGCAGCACGCTGGTCGTGTTGTACTGCGTCGAGACGGTGACGCCCCGGCGTGCGAACGGGCTCGCCACGTAGCACGTCGTGCGGTAGCCGCTGACGTGGTCCCAGCCCGCCTGCGGATCGTCCTCGATGCCGAAGATCGCCATCTTCGGCCAGAACTTCGAACGCGACAGCGCCGCGACGATGCGCCCAAAGGCGAGGTCGTTGTCGGCGACGCACGCGGCCGGCGTCGGGCAGCCCTTGCTCGTGCCGCTGGTGTGGTCGTTCGGCAGGCAGATCAGCACGAGGTTGGGGAACGTGCCCTTGCGTTCGAACTCGGCGAGCTCGCGCAAGAAGAAGTCGGCGCGGTGCTGGTCGGGCACCGACATCTCCCAGCCGACGTAGCCGGTCGGCGAATGCGGCAGCAGCGAACGCACGCTGGCTTCGCTCGCGAACACGACGTCGTCGGTGCCGTCGCGCCACGCGCGGAAGCACGCCGTGAAGTCGGGCTCGCCCTTCTTCGCCGGATCGCGCCAGCGCACCTTCGGGCCGCAGAACTCGCCGTAGTTGCGCAGGGTCAACTTGCGCGCGAGGGCGTGATCCCAGAGAAACCCGGCCGACGAGTACGACAGCGCATCCTTCTCGTCTTCGCCCATGCCGTCGGGATAGCTGCGCGGCCAGCCGGCGAAGCTCTTCTCGAGGTAGTCGCTGGCGAACGCGGCGGTGCTCCACTGGTGGCCGTCGGCCGACAGGATGCCGGAGCAGTACGTATTGTCGAGCAGCACGAACTGCCGCGCCAGCGCGTGTTGGTTTGGCGTGATCGCTTCCGGAAAGATGCACAGCTCGGGATCGCCGTTGCCTGCCTTCATGTCGCCGAGCACCTGGTCGTAGGTGCGGTTCTCCTTGATCACGTAGACGACGTGCTCGATGCGACTCG
>SXPB01000178.1 GCA_005776475.1 Planctomycetia bacterium
GCTCGCACATCCGCACGCTGCTGCTGACGCTCTTCTATCGCAAGATGCCGGAGCTGGTGATGCGGGGTCACGTCTACGTGGCGCAGCCGCCGCTCTACCGGATCAAGAAGGGCAAGACCGAACGCTACGCGGTCACCGAAGAGGACAAGATCAACCTGCTGGCCGAACTCGGCCTCGGCAGCACCACGCTGACGCACGCCTCCGGCAAGGTCTGGCGCGGTCGCGAACTGCGCACGCTGATGGACCTCGTCGGCAAACTGCGCGAGCAGGAGAAGAAGCTGCCGCAGGACGCCGGCGTGCCGTTCGCCGAGTATCTGGCGGCGGCGACGGTTCCCGACCGACACATGCCGGTGGTGTGGTTCGTCGTCGGCGGCAAGGGCCGGTTCGTCGACACCGAAGTGGCGCTCGCCGCCGAGCTGGAGAAGCTCAAGCAGCGGAAGGGCAGCGAGCTCGTGGTCTACGAAGGGCCGGATTCGCCGGGTCGTCGCGAGGACGCCGACGTCGAGGTCTACACGCTGCTGCTCGGCAGCGACGTGCGCACGATCATGCAGCGCATCGACGCGATCGGCACTCCGGTAGGTTGGCCGAACGCCGGCGCCGCCGAAGCGTGGAAGGTCGTGGCCGGTGCCGGCGATGCCTCGGCTTCGCAAACCAGCGACCACCTCTACGCCGCCGTCGAGATCATCCAGAAGACCTGCGAGAAGGACCTCGACATCCAACGCTACAAAGGCCTTGGCGAGATGAACCCGTCGCAGCTGTTCGAATCGACGATGGATCCGGCGCGCCGTTCGCTGAGCCGTGTCACCGTCACCGATCTGGTCGAAGCCGACCGGATCTTCACGGTGTTGATGGGGCCCGAAGTCGAGCCGCGCCGCGCGTTCATCGAGAAGCACGCGCTCGAGGCGACCAACATCGACATCTGACGCCGCTGGAGCGGTCGCGACGGTTCACACCCGGCGCCGGCCACCAGGAGCGCCGACCGCTGGACCCAGCCAGGAACGCACCGCATGCACCGCTTCCGCTACCTGATCGGCTCCTTGACCCTGATCGGTGCCGTGCTCGGGGCCTTCTGGGTCGTGCGGATCCTGCGCCACCTCGACGATCGACCGGGACTGCCGCTGCAGGTCGAGTTTCGCGAAGCGCGGGGCCTGCGCTCCGGCGCCAACGTGCGCTACCGGGGCGTCAATGTCGGTGTGGTGCGATCGATCTCGATCTCGTCCGACGGCACCAAGGCGGTGGCGCAATTGCTGCTCGACCCGCCGGGCGCCCAGCATGCGTGCGTGAACAGCTCGTTCTGGATCGTGACGCCGCGCTTCTCGGGCCTCGATGGCGCCACCGGCCTCGACACCCTGGTGCGCGATTCCTACGTGTCGTTCCAGACGCCGACCGATCGCGGCACCGCCCTCGTCGCCGGCAGTCTGCTGGCTGGCAAGGAACGACCGCCTGCGGCGAGCGAAGCCGAGAGCCTCGAAGAAGTCGAACACGGCGACCTGCTGATGAGCCTGCTGGTGCCGGAGAACCACGGGCTGAAGCCTGGTTCGGCGGTGATCTTCCGCGGCATGCCCACCGGCGACGTGCGCAGCGTTGCGTTGGCCTCGGCGGGCACGCACGTCGAAGTGTCGCTGCGCATCGCCCGCAAGCATCGCCAGACCGTCACCGACAAGACGTCGTTCTGGGTGGCGCGTCCCTACGTCAGCGGGGCGCTGTTTTCGGGGTTCACGGTCACCGATGTGACGGCGTTGTTGACGCCGTTCGTCGGCTACTACGGCGACCCGGGCAAAGGCGTTCTCGTGCAGGATGGTTATCGCGCCGCGGCCACCGCCAACCGACCGGCGTTCGAAGTGGCGCCGGTGCCGGGCGAAGCGCTGCGGCAGTTGCCGGTCGCGAAGCCGGCGGCGGCGGACGACCTCGTGCTGGTGCGCATCACCTATGCCGCGGTCGAACGCGACACCTGGAGCTCCGACGACCCGATCCAACGACAGGGCACCGGAGTCCTGTTCCTCGATCGCGCCGGCCGCGTCGTCGTGGTGACTGCACGCAGTCTCGTCGATGCGTCGTTCACCGAAACCGACTTGTTCGGCGGCGCGCCCGACATCGAGGACGAGCAACTCAAGGTGCTGCTGCGCAACGGCACGGTGCTGCGTGCGGGCCGCGTTTGGGTGGACCCGACCGGCAAGGACATCGCCGCCCTCGTGCTCGAAGAGGCACCGCCCGACCTGCGCGGCACCCCCGCCAATCGCATGCGGTTCGCGGGAGCGATCGAAGCAGGTGCGACGCTGTCGATCCGCGCCGCGGGCGCCGACGCCACGCCCCTTCCCGCGGTCGAAGCGAGTCGGCCGCCGACGTCGGATGCGCACGGAGCTCCCGTCACTGCGGACGAAGAGGTGATCGGCGTGATCGCGCAACCGGCCGAAGGCGTGGCCGGCACGGTGGTGGCCCTGGAGTTGTTGCCCACCGACCTGCGCCCGCAGTGACGCGATGCAACCGGCCCTCGTCTTCCGCAAGTTCGGCCTCGCGCACCGGCGACCGGGCAGCGAGGAAGTCCTGCTCGAAAACGTCGACCTCGAGCTGCCGGCGCACGGCTTCTACCTGTTCGTCGGCGCTTCCGGCGGCGGCAAGTCGTCGCTGCTTCGCATCCTCGCCGGCCTCGTCGAGTCGCGCGAACCGGCCCCGCGGTTGTCAGGCGAACTGCTCGTCGATGGCGTCTCGCTGGTCGGGGATGCGCCCGACGCGTTGCGCGAGAAAGTCGCCGCGATCCTGCAGGACGAAGGCCTGCTCGACGACCTGACGCCGCGCGCCAACGTCGAACTCGCGCTGCGCGCCGGCAACCGTTCGCCGTTGCTGGCGCCCGCACTCCTGGCGCAAGTCGGGCTCGAGCACGCGCCCGAACGCACGGCACAACTCTCCGGCGGCATGCGCAAACGGCTCGCGGTGGCGCGGGCACTGGCCTCGTCGCCGGCGCTGCTGTTGTGCGACGAACCGACCGCTGGCCTCGATGCCGAGGCAGCCCGCACGATCGCCCGGTTGCTGCGCGATGCGCACGATCGCGATCCCGGCCGCACCACCATCGTCATCACGCACGACATCGAAGCGTTCGACGGCATCACCGACGGCGTGTTGCTGCTCGATCGCGCGGCCCGCACGCTGCGGCTCGAGCTCCCGGACTTCCGGCCGTCGGGTGCTGACCACGGCCGCCGGCCGATGGACGCGGTGACTCCCGAACCGGCGGCGCTGCACGGCGCCCGGCGGCTGCTGCTGCAGTTGGCGGCGATCGGCGAAACCGTGCTCGAATCGATCCGCCGGTTGCCGCCGTTCGAGCTGGGCCAAGTGGTCCGCACCACCGTCAAGTTCACCCTCGAACCGGCCCTGTTCGTGGCGATCGCAGGTGGTGTGATCGGCGGCCTCGCGACGTTCTTCGCGTTGCGCAACAACCCGATCCACGGCGGCTTCGAATCGGCCCTGCTGACCGGCACCGGCAAGGTCGCCACCGCGGTGCTGGTGCCGCTGCTGAGCGGGTTCTTCTTCGCGGCCCGAATCGTCGCCGGCGCCGCCGCCCGCCTCGGCACGATGAAGCGCACCAACCAGATCGCGGCCCTGCAGATGATGGGCGTGCGCCCCGCCGACTGGCTGCTGACGCCGTTGGTGTGGGGCATGGTGATCGCGATGCCCGCGGTGACCCTCGGCGGGGTGATGGCCGCCGCCGCCGCTGGTGCGTTCGCCGCCAACACGGTGTCGGGAATCACGACGGTCGGCTGGGCCGAAGCCTGGTACGCGACTGTCAACGTGCGCGATGTGCTGGTCGTGCTGCTGAAGGCGACGCTGTCGGGCTACCTGGTCGCGTTGACCTGCTACCACCTCGGCACCGGGCCCAAACGCTCCGGCGCCGAGGTCGGCGAAGCAGTCAATTCAGCGATCGTGATCGGCATGGCGCTGGTGCTCACGGTGCACGCCGGCCTCACCTTCCTGATCTACGCGTAAAGCCGCCTTGGCAGGGGCGCGGTGGGCCTCAAGCCACCGAGCGACGGCGGTCGATGAGCAGCCTGTGAAGGCCATCGAGAAGATCACCTCGGTCCGCCTCGCGGAGATCCTCACTGAGCGTGCGGTCGTCGCGAGCGAAGTCCTGACCGATGCGCTCTACGCGCAGGACAAACACGGCGAGCCGTTCGTGCAGGTGCTGGTCACCGGCGGCCACATCACCGAGTGGGATCTCGCCAAGATCGTCACCGAGAACTTCAACCTGCCGTTCCTGATGGCGGGCAACTACCAGATCAGCGACGAAGCGAAGAAGCGGCTGCCGAAGGAAGTGCTGTTCAAGCACACGATGGTGCCGCTCGACGTGTTCGGCGACATCCTCTGCGTCGCGATGCCGGTGATGCTCACCTGCGACGAGATGAACAAGATCCAGAAGGAGCACGGTGTCGACCTGTTCCCCTACGTGGGTCTGATCTCGGAGAACAAGAAGGTCCTCGGCGACATGCACAAGGACTACGTGCAGTGGGTCGAGCAAGAGCACAAGCGGCACGAAGAAGAGGCCAAGAAGCGCGCCGCGAAGCCGAGCAAGCCCGCCGGTGACTGGATGAGCATCTTCGATGCCGGCGAGGCCGCGATTCACGACAAGAAGAAGCCGACGGACAAGTCGGCGACGCCAGCGAGCGATGGTGCGGCTGCCGATCCGATGAGTCTGTTCGATGCGGGCGACGCCGCGATCCAGGAGTCGAAGAAGAAGACGCCGCCGCCGCCCGCGCCGCCAAAGCCACCGTCGCCGCCGAAGAAGTGATCGCGGTCAGGTGATCAGCACGATCACGATGCTGGTCAGGATCGGCAGCAGGAGCACTGCGATCCACTTCCATCGTCCACCGGTTGGTTCGAGAACGTCCGTCTCGGTGGCGACGTTCCCCGTCGCTGTTGCGACGCCGCCTGCCGCCAGGGCCTGCTGCACCAGTTCGTTCGGATCGATGGCGACGGGTTGCAGCACCTCGTGCGCCAGCGCCAGGCTCCCGGTTGGCACCATGACGCGAGTGCCCATCAGGTTCATCAGCCGGCGCGCCACGGCGAAGTCATCGACGAGGCAGTCGCCTTCGATCCGCGCCGGAATTCCCGCACCCTGCAGCATGGCGACGTAGACCTTCGCTTGCTCCGGAGTCGAGGCAACCTTCGCGATCGACTCGATGGGCTTCGTCACGGCGTCACGATTGGACCGGCAGGCTTGTCGGTGTCCGTGGGCACAAGTGTCGTGTCGGGCGTCGAACTCGAATCGCTGGTTGGGGCGGCCTGGTCCGAAGCGGAAGCCGGGGCCGGCGGCGGTTCGTCGGCGACGTCCGAATCGTTCATGGTCTGCGCCATCGCATCGTGCGCCAGGTCGCGCACGGCGCGGGTTGGATCGGCGATGGCGCGCGGTACGGCCGTCAGGTTGCGCATCTCGCGGGTCGTGTCCTGGATCGTCTTCTTCACCTCGCGCAGCGACTCGTCGCGATCCATCTGGTCTTTGAAGTCCTGGAAGCCGCGCTTCATCTGCGCAACGAACCGGCCCATCGTGCGGCCCGCCTGCGGCAGGTTGCGGCCGTAGAGGAGCAGGCCGATGACCAGCAGGAGGACCATCTCGGGCCAGCCGAGCGAAGGGAGGAACGCAAACACGCGAGGCGCAGCATACCGGGCCGGGACAGTCCGGCCACGGTGGCCATCCGACCCTGGACCACACCGCAGCGAGGCCGTACCCTCTTCGCCCCCAATGAGCGACAAGCCCATCTTCGCGGTGGAACGCCTCACCAAGGCCTACCTTGGCAAGAAGCCGATCCTCAAAGACGTCAGCCTCGTGTTCCTCGAAGGCGCCAAGATCGGCGTCATCGGCCAGAACGGTGCTGGCAAGTCGACCTTGCTGCGCATCATGGCTGGCGTCGACAAGGAGTTCGACGGCGTAGCCCGCCTCGCCGACAACCGGACCGTCGGCTTCGTGCCGCAGGAGCCGAAGCTTCTCGAAGGTCTCACCGTTCGCGAAAACGTCGAGAAGGCCGTCGAGCCGATCCGCGCGCTGCTGAAGAAGCACGAGGACATGAGCATGAAGCTCGGCGAAGACCTGCCGCCGAAGGAGATGGACAAGGTCATGGCGGATCTCGAGAAGCTGCAGCACGAGATCGAGGCCAAAGACGCGTGGGAGCTCGACCGCCACGTCGAGACCGCGATGACCAAGTTGTGCCTGCCAGCCGGCGACAAGAACGTGTCGGCGTGCAGTGGTGGCGAACGCCGCCGCGGCGCGCTGTGCCGCA
>SXPB01000020.1 GCA_005776475.1 Planctomycetia bacterium
CCCGAGTTGGTGTAGGCGAGCACGCCATCGACGAACAGGCGCACCTGGCCCAGGGTGGTGGCGCCGGCCGGCAGCACCGTCGTCAGCATGTGCCACTGGCCATCGTTGACCGCGGGTCCTTGACCGACGGTGCGGCCGCCGCTGATGCCGAGTTCGAAGACGCCGCCGTTCGCACAGTCGATGTCCATGTCCCACTTGGTGCCGTTGCCAGGATTCGTGCCGAAGGCAAACGGTGTGACGATGCCGGTGGTCGCCGTCGTCCTGGCCCACACCGACACCGTGCGTGCCTGGGCGCCGAGCAGCGGCGTTGGGCCGCAGTTGATCTGATCGCCAAGCACGCCGCCGAGGGTGACTGCAGTAGCGAGCGGGCCGACCGCGAGCGTCACGTTGCCGGTCGGCGTGCCGTCGTTGGCGGTGCCCGTCGATCCGGCGTTGGTGTAGACGGTGCCGCTCGGTGGCAGGAAGTCGTGATGGACCCGGTAGTCCACGGAAGTTTGCGCGGGCAGGGCGAGCGCGGTGGAAAGGGCGACGAGCGAAACGAGGGGGTGGGGCATGGTGCGATTGCGAGGCGGTGGTGTGGGCCACTGTTGCGAGATGGCAGCGGCCCGTGCCAAGCAAAGTAGCGTGGTGCGGGGGGCTGGCATAGTCGTGCGCAACCGATGCGGACTGCGCCTGGTCGGTTGCGCGAATATCACGCCAGCCCTCGGACCGCAGCAGCAGACCGGGGTACCGCAGCGCGTTCTTCCGTGGCACGATCGCCGCGATGTGACCGCCCCCTGCGCGGCGTCGGTGATCGCCGCATCGCTCGCCCTG
Source organism: Planctomycetia bacterium (assembly GCA_005776475.1). Classification (GTDB taxonomy): domain Bacteria; phylum Planctomycetota; class UBA1135; order UBA1135; family UBA2386; genus UBA2386. The sequence continues at coordinate 814 of SXPB01000020.1, forward strand.
TCTCGCAGGGAATTGCCGCCCTCAGTTCGGCCGCGACTTCCGGCGCGCCGACGGGCTCGGGGAAGGTGTTCGGCGCGGGGCGGGCCCGAAAGCGCCTTCCCTCAGGTGGGGAGATATCCGGCGGCTGCGTTGCCGACCATACTCCACGCCGGAGCTGCCATGCCCCACACGCCGACCATGCGAGCAATGTTCGCCGCGTTCGCCCTCGTCTGCACCGCATCGGCGCAATGCATCGATCCGCCAATGCCGCCCGGTGGCTTTCCCGTCGTGTCGGCGATCGACCAGCTGGTGACCTTCACCGACCAGTACCGAACGCGGACCGACGTTCGCTGGCCCGGCGTCGCTCCCGGCACCTGCGGTTGGCCGATGCTGTTGATCGTGCACGGGTTTCCAGCCTCCAAGAACGGCCCCGTTGCGGCGATGGCTGCCGAGTACGCGGCGCGTGGCTTTCTGGTGGTCTGCTATGACGTGCGCGGGCAGGGTTCGGCGATTGGCCTGAATCCGGGACGCGGCACCGGACTCATGTCGTTGGCCGAGTGGATCGACATGTTCGAAGTGATGGAGTGGGCCGAAGCGAACTGGCCTGCGAACGTCGACTTCGCGCGCATCGGCGTCACCGGCATCAGCCAGGGCGGCGCGCACTCGTGGGCGGCAGCAGCCTACTCCGGACGGTTGCCACCGCCGAACCCGCGCCGCAGCGCGGCGTTTCCCGTCGTGCGCGCGGTGGCGCCTACCGTGATGGTGCCGAGTCACAGCGATGCGGCGACGTTCGACGGCACGGCATTCGTGGACAGCTGGGCCCAGCTGTCCTACGCGACGCCCAATCCGACTCTCGCGTTGGATGCCGCGTTCCAGCAGACGATGCGTTCGTTCGTGCTCGCCGACGATCCGGTCGGGATGCGGGCGTGGATGCACGCCGATCCGGGGCGCGACTTCCAGGCACTGCTGGCCACGTCGACGACGGCTGTGCTGGCGACGATGGCGTGGCACGACGATTCGATGGCAGTGAACCCGGTGTTGCGCGCGTTGGCGCAGATGCCGGCGAACACGCCGCGCCGCGCGTTCTTGACCACCGGCCACCACGGCACGCCGGGCAACACGTGGGAAACGGCGCGCGTCGATGAAGTGCGGCGGGCGTGGTTCGACCGCTTCCTGCGCAACGGCGTCGAACCGGTGGAATTGGGGCCGCCGGTGCTGATGTCGTGCATTCCGCCGACCGCCAGCGAATACCTCGCCGCGTCGACGTTGTGGCGACACCGCGCCGAGACCACGTTCCTGCCGCCGCCGGCCGTTTCGACCACGTACTACCTGCGGCAGGGGGCCGTTCTGTCGACGTCGGCGCCGACGCTCGCCGAACCGCCCGAGTCCGTGCAGCACACGATGCCGCCGGGCTACGACCTCCTCGCGTGGCGCGCCGATGGTGCGGGCTCGAACCTCACGCTCGCGTTGCAGCGCATGCCGTTGTCGAGCCACTCGTTCACCACGCCACCGTTCGCGCAGGACACCGAAGTCGCCGGGATTCCGCTGTTGTCGCTCGAAGTCACGGCGCAACAGGTTCGCTTCCAGTTGTCGGCGCGGCTCGAAGTCGTGCCGACCAGCGGCACGCCGCAGGTGATCGCCCAAGGTGGGATCGGCGTGCGGCTGCCAGCAGCGCCCGGGCCCGCCACGGTGACGATCGAACTGTCGTCAACTGCTTGCGTGGTGCCCGCGGGAGCGCGGCTGCGTCTGTCGGTGCGCAACCACTACCTGGTGAAGGCGGCGGCGGTGGATTCGTTCCGCACGTTGCCTCTGTTCGTGCCGTCCACGGTGCTCGTCGAGCATTCGCCCGGAATGGCGTCGCGGCTGATGCTGCCGCTGCGCGCCGAACCAGGACTCGATGCCGTCACCTCGACCCGCGACGTGCTGTTGTCGCAGCCAGCCAACGCGACGTTCCAGTTGCGGTCGTCGCCGTTGCGCGCCGGTGCGGCGTACTGGCTGCTCGGTTCCCTGGGCGGGCAAGGTCCAGCCTCGGTCCTCCCCGGCGGCAGTACCCTGTATCTGCAAGTCGACGCCCTGACGGCCGCGTTGCTGGACCCCAACGGCAATCCGCTGTTCCCGGGTTTCGTCGGCGTGCTCGATGCCGCCGGTTCGGCGACGGCGACGATGGCGCTGGCACCGGCCGCGCCGCTGCCGGCGGTGCTGGCTGGCTGGCACGTGCACTTCGCACCGGTGGCGCTGCACAACGGCGCCGCGTTCGCGGGGCCGCCGCTCGAACTGGTGCTCAGGTAGGACGCACGCGTTCGCGCCGTCGCTGCGTCAGGGCGGCGGCGCATTCGGTGCACGCACGGATCCGTTGGAGCAAGGCTCGCATGGCGACGCATGTTGCTTTGCGAAACGGCCGCCGTGGCGCGCAATCCGGAGCTTGCGTCGCAATTCGCTCACTGCCGTGCCGTTTGGCTCGCCGCCGCGGTTCGCGCGGTCTTGCTCAACCGGAGGGTCCATCGCCCTCCGCGCCGGGCGTCGTTTTCGCTGCATCCACGCCGTCCAATGACCTCAGCTCCCGATTTGCGGCCGCATGCCGCGCTCGGAGTTTGCCGTGGTTGCGTTCGCATCGCACGCCGACGATGACGCCGCGGCGCGGTATTCTCCGGCAATGGTGACGGTGGCGTGTCCGGCGTGTGCGCAGACGATGCAGGCGGAGCGTCACGACAACATCGAGATCGACCGCTGTGCCTGCGGCAGCTTGTGGTTCGACGCGGGGGAACTCGCCACCTGGCGAGCCGCACGCCTGGCGCCCTTGCGGGCCGTCGCAGCGACGCCGGCGCCAGCCATGCGATGCCCCCGTTGCGCGACGCAGACCTTGCGCGAGCACACGGTCGATGGCGTGCCGGTTCGCAACTGCGGCAATTGCCGCGGGGTGTTCGTGCCCGGTGCTTCGGTCGCGAAACTGGAACCGCGCTATTCGTCGACCAGTGGTTTTGGCCTCGTCGGCGAGGCGATCCTGCAGATCCTGACCTGGCTGCCGTTCGGGTGACGGACGGACGCCACGCTGCTCAAGCCGGCGAGTCCGCACGGCAGAAGTGCAGCCACGACGCGAGCAGCGTCAGCGTGCCGCCGCCTGCACCGAGCAGCAAGGCCGTTGCTCGCGCGCTGCCGTCGTCGCCGATCGACGCGACGAGGCTCCACGACCACGGCACGTAGAACCAGTATTCCTCCGAGTTGGACGCGACGCCGCCGAGGACGAGTCCGGCGACGCCGAGGATCAGCGGCAACGCGAACGACGACATGCGCTGCGCGAGCCATGAAATCAGCGCCATCGTCGGCAGCGACGCGAGATAGGCGCGAAACGGCGTTTCGAAGGCGACCGACCAGTGCACCGGGCCAATGCCGGTGATCGTGACCAGCAGCATGCAGAGCACGCCGAGGAACGCGGTGCCGAGCGCGATCAGCGCAAGCAGCCACATGCCGTCGGCAGTGCTCTCGAGCTTCACGCACATCGACGCCAGCAGCGCTGCCACGCGGACGTCGGCGGTGGTGCGCAGCTGCAGCGCGGGTTTGGCAGCGGCCCGCAGTTCTTGCAGTGGTCCTTCGAAGCGGTTGATCCCGTCGTGCAGGATGCCGACGTGCGTGGCGACCTGTTCGACTTCGCCGAGTTGGTGGCTCGACAGCAGCACCGTGAACGAACCAGCCGGCGCCGATTGCGCGGGGCCGACACTGCCCAATCCGAAAGGGGGACGACGGCCCGCGCCGAGCTGGACGATCTCGCATCCATCCGGTGTCGGCGTGCAAGTAGTGGAGCCCCCTCAGCGGTTCCAACTCCTCAGCTCCGATGCTCCACGCAATCCACTTGCGGTATCTCCCGTTGCTCTCCGCGTTGCCGTACGCCGTCAGCCTGTTTGCCGACGCGGCGTCCGCCCAGTCCCTGGTGCGCTCCGTGCCCGCCTTCTCGCCGCCGGCGCTCGATGGTGCGCAGATGGCGTACGACCTGGGGCGTCTGCGTGGCGTCCTGTTCGGTGGGCTCGCGCTTGACCCCGTCCTGGGCTTCAACTCATCCGACGCCACCTTCGAGTGGGACGGCCAGGCGTGGAGCCTGGTGCAGGCGACGGTGCGCCCGCCGGGTCGCACGTACCACACATTGGGTTACGACGGCACGCGCACGATCCTGTACGGCGGGGTCCAAATCACCGGGCTCACGTTCCAGGAACTCGGCGACACGTGGGCCTTCGACGGTGTCGCCTGGACCCAGCTCGCACCGGCCTTGTCGCCGCCAGCGCGCGGCGGTGCGTCGATGGTGTACGACGTGGCGCGCGGCCGCCTCGTGCTGTTTGGCGGTGCGGACACGAACCAGTACTTCAATGACACCTGGGAGTGGGATGGCGTCACGTGGACCTTGCGTTCGCCGGCCGTGAGCCCGCCAGTGCGGGCGAACGCACATCTCGTCTATGACCCCCTGCGCAGCCGTATCGTGCTGTTCGGCGGCAGTGACTTTTCCTCCACCGCAGGCCCCCAGTTGCTGCAAGACACGTGGGAGTACGATGGCGTCACGTGGGCGCAGGTTTCGACGGCGACGTCGCCGCCGACCCGCATCAGCGGCAACCTCGACTTCGATCTGCTCAGCAGCCGCGCTGTCCTGGTGGGCGGTTCCGACTTGAACGGGACCCTGGCGGACGCGTGGGCCTACGACGGCACGAATTGGAGCGCACTGACGCTCGCGAACGCGATCTCGATCGCCGGCAGCGCGCACACCTTCGATCCCTTGCAGCAGCGCGTTGTCTACTTCGGCGGGGTCTCGTTCGATCCGTCCTCGCCAAGCCCGACCTCGGGCCCGATCGACTTCACGCTGTTGTTGGTGCCCGGCCCCGCAAGTGCGGCGTACGCGTCGTTCGGTGCGGGATGTGACGGCACCGCGGGCAACGTGCCGGTGCTGGCCGCGGCGCCTTACTCGCTGCCGGTCATCGGAACGACGTTCGCCGCGACGATCGACTACGCGCCCATCGCGGCGCCGGTGGCCGTCATCCTGATGGGCTTCAGCAACACCACGTGGGCCGGCGGCGCCTTGCCGTTCAACCTGTCGGTGTTCGGCATCGGCGGTGGTTGCAACCTCCTCGTGGACCCTGCAGCCGCCGCGGTGGTCGGCAATGGCACCGATCCGGCGGTGTTCCGCTTCTCGATTCCGCTGGACCCGCAGCTGACGGGGATCGTGTTCCACAACCAGGCGTTGGTGCTCGACACGTTGGCGACCAACGGCCTTGGCGGCCTGACGAACGGGTGCACCGCAACAGTGCAGTGAACCGCGGGCACGGCGTTGCGCGGCGAGCGGACGCTCCCGCGCCAAGGCCGCGAACAAGCTGCGCACGCGCGGCTGGGTTTCTTGCATCCACTTGGGTCACGGGCGTCAAGCAGACTCCGCAGTCGCCGCCCTTGCGAGTGGTCCCCCGATCGTGGGCAGCGCGCGAAACCCTGGTCCCGACAGGGACTAGCCAACTCGTCGCATGAACCCGCTCGCCATCAGCCAGCCTTTGGAGGTCGTGTTCCAGCGGTATGCCGCCACGGCCGATCCCGCCGCTTTGGCCGAGGTCTACGAGCGACAGGCGCCACGATTGACGGTGTTGGCGGCGCGGTTGGTGAGCAACCGCAGCGACATCGAAGACCTCGTACACGAGACCTTCTTGCGCGCGATGCGGGCGGCGGCGAGCTGCGATCCGACGCAACCACTGAGCGGATGGCTGTACGGCATCCTGCGCCGCGTGGCATGGGAACGTTCGCGCCGAGCCCGCGAAGCACAACTTGCCTGCGACCCGCCAGACTGCGTGGGTGGTACGGAACCCATGTTCGCGGCCGAGGTCAGTGCCGCCATCGACCGGGCCCTGTTGCGGGTTCCAGGTCACTACCGCGAACTGCTACGGCGCCGGCTCATCGCGGGGCAGCGGGCCGTCGACATCGCCAACGAAATGCGCCTGCCGATCGCGACGGTGCGCTCCAAGCTGCAGCGTGGCTTGCGCATGCTGCGCGCGGCGTTGCCGTTCGGGCTCGCGAGCATGTTGTGCCTCGCGTTCGCGCCGCGGGCACTGGCGCAGGGCCAACGACGATTGGACCGCGCCTTGGCAGCGAAGCCGGCCCTGTCGATGACAGCGTTGCTGTTGCTCGCCGCCGCGCTGCTCGTACTCGCCGGCGGCTCCGTGTGGTTGCAGCATGCTGGGCTGGCGTCGTCGCCAGGTGCCTCGGTGCTGCCCCTGGTGGCAGCGACCGAAGACGTTGCGCCGAGCAAGGAGCCGCTGCTGTCGCGCGACGCCGCCGATTCGCAGGTCATCCTGCGCGGGTTCATCGATGTCGGGACGGCGTACTCGTTCACGAATGCAGTACTCGTCGCCTTCGCGGCGCCCGTGGATCTCCTGATGGCGCGCCCACCGATGATGGTCCTGGATCCGAACGAGCAGGAACTGGCCTGCATCGCCAGGCAATGCCTGCAGGGGCCGGAGTGCGGGCGGGCCCAGGTGGCCGCCGACGGCTCCTTCGAACTGGTGACGTCGCTGCGCGATGTCGTCCTGGATCTGCGTGACGACGTCAGTGGGCTGCTGTTGCCGATGGTTGCCCATGTTCCCGCGGGACAACGCGAACTGCAGTTGCCGGTGCTGTTCGGCTACGTCGGCTGCCGTCTGCAGGGATTCCTGCCGGCGGGAGTGTCGCCAACGGAGGTCACGCTGCACTGCATGCCGGAGATGCACGATCCGTTCGCCGACGCCACGATCGTGCAGTTGGCGAGGGATCAGCCCTTGCGAGCCGACGTGGAAGGTCGGAGCTTCGTGTTCTCGGCAGTGTTGTTCTCGGGGGTGGCGACGGTCGTCGCGACGGACGTGCACGGCAACCGGTGGTACCAGTTCATCGACGGCGACGCTCCGGTGCGGCAGGTCGCGCCGCTGCAACAGGCGCGAGAGCGGCTCGAAGTGTGTGCGGCCGACCCGGAACTGGCCGGAACCATGGACTTGATCCACGAGCACGGGCTGCAGGTCGGCGCCGTCATGGTGGACGGTCGCGCCGTCGTCACCGACCTGCTGCCTGGCAAGTACCAGGGTGCACTGTGCACGCACGACGGCAGGACGATCACGTTCGAGGCCGATCTCGAGCGCTGTTCGCACGTGTCGTTGCCAGCAACCCAGGAACGCCAGTGCATCGGGATCGTACGGACCACCCGCAACCTGCCGGTGGCTGGGGCGCAGATCGTCACCCTCGATCCAAGAGCAAGGGGGGCGGTGGCGATTGCGACGACGGACGACGAAGGCGCGTTCTCGGTCACGGTGGGCGGTGCGACGCAGTTGCTGATCGATGCCGGACACGGTCGGAAACAACTGGTCAGGCCCCGCGGTGACCGGCCCTTGCGCATCGAAGTTCCGGACCTGATCGCTGTGCGCGGGCGACTCCTGCTGCCGCCGGAAGAACGGGGCGCATGTTTCGGCTACGCGCTGATCCACGGCAGTGATGGTGAGGACATCGGTTGCGATCGGCGACCGGTGCGGATTGCCGCTGATGGCGGGTTCTGCATCGCCAACGTCGCGGCCACCGCGTTGCGGCTCGACCTGACCATTGCCGGCGTGGCCTCTGCCGGCGCCGAACTTCCGCGGCGTGCGGTCGACAACGACGAATGCGACCTCGGCGACCTGCAGGTGCAGAGATGGGTGGCTGTGCGTGGGCAAGTGTTCGATCCGGAACAGCGACCCGTCGCCGGCGCCTTCGTTGCCGTGTTGCCGCCTGGCATACCGGAACAGCGCAGCACGCGAGCGCGGCTCGGCCGAACTGCAGCCGATGGCACGTTCACCCTGATGGTGCCGCCCGACAACTCCGTCGATGTGATTGCCCACGATCGCGGGCACGCCATGCGATGGCGCGGGTCGATGGAGGCGAGCGAGCGCATCGTGCTGCAACCGCTCGGAGCAGTCACCGGCCGTGTCGACGGGAGCCTGCCGGGTGGTACCGGCGTGCTGCTGCTCAGCCCTGAGGGCATCGTTCGCCTCGCGCCGATCGCGCGCGACGGGTCCTTTCGTTGCGTTGGCCTGCCGGCGGGCGACTACCGCCTTTCGCTCGTCAAGGCCGACCAACCGTGCATCGGTACTGCTGCACGCCAGGTGCGGGTTGCCAGTGGCGAGACGGTTTGGGTCGAGTTCGCCGGCAGCGTACCGGTGGCGCGCCTGACGCTGGAGCTGACGTCACCGATCGTGCCGATGGCGGACCTCATGGTCGTGCTTCAGTCGAGTGATGCGAGCGAGCCGCCGGTGCTGCATCCCGCGTGCGAATCGTCGGAGTTCGAACTGTCACCCGGTGAGTGGACGGTGCAACTGGTGCGGTGCGACGGACTGCCGCATGGTCTGGGTCGTCGGCTGCGCCTTGCCGCTACCGCAGCGAAGCTGGCCATCACGCTGCCGACGACCGCGGTGCGCGGACGGTTGCTCGGTCCTCGAGGCGATGCGGCCACGGTGTTGGTCGTGCCCAAGCACGCCGATTGGGTGCCGGTGCCTGCGACCATCGCCAACGACGGCACCTTCGAACTCGGAGGCGTCGACCCCGAGCAGGTCTCGCTGTTCGCCGTCGACCCGAGCCGCGAACCCGCGCTCAGCGGTGTTGCGGCTGGCACGAGCAGCCAGCTGTTCCTGCAGCCGGCGGGTTGGCTGGAACGGTCGCCGTCTTGCGATCCATCGCATCCGGTTCTGTTGAAAGCATGCGATGGCCTTTGCTTCGACGTCGAGTTGCCGCGCGACGAGCGCACCGGTCGTGTCCTGCTGCCAGCGGGCGTGCTCGACCTCGTCGTCGGCACGACCTTGCGCCAACACGTCGTGGTCGGCGCCGGTCAAAGCGTGGCGATTGCCGCGGGCCCGGTGGGGCGCTGAAGCAACCCGGATCCGACACCTGGTGGGGCCGAGGGCGTGACTCGTGATGGGGGCCGTGGCCTATTTGGCTTCGTAGTTCCTGCCGGCGGCGAACTCGATCCGGTGGATTCCCTCCTTCTTCGCCAGGTTGATGACGTTCACGATCTCGTGCCACGGTACCAACTCGGCGCCATCGACGATGCACGGTTCATCGGCCATGCCGACACGCTCGTGTTCGGCATGGGCAGCACGCAGGATGCTGCGCAGGTGGCCATCGTCACGGATGTGCACATAGCCGAACCGCCGCACCGTCTTCTGCGCGTCCGCGTCCCAGTGCAGGGCGACCCGGACTTCTTCGAGCGGTGTCGCCTCCGGCCCGTTCCCTCCCCTGTGCTTCGGCAACCACGCGCAGAACTTGCCCTCCATGTCGTTCCACTTCATCGAGCACATGAAGAACACGCAGAGGCAGAAGATGACGTCGACCATCGGCACGACGTTGATCGCCACCGGGTTCCCATTGGGGTCTTGGCTGCTGGCCATGGTGGGGCCAACGGTGTGGCTGCGGCGCCGGTTCAGTCGAGGCCGTGGGGCCGCGTTTGCGCTGCCGTGACCTTGCCGTAGCGGGCTGCTAGTACGGGCGGGGGACCGGAAAGACCTGGCCCCTGGACAACCCCGACGGACCAGCGACGATCCTCACCCCATGCGAAGAACCCCTTGGATTCTGCTCTTGGCTTTGGCGTCGGCTGGCAACGCGCAAATCCTGCCGCACGGCTTCGTGGTCGAGACGTTGGCGCCGAACCAGGTCGGGCCGACGAGCCTGGACTTCCTGCCCGACGGGCGCGTGATCTTCGTCGAGCAGAACACGGGCGCCGTGAAGGTGCTCTGTCCTACGGGTGGCAATGCGGTGGGCACGCTCGGCCAGGTGCCTGGGCTCGTCGTGTCGTACAGCCGGGGGTTGCTCGGTGTCGCGGTCGACCCGCAGTGGCCGTCCCGCCCGTTCCTCTATTGCTACCACACGAATGCCGCGGCGGCGGACCTACGCATCAGCCGGTTCACGGTCACCGGGGACCTCGGGACTCCCACCAGCACGAACCTGCAGCTCGGTCCGGCCTACACCGTGTTGGCTGGCTTGCCCGACGTGACGCCGTTGCACGAGTCCGGCTGCCTCCGGTTCTCGCCCGATGGCACGCTGCTGTGCAGCGTCGGCGATGACACCAACGCATGTGCCGCGCAGAACGTGACCGTGGGGAACGGCAAGCTGCTGCGCCTCAAGGTCGACCTGCTGCCGTTCAACGGCAGTGGTCCGCCCACGCTCGCGCTGATCACGCCGCCTGGCAACCCGTTTCCCGGATCCGCCGGCCTGGCGCCCCTGGTCTACGCGACCGGCATGCGCAATCCGTTCCGCTTCCACGTCGACTCTGCGAACGGCGCCATCTTCGTCAGCGACGTCGGCGAGCTGCAGAAGGACGAGATCAACCGCATCGACGCGCCGGGCTACAACCTCGGCTGGCCGTGGCTCGAGGGCGACGTTCCGTACACCACGTGCAGCGGTTCCGCGCCGAGCAACACGCTCGTGCCGATTGCGATGCAACCCGTCGGTCCGCAGTTCACGGCGCTGATTTCGCTCGGTGTCTATCGCACGCCGAACAACCCGACGTGGCCGTTCGGCGCCAGCTACGAAGGCGACTACTTCTACACCGAGCACTTCTCCGGGCGCATCTGGCGCCTGCGTGACCAGGGCGGGTGGTGGGACATCGCACCGCCGGTGCCGGGCCAATTCTCGAGCACGCTCTGGGGCTCGGGCGTGTTCTGGATCGTCGATGCGAAGTTCGGGCGCGACGGCGCCCTCTACTTGTGCGAACGGGTCTCCAGCACCAGCGGCAGCGTGCGCCGCATCCGCCCGACGGGCGCGACCGCGGTTGCCTTCGGTCAGGGCTGCGGCGGCAGCTTCGGCACTGCGACGATGGCTCCTGCTGCCGGCTCCCTGCCAACGCTCGGGAGCACGTTCCAGACGGTGGTGTCCAACCTGCCGTTGCCGCCCGCCGGACTGAGCGTGGGCGTGATGGGATTCTCGAAGACCACCTGGGGCGGAATCCCGCTGCCGCTCGACCTGGGCGTGCTCGGCATGCCGGGCTGCACGGCCTGGGCCGCGCCCGAAGGCCTGGCCGTCCTGCCGCGCGTCGGCACGACCGCGACGTTCACGTTGCCGCTGCCGAATGGAACCGGCCTCATCGGCCAGGACTTCTACCTGCAGACCCTCGTGCTCGACATCGGTTGGAACCCGTTCGGCGGCGTCGTCACCAACGCCGTCGAGTGCGTGATCCGGTAGCGGGATCGTCACTCGGCGAGCAGGTAGCCCTTGCCGTGCACGGTGCGCAGCCAGCGCGGCGCACTCGGATCGGCTTCGATCGTCTGCCGCAGCGGATGCTGCGAGATGACGACGAGAGTACGCGCCGACTGGCGCCGGACGGACTCGACCAGATCGCCAACTACCTCGACGCACGCAGCAAGTCGAAGAGCGGCTGCAGTGATCCTGCCGCGCAGCTGCGATTGTTCAGGCGAACTGGGTCAGACGGCGGCCGGGACCGCCGCCAGTTCGTAGACGCGCAGGAAGTTCGAGGGGTCGCCGCGGAAGCCGGCGACCGCATCGGCCCAGCCGGACACTGCGGTGCGCTGGAACCACGGCGCCAACTGGCGATCCCACCACGACAATGGCCGCAACGTGATGTGGCCGACGTAGTGGAACTCGACCAGTGCGATGTGCGCGACGATCCGGCGCACACCCAGGCGCAGGAACTCCTCGACCATCGGCCGGATCGAGCGTTCCGGAATGTGCTCGAACACGTCGAGCGCGAGCAGCGTCGAGAAGCCGTCGGCGGGACCGAACGGAATCTGGTCGACGCTGCCACGGCGCAGGAACGGCCGCGTCTCCGGGTAGGCGATGCGATCGAGGTCCGCGCACAGGTCGAAGCCCCAGGAGTCGATGCCGCGCTCGCGCAGCTGCCGCACGACCTCGCCGGCCGAACAACCGGCGTCGAGCACTTTGCCCGGGTTGCCGTACTTCACCAGCTGGTCGATCACGTGGCGCTTGAATGCCGTCTCGGTCGGCGAGCCGACCGCGTAGTTCTGCGAGTTGTGGTAGTCGCCGGAATACAACGCAGCGAGTGAGGCGTCGTCGATGTCGGCGAAGCTGCCGCGATGGAACGGCGCCAGCAGTTCGCGCAGCTTGCCGAGGATCGCGGTGGCCGAAGGATGCGACGGATCACCTTCCAGCACGTCGATGCGCGGAGTGGCGTCACGCCAATCGCAGTGGACACTTCCGGCCAGACCCGTCGCGCTGTCGGCGAACTCGAACACGCACGCGTCGCCGCTCCAGATGCCGCCGGCGACCCGCATGATGCCGCTCCGACTGCCAGCCGTCGTCTCGTACGCAACCTGGAACATGCCGATGGCATCGACTCCGCAGCGGCTGCGGCTGTAGATCCAAGCCGCCTCGCGGTCGGGATCGGGGGCGTGGTGCCGGTCTACTTCGCCTTCGTGGTGCCGCCAGCCGTTGCCTTGTCCTTGGTGCCCACCGGCCCCGTTCCGGCCACCGGCGTGCTCGCCAGGCGTGCCGCGGTGAGCACCCCGAAGATCAGGAGACCGCCACCGATCGGCACCAGGACGATCGCAAAGCCTGGATCCGCGCCGAGGATCTGGATGCCGCCGCCGAGAAACCCGAGCGGCATCGCGATCGCCGCCCAACGCAGACTCGTCGCGGCCTTGGCAACCGCGCGTTCGTTCTCCGGGCTCCTGGCGATGGTCGCCACCAACGCCAGATTCACCAGGGCCAGCAGGGTGCCGTGCGTGTGCGCGAGGGTGAACATCAGGCGACGCGTGTCGTTCACGACATCGAGGTACCACCCGACCTTGAAGCCGTGCATGGCCTCGAGCACCATTCCGAGCGAGAGCCACACGAGGAGCGACCACCAGCCGAAGCTGCGGGCGCGTTGCAATGGGTCCATGGGGGTGTTCATTCTTCGAGGCGAACCACGCGCAGGTCGCGACGCCGGAGCAGCCGCGCGAACTCATCGGAATCGAGCGAACCATCGGGGCGCAGCAACACGGCCGGCCGCGCGACGTCGGCGGGCGTGCGCGGCGCTCGTCGCCACGCCGCGACCACGGACTCCTTCAGCACCTTGCGCGTCGCGGCATCCATGCCCGGTTCGTAACGCAAGTCGGCGTGTGCCGGCAATGTTCGCAGCGAGCGTTCGGCGATGATGCGGACGACGCCGTAGGGATCGTCGAGCAACTCCGCCAGCAACGGCACCGACCAGTCGCTTCCCGAGGCCTGGCGCGCCGGCTCCCAGCCGAGGCTCCACGCCGCCAGTGCTCGTTGCGCGGCATCGCCCTTCAGCGACCAGAGCACGCCGGCGGCGATCGAGGCTTCATCGCCCGTGATCGTGGGCTTCGGCGTTCCGTACCAGCCGGCGAGGTGGTCCGCCGTCCACGCCAGCGTCTTGTCGAGGTGGCATTGGTTGCAGGCATTGGGCCGGCCGGTGGCCAGCGTCGACTGCACGCTTGGGCTGGCGATGCGGTGCGTGCGCACGCCCTTCATCAAGCCGTAGGTCGTGTGCGGCATGTGGCAGTTCATGCAGCGACTGCCTTCGGAGTCGACGGCGTGGTGCGTGTGTGCGGCGATGTCCTTGGCGAAGGTGGGATGGCATTGCAGGCACGAGCGGTCGCCGACGTCCGCGGCCAGCTGATCGTCGGCCCACGCCGCTCGCGGCCGGCCATCGTGCGGATGCAGCGTGTGGCAGGACAGGCACGTCATGTGCCCCTTCTCGTAGCAGTCCGACCCCGAGACCGCGTTGAACTCGCGCCCCGCGACGCGAATCAGGCCATCGGACCAGAACTGTCCCTCGCCATCCTTCTTCAGCAAGCGGTCCTTCAGCAGATCGCCGCCAGGTGCGTAGGGAAACCCGTGCTTGAACCACGACTCGCGGCGCGCCGTCGTCAACTGGTAGTCGAACTGGCCGTGGCACTGCCCGCACACCATCGTCGACCGGTCGTGCGGCAAGTTTCTAGGATCGACGATCGTCGCATCGCCGTCGCCGTCGAGTCGCTGCGCGTATCGGGTCAACGGATTGCGCTGCAGTTGCACGTGGGCGGCGCCGGGGCCATGGCACGCTTCGCACGCGATGCCGAAGTCGCCGACCTTGGTGTCGCCGTCGTGCAAGCCCGTGTTGTCCATGTCGAGCCGCGGGCGTGCATTCGTCGCATGGCACTTGATGCAGATCAGGTTCCAGTTGCCGATGCCATCCTGCGGCGGGTCGGTCTCCGGCTGCACGAACGAATCGTTGCGCGAGATCCAACGCCGTTCCGCCACCTGCCATGAGAACGGCAGCATGCCCGTCAACCGCGTCGGCACGTTGCCCGGCAAGCGGACCTCGTACCAATAGACCTGCATGTGGTGTGAGCCCGTCGACATGACGACGGGGCGCTTCACGCGGCCTGGCGTGTTGCCAGGCATCACGACGGGATCTTCCATCTCGACGAAGAACGTGTCGCCGTCGCGCGACAGGTTCCACGTCTTGTCGTGCGATCGCAGCGTGACGCCATCCCAATCGGCCAGCACGCTCGCCGGCTCGACCACCTGCGTCATCGTGCGGTGGTAGGACTGATGCCACGTGTCGTGTTCGTGCAAGTGGCAGGCGCGGCACGCCGAGGAACCGATGTAGCCGCCGTCGGCCGCCAGCTGTGGCCGGTTGTTCACCTCTGCCTCGCCGGCGCGCGCCGGCCGCATCACCGTGGCGCTTGCCACCAACGCAGCGCCGAGCAACACCGCAATGGCACTGGCACGGTGTTGCCAATGGCTGCGCCGCGGCCAACGTGCCGCGAACATGGCGACTGCCAGCAGCAGCGCCACCAACGAGACGGAGAGGACGGGGGGCATGGCCGGACTCCGCGGCGCATTCTAGTGAGTCGCCGCACGATGCGAAGTCTCGCCGCGCGTCGCCAGGCCGCCATGGGTGCGCGACGCGTTTACCGCGTTGCGTCAGGCCAATTTACACACGGGCACGACGTACGGACCCTCGGGCACCACGGCGACGCGGCGGTCGCCGCTGCGGGCGACGCTGGCGACGACTGCCGCCGCGACCGACTCGGCGCTGGTGACGCCGGTCAATGCGCGCGCCGCGACGTCCAGCCCCGTCGTGAAGAGTTGCACCTGGCCTGCGTGCATCGACTTCACCTGCATCTGCGTCTGCCATTCGTCGACATCGGCGAAGCGCTTCGGCTCCAGGGATCGCAGGAATGCATCGGGTCCGAGTTCGACCAGCCGCGCTTGCGAAGTGGCGAACGCGCGCGAGCCGAGGCCCTCGCTGCACGCCGAGGCGATGACCAGCGTGCCGCCGGGTTGCAGGATGCCGAGCGGCGCCACCATGCCCTTCACGGTCTGGTAGTAGGTCGCGTCGAGCGGATGCCCCGCAGCGCTCGTCACCACCGTCGCGAAACGGTGCGGCAGCTCGACCCGCGCGCAGCGTTCGGTCACGGCGACGGCGGCCAGATGGCTGGCGACCAATTCGCCGGTGTTGACGAACGACAAGCGGCGGTGCTCGTCGAGCACGGTGTTGACGCAGAACACCGGACCGAGGCGCTGGGCGATCGCCAGTTGCTCGCGGTGCAGCGGGTTGCCTTCCAGCACCAGGTTGGTCGTGTTCGCATGCGCCATGAAGCGGTGCGAGTGGAACGTCGTGATCGTCTCGCGATGCGCGATGCCCGGAGCGATCACCTTGCGGCCGCCGGAGTAGCCGGCCATGAAGTGGGGCTCGACGAGCCCGGTGACGATCTTGACGCCGGCGCGGGTGAAGCGGCGATCGAGCCGGACCGGAGTGCCGTGCGCGGTCGGACCGAGGTCGTCGTGCGCCGCATCGTCGTTGGCGTCGTGGTTGACCACGGCGATGTGCTGCAGCACCCACGGATCGCCGACCAGTTCGGCGAGCTCGGCGCCGAGGTTGGGGCGATGCATGCCGGTGGCGATTAGGACGGTGATGCGTTCGTAGGCGATGCCGGCCGTGTGCAGCGCGTCGACCAGGGGGCGCAGCAGCAGACCGTTCGGGACCGGCCGTGTGATGTCGCAGATCAGGATGCACGCGCTGTCGTGGCCACGCGCGAACTCGGCCAGCGGCGGCAAGCCGACGGGCGTTGCCAGCGCGGCGCGCACGGCGGCGGCGGGATCGGGCAGCACCGGCATCGGCGGCTTCTGCACGATGGTGACCTGCAGCGAATCGGGCAGGTCGACCGGCAAGGTGCCACGGCCGTAGTTGAGGTCGATTCGCATGGTCCGGTTGGCTGGTCAGCCGCGGAAGATGTGGCGCGCTTCCGGCGTTTGCCCGCGCAGGATTGCTTTGACGTTGCGGGCCGTGTCGACGCACATCGCCCGGTAGGTCAGCGCGGTCAGCGAAGCATTGTGGGGCGTCAGCAGGACGCGTTCGCTGCGCAGCAGCGGGTCGTCGGCGGCCGGCGGTTCCTGTTCGAGCACGTCGGCGGCAAAACCGGCGAGCTTGCCGGCAGCCAGCGCTGTGCGCAGTGCAGTGCCGTCGAGGAGTGCGCCCCGCGCCGTGTTGACCAGGAACGCGGTCGGCTTCATCGCCGCGAGTTCGTTCGTCCCGAGCAGGCCCTTCGTCTGCGGCGTCAGCGGCAGGTGCAGCGTCACCACGTCGGCGGTGCGCAGCAGTTCGGGCAACGCCGTGGCCTGGTACGGGGCGGGAACGGGCTGGTTGCGATGCGCGAGCACCAGCACGCGCATGCCGAAGGCGTCGGCGAGTCTGGCGACGCGCTGGCCGATCGCGCCGAAGCCGAGCACGCCGAGCGTGAGGCCGCGGATCTCGTTGCCTTGGTAGAACGCGCGGTCCTCCCAGCGACCGGCGGCGACCTGGTTCGCACAGCGCGTGATGCCGCGCACGAGATCGAGGATCAGGGCGAGCGTGTGTTCGGCCACCGTCAGCGAGTTGCCGCCCGGCGCGAACACCACCGGAATGCCGCGCCGCGCCGCAGCTGCAGTGTCGAGGTTGTCGAGGCCGACGCCGGCGCGGGCCACCGCTTGCAGTTGGGGGCAGCGCGTCAGCAACGCATCGGGAATGCGGCCGCGGCCCCGCGTCAGGATCGCGCGCACGGCGGCGAAGTCGCAGTCGGGTGCATTCGGATCCTTGGCCCGCACCAGCGTGCCGGCTTCGGCGAGCAGCGCCTCGGCGTCGGGATGCAGCGACTCGAGCAGCAGGATCGTCATGGCGACTCGTGCCGACCGACGGCCGCCCCAGGCGCCATGCGGTACATGCCAGGCTTGGGTTCGACGAGGGCGTCGTGGAACAGGGCCGGATCGATCTGCGCATCGCGCGCACTGCCGATTTCGACCAGGTTGCCGGACGGATCGCGCAAGAACATCTGCATCGCGCCGGACGGCAGCTGGCGCACGCGGCCCCACGGGTTCTGGTCGATCACGCCGGCCTGTTTGGCGCGGTGGAACACCGCCGTGAAATCGGGCGCCAGGATGCAGAAGTGGCCGCGGAACTGGTGGCTGTCCGCGATCTCGTTCATGTGGATCTGCTGGTTGCTGCCGATGCGGAAGAACTGCGACCGGAAGCCCTGGTCCGGGGTCGGTTCGAGCGGCAGGCCGACGATGTCGCGGTAGAACGTGACCGCCGCGTCCAGGTCGTCGACGTTGACGTTGATGTGGTGCAGGTGGAAGTCGTTCACGGCAAAGCTCAGGACATGGTCCAGCGGCGCACGAAGTCGGGATCGGGGGTGACGCCAAACCCGAGGCCCGTCGGCGGCAACAGCATGCCGTCGTGCAGGGAGAGATCGATGTGGGCCATCTCGCGCAGCAGCGGGGCGCCGCCCATCGGCACTTCGACCAGCGTGCCGGCCGGACTCGCGCACGCCAGCGTGCGGCCCGCCTGGAACGTGATCGCCGAACCCCAGCAATGCGGTGCGAGTTCGAGCCGGTGCGCGTAGGCGAGGGCGGCGATGCGCAGGCCTTCGCTGAGGCCGCCGGCGATGGCGAGGTCGGGCTGCAGCACGTCGATGGCGCGCCGTTCGAGCAGTTCGGCGAAGTCGAAGGCGGTGAAGTCGCTCTCGCCAGCAGCGATCGGCACCGGGCTCGCGCGCCGCACTTCGGCCAGGCCCTGGCGGTCGTCGGAAGCGACCGGTTCTTCGACGAACCGCAGGCCGAGCGCGCCGGCGCTGGCGCAGAAGCGCTTGGCCTCGGCGACGTTCATCGTGCCGTGCGCATCGACCATCAATTCGACGTTCGGGCCGATCGCGGCGCGCGCCGCCGCCACGCGGGCGAGGCTGGTGTCGATGTGGCCGTCCATCGCGCCGATGCGCATCTTGATCGCGCGAAAACCATGCTGCGTGTAGCGACCGAGTTCGGCGCCGATCGACGCCGCATCGGCCCAGCCGCCGCTGGCATAGGCCAGCACGCGATCGCGGCACGGGCCACCGAGCAGTTCGAGCACCGAGCAGCCGCGCGCCTTCGCCGCCAGGTCCCAGAGGGCGAGGTCGACGCCGCTCATCGCCGCGATGTGGATGCCGCGGCGGCCGAGCACGGGCATCGCGCGGCCCGAACGTTCGGCGAGCGCGCTGCGGGTGCCGTTGTACATGCGCGACCAGGCCCGGCCGATGTGGCGCGGATCCTGGCCGACCAGCAGCGGCCGCAGTTCGTGTTCGATGATCGCGACGAGCGCCCGCCCGTTGCCGGCGCTGCCGACCGCGGGCTTCGCTTCGCCGTAGCCGACCAGGCCGTCGTCAGTCGTGATGGTGACGAGCACCGCATCGAATGCGGCGATACGGCCGAAGTCGGAGACGTGCTGCTTGGTTGCTTCGAGCGGGCAGTGCATCCACGCAGCGTCGACGGAGCGGATCTTCACGCGGGCCTCAGCGGATCAGGGGCAACAGGGTGTTCGCAGCCGTCTCGAACAGCATGGTGTAGAAGGCCTCGCTGAGCAGCGAGCCACCGTGGTCCTCGATGAACTTGCGTTGCTCGGGCGAGGTGTTGGCCGGGTTCTTCTCGACCTGGTTCGGCCATGGTGACACCGGCGTGCGGTCGACGGGCGCCACCGCCTCCATCGTCAGCGCGCCCGGGTAGCCGACTTCGCGCAAGGTCGCGACGAACTTGCGCCAGTCGACGTTGCCCATGCCCGGGGCCATGCGGTTGTTCTCGGCGACGTGCACGTCGACGAGGCGTTTGCCGACCTTGCGGATCGCGTCATGCATGTCCACGTCCTCGATGTTCATGTGGAACACGTCGAGGCAGACCCCGCAGTCGGGGCCGACGTCTTCGGCGAGCCGCAGCGCCTGGTCGGCACGGTTCAGGAAGTACGTCTCGAAGCGGTTGAGCGGTTCGAGGGCGAGGCGAACGCCGCACGGTTTGGCGTGCGCATAGATCTCCTTCAGGCCCTGTACGACCCACTTCCACTCCTGCTCCGGAGTGCTGTCGGGGACGATCTTGCCGACCGTCGCCGGCACGATCGAAATCTCGGTGCCTTCGAGTTCCTTCACCATCGTCACGACCGACTTCATGTAGTCGATGGTGCGCGCGCGCAGGGCTTCGTCGCCGGCGGCGAGGTTGCGTCCGGCGACCATGATCGTCACCGAGCCCCAGCAACGGATGCCGTACTGCTTGAGCAGCGCGCGCGCCGTCTTGGTGTCGTACTGGGTCGGTTCGCCGCTGATCTCGATGCTCTCGTAGCCGAGGCGCTTGATCCGGCGCAGCGTGACCTCGAGCGGTTCGGCGCGCATCCAGTTGTGGGTGGAGAGGTGCATGGGGTTGCCGTCCTAGGGGCTGCGCGTGGCTTTCGAGGTGTCGCAGACTACCGCGCCAGCCGTGCGTGGAGTGCTTCCGGTCGGAATCCGATACCACCTACCCGCGCGCGTGGCGCGCTGTCTATGGTGCGCCGATGCGAGTGTTGTCAGCGGCATCGCGTGCGTTGATCTCGGCGGTTGTGGCCGGCGCGTGGTTGGCTCTGGGTTGCGTGGGCGGTTGCAGTGGTGGTGGCGCCGTCGCTGGCCCGGCGACGCCTCCCGTGGTCGCCGGCCTCGCCGCTTCGGGACTCGATGCGCGCAGCCGTGGTCTCGTGTTGCTCGACGAACTCGGCTGCGTTGCCTGCCATGCGCCGACGGGAACTCCGGTGGCGCCGCCCGCCGTGGCGCCCGGCCCCGATCTCGTCACCGTCGGCAATCGCGTGCGCCCGCAGCATCTTGCGCACTTCCTCGCCGACCCAGGCCACACCGAGCCGGGCACCACGATGCCCGCCCTGCTCGGCGACCTCGGTGACGCTGCCCGTGCGGTCGCGGCAGGGCAGCTGGCGGCATACGTGCGCTCGTTCGCGCCGCCCGCTGCCGAGCCCGTCGCCGAACCTGGGGATGCCAGGGCGGTGGCGCGTGGCAAGGAGCTGTTCGACGCGATCGGGTGCTCGATGTGCCACGCTCCGCGCGACGACCGTGGCGCCGAGTTGCCCGTCGCTGCGTCGGTGCCGATGGCGCCGCTGGCGGCGAAGTACTCCTTGCCGGCGCTGCGAACGTTCCTGCTGGCGCCGCTGGCGGCGAGGCCGCACGGGCGCATGCCCGACCTCGGGCTCGCTCCGGGCGAAGCGCTCGACCTGGCGCACTTCCTGTTGGCGGCGCCGCCAACCGACAAGCCGGCCGACGCGCCAATGGCGATGTCCGAAGCGAACGTGGCGGCCGGCCGCGCCCTGTTCGCCGAACGCGGCTGTGCGCACTGCCATGCCTTGCCGGATGCGGAGCGGCCGGTCAGCCGAACGCACAAGCCCCTGCGAGAACTCGATGCCGCGCGCGGTTGTCTGACGGGCACGAAGGGCCCGTGGCCCGGCTATTCGCTGTCGACCCAACAACGCAGCGACGTGGCGAGCGCGCTCGCCACGCTGGCGGCGCCACTGGACGACGAGGTCCGCATCCGCCAGCAGCTCGCCGCCCGCAACTGCATCGCGTGCCACGCCCGCGACGACTTCGGCGGCATCAGCCAGGCCCGCAATCGCCTGTGCACCAGCAACGACCCGAGCATCGGCCACGAGAGTCGGTTGCCGCCGCGGTTGACGGGAGTCGGCGCCAAGCTGCAGCGCAGCTGGCTGCACGCTGCGATCGCGCACGGCCAGCGCGAGCGTCCGTACCTGAACCTGCGCATGCCCGCGTTCGGCGCCGCGTTCGCCGAAGGCCTGACGGAGTTGCTGGCGCGCACCGACTCGTTGCCGCCGTTCGCCCTGGCGCCGTTGCCCGAAGACGACAAGGCCCGTCGCGCGGTCACCGACCTCGGCCGCACGCTGGTAGGGGACAAAGGCATGAACTGCATCGCCTGCCACACCTTCGCCGGCCAACAATCAGGTTCGCTCGGCGCGATCGATCTCGTCGCCTCCACCGGGCAGCGGCTGCAGCCGCAGTGGTTCGCGCACTTCCTGCGCACGCCGCTTCGCTTCAGCCCGAACACGGTGATGCCGCAGTTCTTTCCCGACGGCAAGACGACGCGGCCCGAACTCGGCGGCGGCTCGACGCAGGGCCAGATCGAAGCGATGTGGCACTACCTCGCCGAAGGTCGCAACGTCGGCCAACCGAGCGGCATGCGCCGACCGCCGATCGAGTTGACGGTCGGTGACGAAGCGGTGCTGCTGCGGCGCAGTGTGCAGAACACGGGCAAGCGTGGCATCAGCGTGGGACTGCCGCGCGGCGTCAACCTCACGTTCGATGCGGAGCGGCTCGCCATGAACCAGATCTGGTGGGGCCCGTTCGTCGATGCTGCGGGCGTGTGGACGTCGCAAGGCCACGGCCAGGCACGCATTCTCGGCAAGGAACGCGTCGCACTGCCGGTGGAGCCCGCCGTGGCGCTGCTGGCGGCGCCGGACGCGGCGTGGCCCGGTGCGACCCGCCGCGAACTCGACCAACGCTGGCTCGGCTACGACCTCGATGCGCAGCAGCGGCCGACGTTCCGCTACACGTGCGGAGACGTGACGATCGAGGATGGCGTGCGCGAAGTGGTCGCCGAGGGCGCCGCCGAGGGCGCGCGCCCACACCTGCGCCGGACGCTGCGGTGCAGTGGGCCGGGGACGACGACGCTGACGTTCCTGGCGGCGCGCGATGCCCATGTGGAACAGCTCGGCCCTGACCTCGTGCAGGTGGGGGCCACGCTGCGCCTGCGGTTGCCGGCCGGCACGTTCCGCATCCACTCCGCTGGCGACGCCCGCGAACTGCGGATCGCCATTGCTCGCCCCGAGGGTCGCGGGGAACTCACCGTGGAGTACCAGTTCGTGGAGGGCGGCAAGTGAACTCCACGTCGATCCGCAACCGTTTGCTCGCCACCGTCCTGCTCGGCGCTGTGGGTCCTGCGCAAGAACTCGGCGACGCCTGGGGCACCGCCGGCGCCGAAGCCGCCTACTACCGCATCGTCGAACTGCCCGTGCCGCGCGAGCTCGCGCTCGAAGCCGGCAGCTTCTGCATGCTGCCCGACGGGCGCCTCGCGATCGGCACGCGCCGCGGCGAGATCCTGCTGGTGGACGGCGCGTTCGACGAACGGCCCGAATTGCGCATCACCACGTTCGCCCGCGGCCTCGACGAAGTGCTGGGTCTGGGGCAGCGCGACGGCGCGCTCTACGCAACGCAGCAGGCCGAACTCACGCGCATCACCGATCGCGATGGCGATGGCCGGGCGGACCGCTTCGAGAACCTGAGCGATGCCTGGGGCTTTGGCCACTACCACGAATTCGCATGGGGCTCGCCGGTGGCCGCGGACGGCAGCGTGCACGTCGTGCTCGGGCTGTCGGACTCGTACCACTACAAGGCGCCGTTCCGTGGCTGGGCCTTCCAGATCACCGCGGATGGCAGGTCGATCCCGATCGCCAGCGGCATTCGCAGCGCCGGCGGGGTGGCGCCGAACGAGAGTGGGGCGATGTTCTATGTGGAGAGCCAGGGGCCGTGGAACGGATCGTGCTCGCTCAAGCATCTGAAGCCCGGCGGCTTCATGGGCCATCCGATCAGCTATGCGGCCTACGACCTGCCGCTCGCAGCCGGCATGGGCGGCAAGCCCACGCAACCGAACACGCCGTCGCGCCTCGTCACCGAGTGCGCGCGCGTCGAGCAGCTGGTTCCGTACGCGGTGGTGTTCCCGTACCGGCGCATGGGCCAGTCGATCACCACGCTCCGCGTCGATCGCAGCGAGGGCCGCTTCGGGCCGTTCGCCGGCCAGCTCTTCCTCGGGGACTACAGCCTCAGCCTGGTGATGCGGGCAACGACCGAACTCATCGACGGCGTCTGGCAAGGCGCCTGCTATCCGTTCCGCGAAGGCTTCGGCAACGGCATCCTGGCGGTCGAGTTTTCGCCGCGCGGGTCGCTGATCACCGGCGGCACCAATCGTGGTTGGCCCGTGCGCGGCAACAAGCAGTTCGTGCTCGAACGCCTGGATTGGACCGGGCGCACGCCGTTCGAGATCCAACGCATCCGCATCCAGCCGGATGGCTTCGCGATCGACTTCACGCAGCCGGTCGATCGGGCGGTGGCCGCGGTGCCGGCGAACTACCGGCTCGGCAGCTTCACGCACATCTACCACGAACACTACGGCAGCCCCGAGGTCGACCGCACGGTGCCGCGAGTCAATGCGGCCGTGCCGGGCGCCGACGGCCGCAGCGTGCGGCTCGTCGTCGATGGCATGGTGCTCGGGCACGTGCACGAGTTCGATCTCGCCGCGGTGCGCTCCGCCGATGGGGCGCCGCTGCTGCACGTGCACGCCTTCTACACCGTGAACCGGATCCCCAGACCATGAACGCCATGCGCGCCCTGTTCCGCTTCGTCTTGCCGGTGTCCGCAGTCCTGCTCGGGGCGTGTGCGTCGCCACCGCCGCCGCCGCCGCATCCGGTGGCCGACGATGCGCGCTGGCTCACGTATGCCGGTGGCTCGGGCCCGGGCGCTGGCAAGCACATCGTGCTCGTCGCGGCCGAACAGGAGTACCGCGCGGAGCAGTCGATGCCGATGCTGGCGCGGGTCCTCTCGACGCACCATGGGTTCCACTGCACGGTGCTGTTCGTGCAGCACAACGGACTCGTCGATCCGACGCAGAAGACGCGCCAGGAAGACCGCACGATCGTGCACGACATCCCGGGCCTCGAACACCTCGCGAAGGCCGACCTGCTGATCCTGTTCACGCGGTTCATGACGTTGGCCCCGACGCAGCTCGCGCACATCCTCGAGTACCTCGATTCCGGCAAGCCCATCTTCGCGCTGCGCACCGCGAACCACGGCTTCCTCGGCGAGTTCCCCTACCAGGTCAACGGCAAGCGGGTGCGCTTTGGCGAGGACGTGCTCGGCGGCACCTTCCTCGGCCACCACGGCAATTGGCACGCGGACAGCACGCGCGGGATCCTGGTGCCGGAGCAGCTCGGCCATCCGATCCTGCGCGGCGTGACCGACGTGTGGGGCCCGTCCGACGTCTACCGCACCTTCAAGGAAGGCAGCAGCTTGCCCGCGGGCTGCACGGCGCTCGTGCTCGGCCAACCGCTGCTCGGCCGCAAGCACGGCGATGCTCCCAACACCGCGAAGGAGCCGCTGCCGGTGGCATGGACCAAGACGTGGACCGGCAACAAGGGCATCCCGGCGCGCGTCTTCCACTGCACGATGGGCAGCGGGGCCGACTTCGAGAGCGAAGGCGTGCGGCGGCTCGCGGTGAACGCGGCCTACTGGTGCATGGGGATCGAAGATCGCATCACTGCCGATCGCAGCGTCGCCTGCGTCGGTCCGTACGTGCCGCTCGACACCGGCTTCAATCATGCGGAGCTCGGTGTGGTGCCGAAGCCCGTCGCCGCCTACCGCTGAACCCAACGCCGCCATGCCCGCCACCCTGCCACCCAGCATCTTCAACGACGTCGTCGGCCCCGTCATGCGCGGTCCGTCGAGTTCGCATTCCGCCGCGTCGGTGCGCATCGGACGCCTCGCGCGCGACCTGTGCGGTGGTCAGCCCGACCACGTGCTGTTCGAGTTCGACACCGAAGGCTCGTTGGCGACCACGCACGAAAGCCAGGGCTCCGACATGGGGCTGTTCGGCGGGTTCCTCGGTTGGGAAGCGGACGACGCACGCTTGCCCGAATCGGCGGCGGCGTTGCGTGCGGCCGGCATCCAGCTCGAGATCCGCATCGCGACGCTGCACGATCCGCACCCGAACACCTACCGGCTGACCCTGCGCAAGAACGGCGTCGAACACCGTCTCATCGCGTTGTCGACGGGCGGCGGCATGATCGAAGTGGTCGCGATCGATGGGGCGCCGGTGACGCTGTACGGCGACTACGCGGTGACGGTGCTCGACGTCGACGGCGATGGCCGCAGTGCGGCGGCGGCGTTGGCGGCACGCGCGGATGTCGACGACGTGAAGATCACGGGATCGAACCCGGTGCGCGTCGTCGTCTGCGCGCAGGGGTTCGTCGCCGAGGCGGTGCTCGCCGCGTTGCCGGCGGTGCGGCGCGTGCGGCGACTTGCCCCGGTGCTGCCGGTGCGCTCGCGCAAGGGCCTCGCGGTGCCGTTCCTGCATGCCGGCGAGATGGTGCGCCGCGCCGATCCGGCCACGCGCAAGCTCTCCGACTGGGCGCTCGAGTACGAATGCGCGCGCGGCGGCATCGGTGCGAACGAAGTGCTCGAACAGATGCGCAAGATCCTCGCCATCGTGCGCGGCGGCGTGCAGCAAGGCCTCGCCGGCACCGAGTACAAGGACCGCATCCTGCCGCGCCAGAGCCATCGTTTCGCCGCGATGCTGCAGGATGGCAAGCTGCTCGACGGCGGCATCCTCAACCGCGCGATCCTCTACGTGACGGCGCTGATGGAGGTGAAGAGCAGCATGGGCGTCATCGTCGCCGCACCCACGGCGGGTTCGTGCGCGACGTTCCCGGGCACCTGCACCGCCGCCGCCGACGTGCTCGGCAGCGAGGAAGCGACGACGTTGCGCGCCATGCTGTCGGCCGGCCTGATCGGCGTCTTCGTGGCGACGCGGTCGAGCTTCGCGGCGGAAGTGGGGGGCTGTCAGGCCGAGACCGGGGCCGGCGCCGCGATGGCGGCGGCGGCGCTGGTCGAGCTGATGGGCGGCAATGCAGCCCAGGCGCTGTCGGCCGCGAGCCACGCGCTGCAGAACGTGCTCGGCCTCATCTGCGATCCGATCGCCAACCGCGTCGAAGCGCCGTGCCTGGGCCGCAACATCGCCGGCGCCGCCAATGCGTTCGCCTGCGCCAACATCGCGCTCGCCGGCTACGACCATCTGATCCCGCTCGACGAAGTGCTCGATGCGCATCGCCAGATCAGCGAGAGCATGGCGCGCGAGCTGCGCTGCACGGCGCTCGGCGGGCTGTCGATCACGCCGACCTCGAAGGCGATCGAGGCGCGCATGTGTGGCAGCGGCGGTTGCGGCAGCTGCAGTTGAGCGCGGCGGGCTGCCGTTCGAGGTCACGCGCTCGCGTCACGCGAGCAGCGGGCGCACGACCTTGCCGTGCACGTCGGTAAGGCGGAAGTCGCGCCCTTCGTGGCGGAACGTCAGGCGCTCGTGGTCGAAGCCGCACAGCCACAGCACGGTGGCGTTGAGGTCGTGCACGTGCACGGCATCGCGCACCGTGTTGTAGCCGAGTTCGTCGGTCTCGCCGTGCTGGTGGCCGGGGCGCACGCCCGCGCCGGCCAGCCACGTGGTGAAGCAGCGCGGATGATGGTCGCGACCGTAGCTCGGATCGTCCGGGTTGCCCTGCGCGTAGACCGTGCGGCCGAACTCGCTGGTCCACAGCACCAGCGTGTCGTCGAGCATGCCGCGCTGCCGCAGGTCGGCGAGCAGCGCCGCGATCGGCTGGTCGACGTCGCGGCACTGCAGCGGAAGGTCGCGTTCGATGTCCCGGTGCTGGTCCCATCCGCGATGGTAGATCTGCACGCAGCGCACGCCGCGTTCGAGCATGCGTCGTGCCAGCACGATGTTGTTGGCGAAGGTGCCGCGCGTGTGCACGTCGGGTCCGTAGCGCGCCGTGACGTGGGCGGGTTCGGCGGCAAGGTCGGTGAGTTCGGGCACCGCAGCCTGCATGCGGAACGCGAGCTCGGCCTGGTGCTGGCGGGCGGCGATGCCGGTATCGCCGAGGCGTTGCTGCGCCGCGGCGTTGAGTTTCGCCATCGCGGCCAGTTGGTGCGCGCGCGCCTCCCGCGACACGCCTTCCGGATCCTTGAGGAACAGCACCGGATCACCCTGGCCGCGCAGCAGAACGCCCTGGTGCTCGGCGGGCAGGAACCCCGAGCCCCACAGCCGGCTGTAGAGGGCCTGGTCTTGCTTGGGACCGCTCCACGACGAATGCAGCACGACGAACGCCGGCAGCTCGCGGGTGTCGGCGCCGAGCGCCCACGCCAACCAGGCCCCGAAGCTCGGGCGGCCCGGCAGTTCGTTCCCGGTCTGCATCAGGTTCAGCGCGGGTTCGTGGTTGATCGCGTCGGTCTGCATCGAGCGCACGATGGCCAGCTCGTCGGCGCATTGCGCGATATGCGGCAGCAGGTCGCTGATCCACGCACCGCTGCGGCCGTGTTGCGCAAAGACGCGGTTGCTGCGTTGGATGCGCAGGTTCTTCTGGCCCGAGGTCATCGTCGTGATGCGCTGGCCCTGGCGCACCGAATCGGGCAGGTCCTTGCCGTGCCACTGCGCGAGGGCGGGCTTGTGGTCGAACAGGTCGAGCTGCGAGGGCGCCCCGACCATGTGCAGGATCAGCACGCGCCGGGCCCGCGGCGTGAAGTGCGGCACCGGCGTCGGTTCGGTTCCCAACCGGAAGGCACACATCGCCGCGGCGCCGGAGGCGGCTTGCCGCAGGAACGCACGACGGTCGATCCACTCGCGTATCGGCATGGTCAGTTGCGGTGCATGGCTTCGTCGAGGGACAGCAGCGTGCTGGCGAGCAGTGCGAGCGCCTGCTCGCGATCGCTGCCGACGCCGGCGAGCAGCGCCGCACACGCGCTGCGTTCGGGTCCGGTTGCGCGCCGTTGCAGCAGGTGGCGGAACGCGGCATCGACGACATCGTCGGCATCGCCGCCGGCCGCCGCGAGCCGCTTCCCGAACTCGCGCGACGCCGTGACCATGCCTTCGTCATTCCAGATCGCGAGGGTCTGCAGCGGCGTCGTCGTCGCCTGGCGCTCGACGACGCAGGTCTCGCGGCTCGGTGCATCGAACGTCAACAGCAGCGGCGGGCCGGCCGTGCGCTTCCAGAACGTGTAGAGGCTGCGGCGGCGCAGGCTGTCGCCGGTGTCCGCCTTGTAGTGTTCGGTGTTGCTGCCGGGCAATGCGATCGCTTCCCAGATGCCGGGCGGTTGCTGGATGCGCACGCTCGGACCACCGACCTGGTGCAGCAGGAGGCCTGCCGTGGCGAGCGCCTGGTCGCGGATCGCTTCGGCCGGCAGCCGCACGCGGCTCATGCGCGCCAACCACACGTTGTCGGGATCGCGGGCGCTGCGCTCGGCATCGACGATGGCGCTTTGCCGGTACGTCGCCGACAGCACCAGCAGCCGATGCAGCCGCCGTTCGTCCCAGCCGTTCGCGGCGAACTCGCACGCGAGCCAGGCGAGCAGTTCCGGATGGCTCGGTCGGGCGCCTCGCACGCCGAAGTCGTGTGGCGTGGTGACGAGACCGCGGCCGAAGTGGCGCAGCCAGATGCGATTCACGGCGACGCGCGCGGTGAGCGGCTGTTCGGGCGCGAACGACCAGGCGGCGAGAGCGCGGCGGTCGGCGGGTGCGCCGGCGGGCAACGGCGGCAGGAAGGTCGGCGTGCCGGTCTCGACGCGGTCCCCGGGTTGGTCGTAGCGACCGCGGAACAGCACGTGCACCGGCCGCGGCGTCGGCAGGTCGCCGCTGACCATGCAGAGCGGCAGGGCGGCTTCGAACTGCTGCAAGTCCGTCGTCGCTGCCCGATGGGCGGCGAGCGGGGCTTCGATGGCCGCGGTCGTCGTCTGCACGAGGAAGCGGCCGAGCACGTGCTGGTGGTGGCGACTCTGCTGCCGGAGCACGACGCGCAGGCGGCCCGCGGGTGCCGGGGCGGCGAGCACGAGATGCAGCGCCGTCGATTCGTGGCGGCCGTTCAGCGCCCACCCGGTCAGCGGATCGCCATCGATCGCATGGGCGGCGGGAAACCCCTGCTGCGCGAAGTCCGCATCGGCGCTGGCGATCGCCAGCCGCTCGCTGCGGCCGTCGGTCTCGCTGTAGAGCTCGATCTCGCCGAGCACGAAGTTGCCGTTCTCGGCCCGACCCGGCCCACGCGCCGGCAAGGTGTCGTCGGGCAACGCCAGCAGGCGCAGCGCGCGCACACCGGGCGCGGCGTTCGTGCCCTCGAGTTCGTAGTCGGCGTGCGGCGGCACCGCACCGGTGGCCAGCAACGAACCGTCGTCGCGCGGCGTGAACGCGGCCTCGACGGCCGTGGGCCGCAGCGGCAGGGTGGTCCACTGCACTGCCGTCCACGCCGCCGACGCCGTCGCTGCGGATTGCCGTCGGCGCAGCCGCTCCGCCGTTTCCTCGGCACGGGGCGCCTGCATGCTCGGGGCTGCCGCCAGCGCGCCACCGTCGTTGCCCTCCTCCGCGAACGACCCGAAGTAGCCGAGCAGGCGGAAGTAGTCGCGTTGCGTCAGCGGATCCGACTTGTGGTCGTGGCACTGCGCGCAACCCACCGTCAAGCCGAGCACCGCGGTGCCGAAGGTGTCGGTGCGGTTCATCGCGTAGCGCGCCAGATACTCCGCGGGGATCAGGCCGCCTTCGTCCGAGGTCGGGTTGTTGCGGTTCCAGCCGCTGGCGATGCGCTGCGCCTCGCTCGCTTCCGGCAGCAGGTCGCCGGCGAGTTGCTCGGTGACGAAGCGGTCGAAGGGCATGTTCGCCGCATACGCGTCGATCACCCAGTCGCGCCAGCGCCACAGCGCGCGCACCTGGTCGCGCTGCATGCCGCTGGTGTCGGCGTAACGCGACAGGTCGAGCCAGATGCGCGTGTTCTCCTCGGCGTGGGCCTGGCTCGCGAGCAGGCGATCGACCACGCGTTCGTAGGCATCGGGCCGCTCGTCACCTTCGAACGCTTCGAGCTCGGCGAGCGTCGGCGGCAGGCCGGTCAGGTCGAAGGTGACGCGCCGCAGCAGTTCGCCGCGGCTCGCCTGGGCGCTGGCGGTGAGGCCGTTGGCGTCGCGCGCGATGGCGACGAAGCGATCGACTTCGTTGCGCGCCCACCCGTCGCCAGCGGCTGGCACCATGGGCCGCTCCGGCTGCGCGAAGGCCCAGTGCTGTTGCGAGGCGGCTGCCGTCGCGAACAACGCGACGCACGCAACGAACCGGGACGAGGGCGCGGGCATGGCGGCGGCCGATGCTACCTCGGCGCCGCGGCGCGCGGCCCCTCGCTGGGTGGGAATGCGCGTCGCCGGGGCCCGGCGGGACGGGTAATCAGCCGATGACAGCGAGGGCAAGCAAGGCGCGCAGCCGCTCGGGAGTGGTAGCCGTCGTCTTGCAGACGAAGCCGCTCTGGTGCGCGAAGTGCACGTCGGCTTGCCGTTCGAGGCGCGAGAAGTCGAGCCGCGGATCGTCCTCGTAACGCTGCATCCCGTAGCCGGGACCGCGCCGATCGGGGTAGATCATCGCGCCGACGACGCGTTCGAGCCCTTGCTTGCGGATGAAGTGGGCGACGCCGGCGGACGGCTCGTCGAGCGAAGGCTCGGTGCGCGGCAGGAACACCGTCTCGATCGTCGTGTTCGCGGCCTGGACCGACCAGCGTTCGCCGTGGCGGGCGACGAACGCGAGCTGGTCGCGCACGGTGCGCAGGTAGTCGAGCAGGTCCTGGCCGACGAGGCGAAGGTAGTCGTAGACGGTCTCCCCGGGTTGGTGCAGCGAGGCGGCGGCGAACCGCCGCAACAGGGTCGCGTCGATCGGCGAGTTCAGCTGGGCGACGGCGCGGCGCGGCACGCCGAGCCATTCGGCGGTGCGCTTGGGGCCACGCGAGTCGAACCACTCGGCCGGTTCGAGCCATTCGCAGAACGTGCGGGCATCCTCGTACAGCCCGATCGCCTGCAGCACGAGGCTCAGCGCGCAGGTTGGCGGATGCTCGCGCGGGAAGTGGTGGTGGTCGAAGTTGTTCCGGGCCGCATCGTGACTGCCGCCGATGTCGACCGTGGCGACCGCGGGATCGTCGAGTTCCGCGGGCGTGGGTATGCGTCGCTCGATGACGCAGCCGTGCAGCGCCGCGAGCACGCAGCAGGCGAGCAGGTCGTCGCGATGGGCGCCGCCGGGATGGGTGACGATGCGGCGGAGAGAGGTCATGGGCGGGGCGGAAGGTAACCGCGTCGGCGAAGGAAGCGAGCCACGTTGCGGCGGCGACGATCGGGACCGGCTCGCGCGGCCGCAGACGGCAGATGTATGGTGCGACGATGCCGTCCGTTCGCCGCGTCGCGTTTGCTCCGTTGCTGTCGTTGTTCGCCCTCGCGACGCTGCCGGCGCAGGCCGCGCCCGATTGGCTCGTCGATCCCGCGCCGTATCGCGCCCGCGTCGACTCCGCGGCCGATGGCAGTGCGGTCACGCTGACCAATGGCCTCGTCGCTCGCCGGTTGCGCCTCGCGCCCGCCGTCGCCACGGTGGCGTTCGACGATCTGGTGGCGGGAGCGTCGCTGCTGCGCGCCGTGCAGCCGGAAGCAACCGTCACCATCGACGGCAAGCAATGGAAGGTCGGCGGCCTGGTCGGCCAGAAGGTGCGCAACTTCCTCACCGCCGAGTCCGAAGCGGAACTGCAGCAAGACCCGCAGGCGTTCCGGTGCGTGGCGCACGGCCCGTGCGCGGTCGAGGCACCGTTGGCGTGGCAGCCGCGTCGCGAATGGCTGGCGTCGCCGCGCGCCTGGCCACCACGCGGCATCGGCTACGCGTTCGAGTACGTGGCGCCGGCGGGAGGGCCCGCGGCCACGGTGCGCGTCGTCTATGAGCTGTACGACGGCATCCCCGTGCTCGGCAAACGCATCGAGCTGCGCAATGCCGGCGACAAGGCCCTGCGCCTCGACGCCTTCGCGGCCGAGTTGTTGGCGGTGGTGGAGACGGGCTCGACGGTCGGCGGCGATCCCGACGTCGGCCACCGCGACCTGCGGGCGCTGCACGTGGAGACCGACTACGCGTTCGGTGGTGCGATGGAGGCAGTGGCCGACAATCCGGCGGTGCATTGGGAGATCGATCCGGACTACCCGACGCAAGTGCACTACGAGCGCCGCACGCCGTGCCTGTTGCGTTGTTCGCCGCGGCTCGGGCCCGCGGTCACGGTGGCACCGGCGGCGACCTGGCATTCGTTCCGCGTGTGCGAACTCGCCACCGCGAGCGGTGACCGCGAACGGCGCGGCCTCGCGCGGCGGCGCATGTACCGCACCCTGGCGCCGTGGGTGGAGGAGAACCCGCTGATCTTCCACGTGCGCCAGGCCGATTCGCCGAGTGTGCGCGCTGCGATCGACCAGGCCGCGGCCGTCGGGTTCGAGCTCGTGCTGATGACCTTCGGCAGCGGCTTCGACGCCGAAGACGACAGCGAAGCGAACCTGACCCGCTTGAAGGAACTGGCCGACTACGCGCACGGCAAGGGCGTGGCGCTCGGTGGCTATTCGTTGCTCGCGAGCCGATCGATCGACGCCGCCAACGACGTCGTCAACGTCGCCACCGGCAAGCCCGGTGGGTTCGCCCGCTACGACAACTCGCCTTGCCTTGGCAGCGAATGGGGTCGTCGCTACTTCGCGAAGTTGCGGCGCCTCTACGAAGTGACCGGCCTCGATGCGCTCGAACACGATGGCAACTATCCGGGCGACACGTGTGCTTCGACCACGCATCCCGGCCATGCCGCCCACGCCGATTCGCAGTGGACGCAGTGGGAGGCGATCCGCGACCTGTATCGATGGATGCGCGGGCGCGGCATCTACCTCAACGTTCCCGATTGGTACTTCCTGTCCGGTGCCAACAAGACGGGCATGGGCTACCGCGAGACCAACTGGTCGTTGCCGCGTGCCGACCAGTTGTTGATCGAGCGGCAGAACGTGTTCGACGGCACCTGGACCAAGGCGGTGACGATGGGGTGGATGTTCGTGCCGCTGAGCGAGTACCACGGTGGCGGCCCGGCGGCGACGATCGAACCGCTCGACGCGCATCTCGACCACTACGAGGCGCGGTTCGCCAACTTGCTCGGGGCGGGAGTGCAGGCGTGCTGGCGCGGGCCCCGGCTCTACGACACCCCACGCGTGCGCGATGCGGTGCGCACGTGGACGACGTGGTTCCGCACGAACCGACCCATCCTCGAAGCCGATGTGCTGCACGGGCGGCGGCCGGACGGGCGCGACATCGACTGGCTGCTGCACGTTGCCCCCGGGCTGCCGACGCCGGCGATGCTGGTCGTGCACAACCCGCTGGCGCAGGACGCGGAGCGCACCCTCTTGCTCGATCTGTCGTTGGCCGGCATCGAGCGCACGGTGACCGCCGACTTCGGCGACGCGCAACGGGCGCTACCGGTCGATGGGCGAGGCCGGGTGTCGGTGACGATCACCGTGCCGGCTCGCAGCCACCGGTTCGTCGCGTTCCGGCGCTGAGGCGGCCAGGAACGCGAGAACGGGGCGGCGGCGCGATCGCGCCGCGCGAGGCGTTGGCGCTACTGCGCGCCGATCATCAGCAACGCGCCGTTCGACGTGATGAAGCCGAGCGGCGTCAGCGGCGGGCTGATCGAGATCGACTGCGTACCGACGATCACTCCGATCAGCGGCGCGGAGTTCGGCACCACGAGCGGCACCTGGGCGGTGCTGACCGGGTTGAGCCAGACTTCGTTGACGCCATCGAGCACGTAGGCAAAGCACGTCGGCATGCCGATCACGGTCAGGTCGATCGGAGCCGGCGCCGGCGTCAGGGTCAGGATCGTGGCGCCGAGCGGCGTGCCCGCAGGGATACCCGAGGTCGTGATCTGCGCCGTGGTGCCGAGCACCGGCCGCGTGGACGTCAGGCTGAGGCCAAAGCAACCCGTGCCAACCGAGGCAACCGCTGCCGACAAGGCGCCGTTCGGCACTTCGGCGGGAACGACGACCGACAGCGCACCCGGGCCGACGCGGGCCTGGTCGATGACCACCGTGCTCGTCGTCGGCGCGACGGTCGCGTCGAACCAGACGTTGTAGATGGTGTTCCAGTCGAGCGAGTTGGTGCCCGTCGCCATGAACGACAGCTCATTGCCGCTGCGCGACCAGGTCCAATCGTTGAGCGGGTTGCCGTCGATGTCGCGGAAGCCGACCGCCGTCAGCTGTGCGTCCGGGTGCAGCGGGAGCTTCAGCGACGCGCCGCCGCGGGCGTTGTCGATGTTGTGCACCGCGTACTCGAAGTGGTAGACACCGTTGACCGGGCCGGTGACCTTCGATGCCACCAGGAAGCGGCCGTCGTCGAGGCCGTTGCCGGCCGTGTTGCGGACCGAACCGGTCCACCGATTGAGCACCGAGCCCTGCACCGGCAGGCTGGGAGTGCCGGCCTGCCACGCAGTGCCGCTCCACGTGATGGGGAACAACTCCGACAACTGGTTGTTGCCGCGGTTGGCGACCGGCTCGCCTTCGCAGACGAGGTGAACCTGGGCGTAGAACGTGCCGCCTTGGCTCAATTCACTTTCCGGAATGACGCCGCGGTTCTTCAGCGCATCCCAGGTGTTGATCTGCGTGTTCGTCAACGATTGGGTGCCATCGGAAGCCGCAGGGCCGGCCACCGCGGGGTCGCCGCGGTCGAAGTAGCTGCCGACGGGATTCCAGCTGCCGGTCCACGGATCGAGTTCACTCGACGGGCCTAGGTTGAAACGGTTGCCGTTGAAGCCGGTGGTGTAGGCGTCGTAGCAGCCCATGCGGAACGTGCTCGTCGGCCCCGACTGGCAGGTGCCGCATTGGCTCGAGCCGAGGTTGTAGGTGACGCGCGAGTGCTTGACGAAGTTCTCCGACACCTTCACCTGGACCATGCGGCCGTTGCTTTCGCGGGCCAGCATGAACGCGATCTTGAAGTGCACGTCGGTCATCAGGCCGCCGGTCGTCGGCGACGTCGCCCACGGCACGTGCACGGTGCCGGCGTTGCAGAACGCATGGCCGAATCCGACCGCGACTTCACCATTCGGGTAGGCCGGGCCGCGGCGACCGTAGATCGTGGGGCTGTAGACGTCGTAGAGATTGACGTCCGTGCCGGGAATCGCATTGGATTGCGCGGCGGCAATCGACGCGAGCGTGACGAGGGACAGATTGGCGAGGGAGATACGCATTCGGGAAGTTGCGCATTTCTGGCCCTTGCCGTCAAGGGAGTGGGCCGCGCGATCGATCGCCCGCTCACCTTGGAGCGTTCAGGACCGGCTGCGAGCCGTAAGCCCGAGGACCGCCGCTTCGGCAGTGCGCACCACGGTGGCCCAGCCGTCCCGGTCGTCGCTGGCATTGTCGAAGCGCAGGGGGGCGCCGATGCGCAGCACCACGGGCCGGGGCCGCGGCAACCGCGCCTGCCGAGGCCAGGCTGCGAACGCACCCTCCAGATGGCACGGCACCACGGGCACGGCAGTGCCCGCGACCAGCATCCCGAGCCCGGGCTTAAACGCCTGCATCGCGCCGGTCGCGCTGCGCGTGCCTTCGGGGAACATCACCAGGCCGAAGGCATCCTCGACCAGCCGCGTGCGCAGATCCTCGATCGCATGCCGCACCTGGCGTTGGCGGCGCATCGGCAGCGCGTTCAGCAACACCGAGGCCAGCAGGGAACGGGTCGGGGTTTCGAAGAACACGTCGCTGGCCGCCAACAGATAGGTCGATTGCCGCACCCGCCACGGCAGCGCCGTGGTCAACGCCAGGGCGTCCAGGTGGCTGGTGTGGTTGGCGACCAGGATGAACGGTGGCGTCGCCGGCAGGTGTTCGCGGCCTTCGATCTGCAACCGATGCCACACGCGCAACAGGCATGACAGGGCGGAGCCGGCGATGCGCTGCCCGATGGCCTCGATCAGGCCGGGTTCGCGGCGCGTGCTGGCCATTCGCTGTTCCAACGACATGCCGTGGTCGCGCGCGGGTCGCAGTCGCCAGGGTTCCACGTCAACCTCCGGTGAGCAGCCGCGGCACCGAGGACAGGCCGATGCCGTGCTCGTAGCCGATCAGGTGGAACACCGCCGGCGCCACCAGTACCAGGCTGTCGAAGCGGTCCAGCAGTCCACCGTGGCCAGGGATGGTGGCGGCGAAGTCCTTGATCCCGACGTCGCGTTTGATCGCCGACAGCACCAGGTCACCGAGCTGGCCAGCGATCGCGATCAGCAGGCCGAGCAGCAGCAGTCGTGAGCCTTCGGCGCAGGGACGCCCTGCCAACACGTGCGGGCCGACCAGAGCGACGAACGCGCTGGTCAGCACCACGGCGCCGATCGCGCCGGCCCACGTCTTGTTCGGGCTGATGTGGGGTAGCAGCTTGCGGCGCCCGAACAAACGGCCGCACACGTAGGCGAACACGTCGTTGAGTTCGACCGCGATCAGCACGAACAGCACGATCGGCCGGTAGTCGACATCGTTGGCGAAGTAGCCCAGGTGGCCGATGCCGTTGCCGAAGAACGCGAACGCGAACACGCCGAGAGCGGTGCGCTGCACGTAGCCCTTCGGCGCATCGGTGATCACCGCGATGCCCGCGATGGTGACGACGCCGAGCGGCAGCGCCGCCATGAACAGTTCGTACCAGTGGTCGACGACGGCGAAGGTGGTCGCGAGGATGCCGAGCACGACCAGCGCGCTGATCAGGTGTTCGCGGAACAAGCCGGTCGCCCGCGCGAACTCGCGATAACAGCCGAGGCTCAGCAGCAGCACGGCGGCGAAGGTCGACGCCGCGCCGAGCAGCACCGGGCCGATCATCAGCGGTGCCAGGATCCACCACGACTTGATGCGTTGGTGCAGTTCGAGTCGCGTGCTTGCCCCGATCCGGCCCGAGGCCGACAGTCCGGCGACCAGCCCCGTCGCGAGCACGAGCACCAGGAACACGCCGCCGACCAGCCAGAGCACGGCGGGATGGTCGAACGCGTGCTGCCAGCCGAACAGGCGTTGCAGGGTCGCTTCGTTCATGGCGCGTCGGCGCGCAGGCGCAAGGCAAGGTTGCGCAGTCGGCGCAGCGCGGTCCACAGCGAACCGAGGCTGATCGTGGCGAGCACCAGCGTAGGCAGGTTCCAGGTTCCCGTCGGCAGCCAGCCGGAGGGTGCCAGGCCGAGGTAGAGCGCCGCCATCGTGACGAAGAACATGCGTTGCGGTTTCGCCATCGGCCCGCCGAAGTCGCTGGTGCCCGTCAGCGCCTTGCCGAGCGCGCGCACGTAGGCGGTCGCCATCGCCAGCAGTGCCGCGGTGAGTCCGAGCCAGGTGAAACCGCTCGCATACCCGAAGCCCACCAGCACCGCGGTGTCGGCGATGCGGTCGGGTACCTCGTTGAACAGTTCGCCCAAGGCCGAGGCGCTATCGGATTCGACAGCGACCATGCCGTCGAGCAGGTTGCAGAGCAGGCGCAACTGGATCGCTGCTGCGCCCACGAGACACAGCAGTCGTGCCGCGTCAGGCACGACTGTCGTTGCGGCCAACGCGGCACCGGCGGCAATGCCGGCGAACATGCCGAACACCGAGATCGCATTCGGGGACACGCCGCGCGCCACCAGCGCCAGGCACGCACGCCTGGCCAGGGCGGTGTCACGACTGGCGAGCGGTCGTCGATCGCCAACGCCGGAAGGCGGCACGGGGGTCATCGGCCGTCGAGCGTAAGGCTGCGCTGCGTTCGCTGCGACGCCGCCGACGAGAAGTCCGGCGACGATGCCAAGCCGCGGCTCAGCCTTCGTACTTGAACGACAGGCTGACGCGCGCGCGGAAGGCGACCACCTTGCCGTTCTCGATCTTGACGTCCAGCTTGGACACTTCGGCCACGCGCAGGTCGCGCAGCGTCTTCGCCGCCGTCTCGATGGCGGTGCGCGCCGCCTCTTCCCACGAGACTGCGCTGGTGCCGATGATTTCCGTGACGCGATAGACGCCGCCGCTGCCCGAGTTCTTCTTCGCCATGTCGTTGTGCTCCGTGGTGGTGAGGCGAGGGCGAAATCCCTGCCTGTCGATCGCGGCAGCATAGGTCGGGCGCCGCGCTGTCGCCACGAGCCGCTCCTTGGCTGGGAAACGACACGCGGTCGCGTCACCGCACCGCATCGGGGCGCGCGTTCCTCCGGCAAGCCGTCGGCAACGGCGCGTGCTGCCGCGGCCGGCGTCAGTGCACCGGCAGGAACCGCCAGACCTGCACGTCGGCATCGAACACGAGTTCGGCATTCGCCCGCAGCCACGTGACAGTGGCCGCCGGCGCCGAACCTGGCACCGGGTCGAAGGCGAAGCGCGCGCCGAGACGGCGCAGGTCGGCGAGCCGATCCCAGGTGAACTCCTCCCTGGGTATCGCGAAGCCGTGGCGGCGGCTCTGGTAGAGCAGGCGCGGGTCTTCGAAGTTGTTGCCGCTGTGCCATTCCTTGTCTTCGCGCGGCTTTTCCGACCGCACGACGATCAGATCGTCCGGCGCGGAGAGCGACTGCACGACCTTGGCTGCCGCCATGATCGGATGTTCGTTGACGACGATGCGCACACCGCGTTCGTCCTTGAGGCGCCAGGCCCCTTGCGCGCAGAGACCGACGAGGACAGCGAGCCACAGCCACAGCGGCGCGCGCCGCGGCCAGGCGATCGCCACGCACCACGCACCCGCGAACGCGGCGAAAATGTGGTAGTGCGGCCCGAGCCCCGAATTGTGGCTGTAGCGGAACGACACCAGCAGCCCGGCGCCGACGGCGGCGAGCAGGGCGAAGTCGGCGAAGCCGAGTCGGCGTTGCAACAGCGCCGCCAGAAACGCGACCATGCCGAAGGCAGAACAACCGAACGCCAGCAGTGACCACGCCATCACGGCGTGGGTGCCCGGGTCGAACAGGTGCGCCGCATCGGGGAACTTGCTGTCGCCGCCGCTGACCACACCGAACGAGAGCCCCGTTTCCGCGTGCAGGTGTGCACCATGGACCAGCCAGAGGCACACCGGGATCAGGATCATGGCGAACGAAGCCCACAGCAGCGGATGGGTGGACTTGCGTGGCGCCCAAGCCAGGGTCCATCCGAACATGACGATGCCGAGTTGCAGCGACAGGGGCTTCTGCAGGCACGAAGCCTGGATGGCCAGGGTGGCGAAGCAGATTGCCAGGCGCGACGACGTGCGCAGCCAGCGTTCCAACAGCAGCAGACCGACCATGCCGCAAGCGAAGCTGGTGGCATCGGGCATCACGCGGGCGCCGAGGATCAGGGTGCTGCCGCAGCACAGGAGGACCGCGAGGCCGACGACAGCTCCGGTCGGTCCGGCCCGGCGCTCGAGCAGGCGATGCGCGGCCAAGGTGCCAAGGATCATCGACAGCAGCGACAGCACGCGACCGGGCCATTCGACGATGCCGGTGACCGCGAGCACGGCCCCGACCACCAGCTGGTACAGCGGGAACTCACATTCGACGGCGCCATCGGTGAGGCCGCGCCAATCGATGCGCGGGCGCAGCGGGTCGAAGCCGTCGTGCACGAAGTTGCGGGAGATTGCCTGCGTTTCGCATTCGCGCCACGAGGTGCCGATGCCGTGCGGGATCAGGAACCACACGACGAGCGCCCAGGCGATGGCCAGGGCGAGTGCGACGCGGCGACCTCGCTGGACGTCGACGGTCAACCAGTCGCCCCCTCCGGGCCGCGTCGGCGTGGACTCGTTCGGCGCCATCACCTGCGAGAGTAGCTCGCAGGTGGCGCGACGGCGGGCGGCGCGATCCCTGCCATCGGCCAGGCGCGCGTGCGGCCGTTGGCAACGTCGGGTTGCCGTGTCTCACGACGAGTGTGCGGCGTGAACTTCTCTGGGCGGGATCGGCGGGCTGCCGGGCAATGCACTGGTCAATCCGGGGAGCCCGTCGCGCTATCGTGCGGCCATGCTGCGTTGCCTCGTCCGATGCGCCTTCGTCGCGCTCATCGCCACCGCTCTCGGCTGCAGTGGCGCAAGGCAGCATGCCGTGCGGCCCAATCTGCTCATCGTCGTCACCGACGACCAGCGTTGGGACAGTCTCGGTTGCATGGGCGACACCCGTCTGCGCACGCCGCACCTCGACCAACTCGCGGCCGATGGCGTTCGCTTCGACCAGGCCTTCGTCACCACCGCGATCTGCGCCGCCTCGCGCGCCTCGATCCTCACCGGCCAGTACGAAGGCACGCACGGCTACACGTTCGGCACGCCGCCGCTCGGCGATGCGCACGTCGACGCCAGCTACCCGGCGCAACTGAAGCGGGCCGGCTACCGCACCGGCTTCATCGGCAAGTTCGGCGTCAACGCGGCGAAAGGAGCGACGCCGCGCATGTTCGACGTGTTCGAGCCGCTGGGTGGGCCGCCGGCGGGCGCTGCCGGCCCCAACGGCGAACGTCGCCACCGCTGTGACCGCACCGCCGACCGCGCGCTCGCGTTCCTCGACGGCTGCCGCACCGACCAGCCGTGGTGTCTGTCGGTGAGCTTCCACGAGCCGCATGCC
Organism: Planctomycetia bacterium; assembly: GCA_005776475.1. GTDB lineage: Bacteria > Planctomycetota > UBA1135 > UBA1135 > UBA2386 > UBA2386. The sequence continues at coordinate 41,210 of SXPB01000020.1, forward strand.
GACGACGGCGACCCGCGCCAGTACGTCTGGCCGAGCGCGTTCGACACGCTGTACGAAGACGTCGTCTTCGCGCCGCCGGCGACGATGGATCCGTCGTTCTTCGCGACCTTGCCGGAGTTCTTGCGCCGGTCGGAGAGCCGGGTGCGCTTTGGCTGGCGCTTCGACGAAGCGGACAAGTACCAGCGCATGGTGCGTGGGTACCACCGGCTCATCGCGGCCGTGGACGCCAACGTGGGCCGGTTGCGCGCCGCCCTGGCGGCGCGCGGCATGGCCGACGACACCATCATCGTGTTCACGTCGGACAACGGCTACTTCCTCGGCGAGCGTGGGTTCGCCGACAAGTGGTATGCGTACGAGCCGTCGATCCGGGTGCCGCTGCTCGTCGTCGATCCCCGCGCGGCGAAGGCCCGCCGCGGCGTGCGTTCGGCGGCGATGGCGCTCAACGTCGATCTGGCGCCGACCCTGCTCGATTTCGCCGGCGTCGCGATTCCGGCAGTGCACCAGGGCCACAGCCTGCGGCCGGTGCTCGCTGGCGACGCGCCCGCCGACTGGCGACGTTCGTTCTTCTACGAGCACCGCTTCGTGCACGCGCGCATTCCGCGCAGCGAAGGCGTGCGCACCGAGCAGTTCACCTACCTGCGTTGGATCGACGAGACGCCGGCACCGGAAGAGCTGTACGACCACGTCGCCGACTTCGCGCAGGTGCACAACCTCGCCGCCGACGCAGCGCAGGCGGCGACGCTGGCGGACTTGCGGGCGCGTTGCGATGCGCAGCGCGCGACGTTGGCGCCGAGCGCGACCCGCTGAGAATCACCGCACCGCGCCGATCGCCTTCTGGAACGCCGCGTTGCCGCCGACGACCGGCAGTTCGAGGAAGGTGGCGTCGAGGTCGAACGTCAACTCGGTGCCCGCCGCCGGCCACAGCGTGAAGTCGCGGTCGCTCGAGAACAGCATCAGGCCGAGCCGCTTGCCCTTCACGAGCACCTGGTCGTCGGGTTGCAGGTCGAACGTCAACTGGTACGACTGCCCCGGCGTCAACGGCTTGCTCTCCGTCAACGAGGCGTGGTTCTGCGGATCGGCCCAGCCGCGGGTGATCACCGAGTCGGTGATGAGGCCCTCGGTCCACGGCAACTGCACGAGCCAGACCGACAGGTTCACGGCGGGTTTGCTGCTCGCCACGCGAACCGTCAATCGCGCCGTGCCCGACACGTGCAAGGTGTCGACGAGGGGTGGGGTCGCGTACAGCAGCCGGTGCGGCGACGTCGCGGCCTTGGCCAGCTCGGCGCCGGCGACGGCAACATCGTCGACGAGGGTCTCGGTCTTGCGGCCAGACTTGCCCTCGGTGCGAAGTTCGCCCACCGACGCTCCGTCCGGGTGCGGATGCAGTGCGACCATCTTCGCTTCCGGATGCGGATAGTCGGGGTAGGCGGTCGGTTGGTCGGCCTTCTGGTCCTCGCGCACGATCCAGCTCTTCGGGTCCTTCTCGACGCCATTGTCGATGCCGTACAGGAAGCGCGTGAACCAGCGGTTGCGCAGCACCAGCGGCGGCGGGCCGCCGTGGCCGCCCTGGTGGAAGTAGGCCATGCAGGGCACGCCCTTCTGCTTGAGTGCTTCGTAGATCCGCACGCTGTGCTCGGGCATCACGTTCCAGTCGTTCCACGCGTGCGCCATCAGCGTCGGCGTGCGCATCGGTCCGAGGTCGTTGAGGTAGTCGCGGCCGGCCCAGAACTCGTTGTAGTCGCCGGTCACGCGGTCGAAGCGCGTGAGCATCTCTTCGTCGCGCACCTTCTTGTCGCAGTAGGCGCGTCGTTCGGGGTTGCCGCTGTTGATGAAGTCGTAGAGGACGTCGATGTCCTCGCCCATGTAGCCACCGGGGTGCCGGATGAGCCCGTGGCTGCGGTAGTAGTGGTAGTACGAAGTGTTGGGCGCGATCGGAATGATGGCCTCGAGGCCCTCGACGCCCGTCGTGGCGGCGGCGAGCGGCAGCGTGCCGTTGTAGGAGGTGCCGGTCATGCCGACCTTGCCGCTGCACCACGCCGCCTTCACCTCGACGTTGCCGTCGATCGTCGTGTAGCCCTTGGCGCGCCCACACAGCCAGTCGATCACCGCCTTGGGGGCCAGCGACTCGTTGTCGCCGCCGACGGTCGGGCAACCCTGGGAGTAGCCGGTTCCTGGCGACGACGAGTGCACGACGGCGAAACCGCGCGGCACCCAGGTGCGCACTTCGGTGTTGCTGATCATGCCCGGGCCTTTGCCCACGGCGATCGCCGGGCTCGGCTCGTGCATCGGTGGTTTGGCGCCGACTTCGTGCTTGGGATCCCAGAACCAGCGGCTGTCGTTGCTGCCGGTGCCCGCGAAGTACGGGCTCGTCTCGTAGACCACCGGCACCTTGAGGCCTTCGGTGTCGGTCTGCTTCTGCCGCGTCACCGAGACGTGCAAGCGGTCCTTCTTGCCATCGCCGTCGGAGTCGAACGAGGCTTCGACCCACAGGAAGTGCCGGATCCAGGTCTCGGGATCGTTGAATGCCGGGACCACCTGCGCCTGCCCATCGACGAACACGGGCTGGCTGGGGGCAGGGGCGTGGCCGGCGGTCTGGGCTTGGATCGAAGCGGTGGCGCCAGCGATGCCGACCAGCCACGGGACGAGACGACGCAGCGGACTGTTGCGCATCGCCGGGTCATACTCTGCTGCCGGCGATCGACGCGAAGGACAACCTCCCGTTGCTCCGCTCGTTTCCCGGAGAACCATGCCAACCGCCCTCCAGGCGTTGCGGCAGGAAGACGTGCGTCGCCGGGTCGCCGAGGCGGAGGCCGTGTTGCAGCAGCACAAGCGCACCGAACCGCGATGAAGTAGCCGGCCGCCGCTACTCGCGCCGCCGCTACTGGTCTCAAGTCGGGACCTCCGCGTGTCGATGTTTGCAACATGGCCTCCCAGGTCGCAGCCCCCGCGGTTCCCACCACCCTGCACGTGGGCAGTGGCAAGAACTTCCGTCCCGAGTGGCTCAACCTCGACATCGAGCCGCGGTGGCGCCCCGACATCCTGTTCGACATCAGCCAGCCGTTTCCGGCCGAGGGCACCGTCAAGCTGCCGTCGCGACGGTTCGGCCACGTCACGTTGGCGGCCGAGAGCTTCGATCGCATCCTGGCGCAGGACGTGCTCGAACACATTCGCGACCTGACGACGGCGATGACGACGATGCTGCACCTGCTGAAGACCGGCGGCGTGCTCGACATCGTCGTGCCGTACGAACTCTCGGTGGGTGCGTGGGCTGACCCGACCCACGTGCGCGCGTTCAACGAGAAGAGCTTCGACTACTACACCACCTGGTCGTGGTACCTCGGCTGGACGACGCACCACTTCGCGATCGCCCAATGGCAGCTCGTGGCCACCGAGTTGGGCATGCAGTTGCAGGCGGCGGGCAAGTCGCAGGAGGAGGTCCTGCGCACGCCCCGCGCGATCGAGCAGATCTTCGTGCAGTTGCGCAAGCAGCCCCTGAGTGCGCAGGCGCGGGAAGTCACGGCGCACTATCTGCACCGCCAGCTCGCCGGCACGGACTGATGGTTGCTGCGGTAGTCTGACGCCGTGGTTGCCGCGAACGCAGATGCCAAAGTCGATCCCGGCCAGGTCTGGCACACGATCGCGCGCCGCAGCGCGATCGTCGCCATCGTCGTCGGCGTCGCGTGGGTGACGGCGTGGTGGTGGTGGCGTAGGTCGTGGCTCATGGCGTCCGGCGGTCTCGTCGTCGGCAGTGTGCCCTTCGTGGCGTTCGTCGTGCTGCTGTGCAGTGCGAATGGCGTGCGCCTGAGCCCTCGGCGTGGACGCCAGCGATGGCTGCCGTTCGCCAAGGTGGGGGCCACGGTCGGCTGCGGCGGGCTCGTTGCCGTCGCGGGAGTCGCCCTGGTGATCGCGGAGTGGTCGAGCTACCGCGTGGTGTTCCGCAACGAGGCGACGACACCGTGGTCGGTGGGGCAGTTGCGTGGTGGTGGCGTCGACGTCGCCGTGCCCGAAGTGGCGGCGCAGGCGACGTGGCAGGTCCGGGTCTGGTTCGACCGTGATGGCTCGCTCCTCCTGCATCCCGAACGCGTCGTGGATGGCTACGTGACCAGCGGTTTGGGAGGCGTCGCCAACGTCGTCCGTGATGGCGATGGGCGGATCCGGGTCGAACACGAACCGCGCCCGCGGTGAAGGCGAAGCACTAGACTGGGAATGTCGCCATGTTCGTCGATCCGGTTCCCGATCCCTGGTGTGCGTTCCTCGAGTCGCATTGGCGCGAGTTCCTCGCCGAGATGCAGGCGCTGCCGGCGTCGCAGTGGATCGAATGGGCGCCGCCGGTGCACAACTACGCCCAGGGTGCGTCGATCGTGCCCCTGGTGATGAAGTACGTGCCGCCATGGCTGCACACCGACTTCGGCGCGCATCGGCGCCAGTGTCCGGCGATCGCTCGCGTCGCCACCGAACTGCCGGGTGTCTACACCGTGTGTCTGTCGCGCATGGCGCCGGGAGCGCGTGTCGCGGCCCACCGCGACCACGAAGAGCCCGGGTTCCTGCGCATCCACCTCGGTCTCGAAGTCGATCCCGAGGCGCGGTTCCGCTGTGAACGCGAGTGGCGCAGTTGGGAGGCGGGCCGGTGCTTCGCGTTCCTCGCCCAACACGAACACGAGGTCGTGCACGCGGGCACGCGGCCGCGCGTGGCGCTGCTCGTGGATGTCGATGCGCAGTCGCTGCAGCGACACGGTCGGGTCAGGGCAGCCAGGTAGCGCGCGCGCCGCCGGTTCCGGCCAGCCAGCGTTCTTCGACGCGAAGCCGCCCGAAGCCGGTGCGGCAGCGCAACCGCGCGATGCGTTCGAGCCAGCGGCGGCGAAGGGAGTGGTCGCCGACATCTTCGCCATACGCACGCGGCAGCAACTGCTCGCACCACAAGCGGACCCGGGCCTCCTCCGCCGGAGCGAGCCACGGCATCGCCCGCTGCTGGTGTTGGCGCCAGGCTGCCAATGCCGACAGGCTGTGCGGCAGGGGCGGCGAAGCGCGCAGCGCTGCCTCTCCCATCGGTGTGCCCGGCATCGCCTGGTACAGGCGGAAATGGAACAGCGTGGTGGGATCGATCGTCGCCAGTTGGTGCACCAGACGGCGGGTGCCGTGTTGGTGCTTGCGCGTCTCACCGACCCAGCCGAGCAGGATGTTGTGCACGGGACGCACTCCCACGTCGCGCAGGCGGCGTTGGGTTTCGAGCACGTCGGCGACGGTGAAGCGCTTGCTCAGGCGGAGCAGGCCGTCGTCGGTGCCGGTCTCGGATCCGAGCTCGAGGCTGTCGAGTCCCGCAGCGGCCAGGCTGCGCAGGCCGTCGACGCCGATCGCTAGCACGTCCTGCACCGACGCCAACGCGAACCAACGCAACGGCAAGCCCGCTGCGCGCAGGCGTTCGGCCAGTTCGAGCGCCCGCTTCGGCGCCGTGAGGAAGTCCAGTTCACCGAGCTGGAACTGCCGCACGCCGAGGCGGTGGTGGCAATGCACCATCAACTCGGCCACTTGTGCCGCCGGCAGCAGGCGCGCCTGGGTCGCTTCGTAGAAACAGAAGGTGCAGTGCTTGCCGCAGCCTTGTCCGGTCGGGATCTGCAGTGACGGCTCGGCGTTGCGGAACAACAGCGACCCAGGCACCAGGAACGACGACAGGTCCATGTCGAACAGTGCTTCGACACCGAACGGCTGGCGCGCAGGCAGCGCCTCGCCGCGCAAGGCGGCGACGGCGCTGGCCAGGGCACCGACTTCTTCGCTGCGCACGAACTCGGCGAGGCCCTCGCCGTCGAACGCAGTCGGCAACACCGGCACGAAGCCACCGCCGCACAGTCGTGGCACCGTCGGTGCCACGCGCTTCGCCATCGCCAGGAACGCGGTCATGCCGGGCAACTGCATGCCGGGATTGAGTTCGGCGAACCACACGGCCACCGCAGTCGCTCCGCTCAGGCGCGCCGCCACCTGCGGATCGTCGGCCGCCGTGTGCACTTCGAGGCACAGGTCCACGGCGTATCCCGCGCGTTGCAGGGCGCTGACCACGGGAAACACGCGATAGGGCAGGCCGACGCCGGCCGGATCGGGTGGCAGCCAGCGCGGCACGAACACGACCACGCGGCCACGTCCGGTTCCTTGGGCTGGCAGGCAGAACATGGGCACGAGACTACGCACTCCCGTTGCCTGCGAAAGACGTGCCGGGCCCGATGCCCGCAAGGCTGGCCCGTTCTGGCCATGCTGTCGGCGGTCCGACAGTGTGCTGTCTTTGCCCGGTCACTGGCGCCATGGCCGCGAGCAGGCCGGGGTCGGCGATGCCCCGACCGCAGCTCAGTCGTTGCGCATGCGCGAGCCGCCGCGCTGTTTCCACTTCGGTTCGGTCTCCGTCGCCGGTGCTGGCGGCGCTTCGAGCGGCACGCCGTCCTCGTCGAGCTTCAGCATCTGCCGCAGCGCTTCGCGAATGACCGCTCCCGGGGAGCCGTGGTGGCCCTGCTTCACTTGCTGGAAGACGGCCTCGGCCATGTCCGGCGGGATCGTGACACTGAACGTGGTGGAGCGCCTCTGCTGACCCATCACCGCATCATGGCCGGCCTGCGGTCGTGGCACCACGTGCCTTTCCGGTCCAGGCAAATCCGGGAGCGGCGGCGATGCAGGATCCTGTCGCGGTTCGCATTGGTCTGCGACACTCACGGCACCTGGGAGCACCGCATGGCCAACCGATCCCCGCGCCCGCGCCGAAGTCCCGCCAAGAAGAAGTCGCCGGGCGGCAAGACGAAGCCGGTCCCGCGCTCGAAGCGTCCGGCGAGGGTGCGGCTGCTCAGCGGCGGCAACCCGCAGATCGCGAAGGCTGATGGGGATGCGCCGGTGCAGGCATGGATCGAGGCGCTGCCGGGATGGAAGGTCGAAACCGCGCGCTGGTTCGATCGGCTCGTCGTGCGCGCGGTGCCGAAAGTGCAGAAGGCGGTGCGCTGGAACTCGCCGTTCTATGGCATCGAAGGCCAGGGTTGGTTCCTCGGCATCCATGCGTTGACGCGCTACCTGAAGATCGCGTTCTTCCGCGGCACCTTGCTGCAGCCGATGCCGCCCGGAGCCAGCAAGAGCAAGGAGGTGCGGTACCTCGATCTGTACGAAACCGATCTGCGCGACGAGGCGCAGATGGTGGCGTGGTTGCAGCAGGCGGCGGCGTTGCCAGGTTGGATCCCGTGAGCGGCAGCAGGCAGGACGATGCCGCCGAGCGCAGTCGGTGGAGCGGGAGGTGCTGGCGACTTTCGGTCGCATTCCGCGCTCGCGGCGGGCCAGCGCGACGACTTCGGTGATGCGGCAGTTCGGCGGGCAGGTGGGCGTGGGGAGTTGCGGCATGAGGCAGTGCGACGGGAAGTGCGCATCAGGCGCGCGCTGCCGGCGGTGTCGCCAGCCGATGCGCGCGAGGCTGGCACGGGGACGTTCTGCCGTCATGATGCCCGCATGCCCGATCGCCTGGTCGAACTCGAGAGCAAGGTCGCGATGCTCGAACACACCGTCGATGCGTTGAGCGGCGAACTCGCGGCGCACCAGCGCACGATCGAGCGCCTGCAGGCCAACGTCGAGGCGTTGGTGCTGCAGATCAAGCGGCAGCGCAGCGACGCGGGCGAAGCGATCGAGCCGCACGATTCACCGCCGCCGCACTGGGGCGGTGGTTCGTGAAGGTATTCCTCGACGTCGACGGCGTGTTGCTCGGTTGCGATCGCGACCGGCCGAGCCGCCTGGCGCTCGCCGACCACGCGCTCGAACTGCTCGCGTTCGTGCTGCCCCGCGCCGATGTGTTCTGGCTCGCTCCGCAAGGCCGCGGCGATGCGCGCGCCGTGCTGGATCACCTCGTGCAGCACACGCGGGCCAGCGACCGCGAACGCCTGCTGGCGCTGGCGGCGAAGGTGCGCGCGGCGGAGTGGCGTGCGCTGCGCACGGAAGCCTTGCCCGCCGATGGTGCGTTCGTGTGGCTCGACGATGCTCCCGAACCTGGCGAACTGGCGATGCTGAAGGGGCGCGGCTGGCTCGACCGTTGGCTGTGGGTCGACACGCGCGAGTCGCCGGACGATTTGCGGCGCGCGCAGCAGGTGCTGGCGAAGCGGCTCGGAGCTGGCGTGGCCAGCCAGCAGCGGTGAGAGTCGGCTAGCGCCCTTCTCGCGGAGCCGCCATGCTGCCTTGGGCGGGTGCCTGTTCGCGGATCTGCGGTCGGAACAGGTGGCGATGCCGCAGCCGTTGGACCTTCCTCAGTGTGGTCGCTTCGCCAAGGCTGTGTGCACTTGTTCGGCGAGATAGCGCGAAAAGAACTTCGCCCCTTCACGATTCATATGGGAGCGGTCGTACCACAGTTCGCGCCGGAACAGCTCCGGGTGTGCCTTCGGATCGTCCAGGTCGAGAACGATCGCGCGTTTGGCGAGTTCGGGTATGGCGCCGCGTCCTTGGAAAAAGTTGCCCAGCTGGGGTGGTGTCACGTAGATCGGTTCGATGCCGGCGGCGCGAAGCGCGCGGTCCATTTGATCGAATGCGGCGTCGTTCCAGCCGGGGAGCAGCACCGGCAGCACGTTCTGGGTCAGTCGGTGGGCCAGAATGTCGTCGGTTGGTTTGGGATTGGCCACCATTGCCTTGTGCTCGGCGACGGTGGCCGGCCAGGCGATCGCGACGACGTCCTTCCAGCCACCATCCTGCACAGGCCAGGCGCCGAGGGGGGGCTTCCCCTGGGTGGACAACAACCAGTCTTCGACGAGGCGTGGACCCTGACCGATGCGCAGGTAGTTGACCGCTGTGTGGCACAGGGCGAAATACGCCTTCTCCGCTCTGGCCCCGAAGGTGGGATTGAGCAGCAGGATCGACTGCAATCGGTGCGGCAATTGGCGAAGGGTGTGCGCTTCGATTCGAATGTCCGTCATCCAATTGGTGCCGACTTCGCCAGGATCCCAATCCCAGAGTTCGATGATCGCGTGACGGATGGTCGACGGGCGCTGCGCGGCAAACCACTGCGCAAGCTCGCTGATGTCGTGCGTGCGTGTGCCACTGTTGGACACGTTGAACGCCTTGGTTGTCAGCCCCAGCTCCTTCATGCGTTCGTCGAACTCCGACGGAATCAGCCCGAAGTTGAAGCGGCTGCTACCAAAGAAGAGCGTGTCGTGGCTGGTCAGCTGGCTGGCGGCATGGTGCACGCGCGAGCGCGTGAAGCTCCACCACGGCAGGGTGTCGAGGCTGCGCAGCCAGGCGGCGGTGCTGAGCAGTCCGCCGAGGAAGAGCGCGGTATGCAGGGCCGAGCGGATGAACATCGACTAGATCTCAGAACTGGAAGTAGATGAAGGGCCGCGCCTGCAGAGGCATGAAGGCTAGGGACAACGCGGCGATCACGCCGAACAGGAGGGTCACCAGCCAGGCCGGCATTTTCCCGCGCAGCCAGAGATGCGTGCGCAAGTGGGTGGCAATGTGCAGGGCGAGCAGCGGCAGCAGCAAGAGCATGCTGGCACCAAAGAGGCTCCAGGTCTCGGGGTCTGGCGACCACAGCTTGACCACCTTGACTCCTGGGGACTCGAACCACAGCCAGGCCTTCAGCATCGTCCACGACTGGTCGAAGGTCTGGGCGCGGAAGAAGATCCATGCCGCCAACACGACGTACAAGGTCACCAGGCGGGACACGAAGGGCAACTTGCCGGTGCCGAACCGCAGCACCCATTCCTTGTGGACGACGAGGGCCGTGCCGTGGATCGCGCCCCAGATCACGAAGTTCCAGCCTGCCCCGTGCCACAAACCGCCTAGCAGCATGGTCAGCATCAGGTTGCGATGGGTGAACCACCGGCCACCGCGGTTGCCGCCGAGCGTGATGTAGAGGTAGTCGCGCAGCCAGGTCGACAGGCTGAGGTGCCAGCGCCGCCAGAAGTCGGTGATGCTGGTGGCGAGGTAGGGGAAGTCGAAGTTCTTGCAGAGCTCGTAGCCAAGCAGGCGGCCGGTGCCGATCGCCATGTCGGAGTAGCCCGAGAAGTCGCAGTAGATCTGGACTGCGTAGCAGACGACGGCGATCCAGATCGAGCCGGCGTCATAGGCGGAAGGGTCCTTGAACACCACGTCGGCAGGGCCGGCGATCATGTCGGCGATGACCGCCTTCTTGATGAAGCCGGACAAGAACTGGCCGAGTGCGTTGTGCACGTCGACCTTCGCCAACTCACGCTTCGTTTCGAGTTGGAACAGGAAGTCGGAGGCGCGCACGATCGGGCCGGCGACCAGCTGCGGAAAGAACGTGATGAACAGCAGGAAGTCGTCGAACCGCCGCACCGCCTGCAATCGACCGCGATAGACGTCGATCGTGTAGCTCATCGCCTGGAAGGTGAAGAAGCTGATGCCGACGGGAAGCACGATGCCCAAGGTCAGATCGCTGACCGGCAGCCCGAGCCAACGCAGCGTGTCGCCGGCGCTGTCGGCGAAGAAGTCGAAGTACTTGAAGAAGGCCAGCGTGCCTAGGTCGTAGACCAGGCTCGTCAGCATCCAGCCAAAGCCCTTCTCGCCGCGGGCCTGCGCCGCCTTGATCTTCCCTGCAGCGATGAAGTCGATCGCCGCACAGCCGACGATCAAGCCAAGGAAGCGCCAGTCCCAAAAGCCGTAGAAGTACAGGCTGCAGGCGAGCAGGAAGTGCTTGCGCGCCTGGTTGTTGCGCAGTGACCAGTGCACCGCGAACACCAGCAGGAAGAACAGCAGGAAGCGCGGTTCGGAGAAGATCATCGACGGCGGCGAAGGCTAGCCACTGGCGGGGAAATCGCGCGAAGTGGGCCGCAGATTCGTTCAGGATGACACCGGCAGTCGCGGCGGCCGGCGTGAGCTGTATTGACAAAAACAGTTGTCAATACGATGATGCCGCCATGCCTGCCGCCGAACGCGCCCTCGGAGTCGTCGACGATCACCATCGCTCGCGCGTGGTGCTGGTGGCGCCGCGCCCACAGATTCTCGAACTGGCCAGGGAGCCGTTGTCGGCCACCGGCCTTGCCGTCCGGCTCGGGTTGCCGCGGCAACGCGTCAACTACCACGTGCGCCAACTGGCGAAGGCGGGCTTCTTGCGGCGCGCCGGTCGCCGCCAGCGCCGTGGCCTGCAAGAGCAGTTGTGGCAGGCGACGGCGCGGGCTTTCGTGCTGACGCCGGGGCTGCTCGGCCCGGATGCCACTGCCGAACTGCAGCCGGCGGCGAATGCGGCGGCGGGGCCAGCGGCGCTGCTGTTGCTCGCCTCGCGTCTGCAGCACGAACTGGCCGCGGCCAGCCGCGCTGCCGCAACCGACGGCGCCACGGTGCCCGTGTTCGCCATCGACGCCGACATCACGTTCGCCAGCCCCGACCAACGCGCGGCCTTCGCCGCCGCGATGTCGAAAGCGGTCGCCGAGGTCGTCGCCAGGCACTGCGAACCGACCGAGCCGGCGCGGCCAAGATCGCGCGTGCGACTCCAACGCTTTCGTCTCCTGGTTGGCTGCCACCCGATTGCCACCGTACTCCCATGAAGAAGCACGAACACACCGGCCGTTCCATCCGTCAAGAACTCGACATCGCCGCTGCCGCGGATCGCGTCTGGAGCGCCTGGGCCGATCCGCAGCGCATCGCGCAGTGGTTCGTCGATCGCGCCACGGGCTTTGCCAGGAAGGGCGAAGTCGTGCAGTGGTACTTCGAGGCGATGAAGTTCGAGGTGCCGCAGCCGGTGCTCGAAGCCGAACCGGGCAAGAACTTCGTCACTGGCGGCGAGTACCAGGGGCGAGCGTGGCTGCTGGAAGTGGAGATGGAACATCGCGGCGGCACGACCCGCATGCGCCTGGTCAACTCGGGATTCGGGGAAGGCCCGGAGTCCGCCGCGCAGTTCGAAGGCACCGAATCGGGTTGGTTGATGGCGACGCACACGCTGAAGCATTGGCTCGAAGTGCACGAGGCGCACGGCGGCGCGCGCATCCATTCGCTGGTGATGCAGCCGGCCGGCCCGGGGTTCTCGTGGGAACGGCTGCTGCCGTTGTTCACGACGCCGGCCGGTTTGTCGAAGTGGCTCGGCCGCACGACCGGCCCGAGTCAACTCGCTGCCGGCAGCGCGCTCGAGATCGCCATCGAGGGCGGCGAGCGCCTGGTTGGACACGTTCTCTGCCGGTCGCGTTGCGAGGTGCTGCTGGCGTGGCCGGCGCGCGCCGCCGTGTTGTCGCTCAAGGCCTTCGCGGCGGGGCCGATGACGATGCTGGGGCTCGACGTGTCGGCGTGGGGCAAGGCGGCGGCCAGCGATGCTGCAGTTCGCGTCTGGGCGCAGCCGGCGTTGCAGCGGCTCGCCGCCGCGCTGGCCTGATCGGCGGCGGCAGCGGCGGGGCGGCCGCTCGACGATCGTCGCCCTCACCCGCCACGCCGATCAGTAGTTGCCCAGCTTGCCGTCGATGCCGTTCGCCGTGACCGCTCCGAACGCGTTGGCGCCGGGCACGAACACCGCCGCAGTCGTGAACAGGTGGTGGTTCGCGAGGGATGGGCTCGGCGGAATGGCGAGCAGGTAGCTGTGCGAGGCACCGGTCGGCGCCCACGGGCTCACCACTTCCAGCGACGAGCGCAGGCCGCAGCCGGGCAGACCCAGGAATGTGAGGTCGTCAAAGCCCGGATCGGTGAAGCCGAGGATGTCGACGCCGAGCGTGCCGGTCGCGGGAACGTTGGTCACGTTGAGCGACCAGGTCGAGCCGAGGATCGGGCGCGTCGCCGCCGTGAGCGTGAGCCCAGGCGCGTCGGCGGCTGGGAGAGTGAACGACGCCGGCAGCGCTGCCGAGATGTCGATCGCGCCCACATCGATGTTCGGGCCACCCGGGGAGTAGCCGACGAGGGTCGCCCAGATGGTGTTCATGCTCTGGTAGACCATGTGCACGCGGCCGTTGCTGGTGTCGAACTGGTACTGGAACGTGTTCGCGTGTGCGGGCGAGTTGCCCAGGAAGTTCCAGACGCCATCCCAGGTCACGATGGCCTTGGCGCCGACCTGCTCGAACTTCACTCGACCGCCGGCCGGGATCGACGGGTCGAAGTCGTTCCACGTCCACCAGGCGGTTCGCATGGCGTCGAGGAATTGCTGGGGCCCGCCATTGGTGGAAGCGCCGTTGCCCACGGCAATCGACACGACGCCGTTGGAGTTGATGGTGAGAGCCGTGGTCGAGCCGCCTGGGAATGGCATCGGCGCCGCCAGCAGCACGGTGGCTTCGGAGTCGTCCCCCAACGCCAGCACGGTTGCTGCCGCGGACGGCGGCACATAGCTCGAGGTCCCGGGTTGCACCGAGTAGTTGCCGCCCGACGGGACCATCGTGATCGACGTGTAGTCGAGGTCGAAGTTCGCGCTCGAGAAGACTTCGTAGAACGACGCCGACTGGCGGATGCAGCCGTTGCCGAGAGTCGTGTTGGTGGCTGCGGTGCCGACAACCGGACCGCTGATGTTGAGCGGGAAGCTGCCGGTGGCGCCGCCGAAGCCGCCGACGCGCACGAAGTAGGTGTCGGCGACGACTGGCACCGAAACCGACGAGGCGGTGCCGCACGAGTCGTCGTTGCAGCCGAGGCTGGTGAGGCTGCCACAGATGCCTCCGAAGACCTGCAGGGTGGTGTCGAACGAGGCGCCGCAGGTGCTTGCGGTCAGCGTGCCGGGCCCGTTGGTGACGACGGTGAACCACACGTCTTTGCTGCCCGAGCCGCAGGGCCAGACCGGCGCCGAGTTCGTAGCGCCGACGTTCGTGAACGGCCCGTTGGTGCCCGGGTAGACCATCAAGGCCCCCGAGCACTCGTTGTTCTGGGCAAGCAGGGAACCCGCCAGTGCAATGCTGACGGCGAGGGAGAGAAGGCGGGTGAACGTTGTCATGGTCCCCCGGTCATCCGGAAGCGCAGCTGCGTGTTGCACGCCGATTCGAAAACCGCGGCGAGCCCGGTGGCTGGCGCTTCCTGGGGGGCCTCGCCAGTCGAGTTGGCCGGGATGTGGCGGCGCGAGGTCGGCTAGCGCGCCACGCCGAAGTCCGCCGGCCACGGCGCCTGCACTTCGATGCGTTCGCCGGTGTGCGGATCCGCGAACGCCAACCGCTGCGCATGCAGCAGGTGCCGGCCTGGTTCGAGTCCCGCGGGAATCGCCACGGGTTGCCCCATCTGGAAGCGGATGAAGCGACGTTCGTCGCCGCCGTAGAGCAGGTCGCCGAGGATCGGCAAGCCGATGTGGGCGAGGTGCACGCGGATCTGGTGGCGGCGGCCGGTGCGTGGCCTCGCGCGCACGAGCGTGCGTTCGCCGAGGCGTTGCAGCACCTCGCAGTCGGTCACCGCCGCCGCTCCTGCAGTGGTCACCATCACCTTGTTCGGCACGCGGCTCGCGGCATCCGGGCCGAGCGGTGCATCGATCGTGAAGGTGTCGTGCGCAGGGTTGCCGTCGACGACGGCGACGTAGGTCTTCTCGATCGCGTGCGCGCGGAAGGCGAGGTCGAAGCAACGCGCCGTCGCCGCATCGTTCGTCAACAGCAAGCAGCCGCTGGTGCCGCGGTCGAGGCGGTGCGCGGGGGCGAGGCCGAGCAGCGTCGCGAGGTCGGGGCCAGGGCGGCGTGAACCCGGCGTGCTGGCGATGCCGGCCGGCTTGTCGACGACGGTCCAGCCGGCTCCTTCGCGCAAAACAGGAATGGGCACGGGCACGCCGCCGGCTGGCTCGCGCACCGGCCGCGCCGCGATGGTGACGACTTCGCCGAGGGCAGGCCGGCGCGACGCCTTGGGCTCGGCGCCCGACGCCAGCGTCACGCGATTCTCGATCGCGTCCTGGATCGACGTGCGCGACATGCGCGGCAGCATGAGCTGCAGGAAGCGGTCGAGGCGCATGCCGCGGTAGAAGTCGGTGACGACGAAGGACTGCGCGGCGGCGGACATGGAGCGCGGGCAGCTTGCCCTTCGGCGGCGTTCGGCGCCAGCCGGACGCGGCGTCCCGGCGATCTTCGCCGCGCGGACCGGCGAGTTGCGGCGTGCCGTCGCTGCGCGCCGATCACTTCGGCTTGCTGTCGCCGGCAGGCTTCTGCTTGCCGAGCGCGTCTTCGAGCGCCTTCACGCGACGTTCGAGCGCCGGCACGCGCTCATCGACCATGCCCGGCATGCCCATGCCGTCCATGCCGCCGGGCACGTCGCACTTGCGCAGCATCCGGATCGCTTGCGCCACCTGGTCTTGCAAGCCGGAGATGAGCATCGCCTTGCTCGAGCCGACGTTGCCGATCGTCAGCGTGCTGCTGCCCGGTTGCCCGGTGCTGGCGAAGAACGGCCGCAGCGCGTTGCTGGCGATCGTCGCGTTGATGTGTTCGAGCGGCACCACGGTCGTCACGGCGAGTTTGAGGTTCGGCCGCAGCAGCACGGTCTCGGGCGAGCATTCGATGGCGCGGCTTGCGACTTCGCGGCCGCGCGGGCCGTGCAGCCCGATCACTTCGAGCATCGTGCCTTTCTCGTCCATGCGCGTGAGCGCCAGACCGTTGCGATAGAGCATGTTGGCGAGGAACTCCTCGCAGCCGTCGCGGTCGGTGCTGATGCCCTTCTGCAGCCGCACAGCGTTCTGCGTGGACAACTCCTGCGGCGACACCAGGATGTTGCAGTCGAGGTAGGCGGCGCTGCGGTCGATCAGGTCGGTCAGCGAGAGTTCGCCGGCGGCAACCACGAACGGCTCCTTGGGCGGCGCCTTGGCTGGCGTCTGGGCTATGCACGATGGCAAGGCGGTGAACAGGGCGAACGAGAGCAGGAGCGTGGCGGTCTTCATGGGTTCCTCGACCCGTCGGACGGGCCGTGCCCGGGGCTTCTTCCCCGCCGGTTGCGGTCGCGCGTTCGCTCAGGTCCGAGGTTCGTCGCGTTGCGTGCGCGCCAGCGTCCGCAGGTAGAGCTGCTCGACCTTGGCGCGGGCCCACGGCACCCGCCGCAAGAACTTCAGCGACGACGTCAGGCTCGGTTCGAAATGGAAGCAGCGCACGTCGACCGCGCGCCCCATCGCTTCGAAGCCGAGCCGGTCGATCAGGAACTCGAGGATCGCCTGCAGGGTGACGCCGTGCAGCGGGTTGTTCGGTTGCTGGACCAAGTGGGCGAGCATGCTACGCGCCGGGCGCGCCGGCGCGGCACGTCAGGGGCAGATCACCAGGTCGACGCCGTTACTCAACGTGAACGGCACGTCGAACAGGCCCTGGAAGACGACGCGCAGGCCGACCAGCGGCGGTGCCACCGGAATCGGGATCGGCAAGATGCCGGTGCCGGCGGCGTCGGTGCCGATCGGCACCAGCGTCACCAGGAGGCCCGGATCGACGACCAGGATGCCTTGCGGGTAGGTGATGCTGGCGCGCGCCAGCGACAGCGCCAGCAAGCCCGTCGTCGACGGGCCCGCCTGGCTCCACGTGAACGTCGCCGTGCCGCCGGCCGACGTCGTGCCCGTGGCCGCGAGCAGCGACGAGTTGCCGCCGCCGAGGCCGAGCGCGTACTGCTGCAGGCCGCACACGGTGACGTTCTGCTGTGCCGACGTCGTGGCGTTGCCGCGCAGGTCGGTTGCGGTCAACGAGAACGACAGCGTGGAGCCGTTCATCACGACGGCCGGGGGCGGCGTGAAGTCGGCGCGATAGAACAGGCCGCCGCGGAACGTCAGCGGCGTGCTGCCGGTGGTGACGCCGGCGAGGTGCGTGATCGACCAGTTCATCACCACCGAAGCAACCGACGTTTCGCCGTCGTCGACCGCCGAATCCTGCACCACGGCGCGCACCACGAACGGGCCGTTCGGATTCGTCGACACCGCCGGCAGCTGCTCGATGCGCACGAAGCGCGGCGGCTGCGTGTCGGCGGGGCCGGTGCCGTAGTAGGCGCGGTTCAGGAACGAACCCGACTCGCCCTGTGCGGTCACCATGTCGAACACGCCGTCGTTGTTGAGGTCGCCGACCGCGACGTCGAGTGTGCTGTCCACCAGCGGCGAGAAGCCGGCCGTGCCGGTTTGCCGCGCGAACGAGAACGCGCCGTTGTTGACGTAGAGCTTGTCGCCGTTGCTCTGCAGCGAGCCGTTGACGATGTCGAGCCAGCCGTCGTTGTTGGAGTCGACGAACACCCATTCGTTGTCGTCGTCGCCGTTGCCGCCGGTCAGCGCCGTGGTCAACGACGTGAACGACAGCGTGCCCGACGGCACCAGGTTGTTGCGCAGCACGGTGTCGGTGAGGCCCGACACCGACAGCATCGTCATGTCGAGGTCGCCGTCGTGGTCGAGGTCGGCGGCTTCGCCTTCGTAGGTGAGGCCGGTGCCGGCCGGCAGCAGTGCCGTGGTGAAGGTCAGGAAGTGGCCGGTGCCGTCATTGAAGAAGATCTGCTGGCCCGACGACTTGCCGAAGTTGATCACGTCGAGGTCCCAGTCGTTGTCGATGTCGCACAGGACGACGTCCTGCTGGTTCGACTTCGGCGCCACGGCGACGCGCGTCGCGGTGGCGTTGGTGAACACGCCCGCCCCGTTGTTCATGAACAACTTGAGCTGGCCGCTGGCCAGTTCGTCGTTGAGGAACAGGTCGTAGTCGCCGTCCTGGTCGACGTCGCCATAGGCGCAACCGGCCACGGCGATGTTGAGCGCGCCCAGCCGCGCCACCGACTCGTCGGTGAACACGCCGGCGCCGTTGTTGACGTAGACACGCTGCTGGCTCGGGCCGTTGCACGAGAACACCAGGTCCTTGTCGCCGTCGCCTTCGATGTCGAAGGCGATCACCAGCGTGCCCTTGATCGCGAGCGTCGGCAGGCGCGTCGCGGTTTCGTCGACGAGGCCGAGGCTCTGGTTGATCTTGTTGATCAGGATCGTCGGTTGGATCGCCGAGCCCGAGGTCGACAGCACGTAGCCGTTCGCGAACACGACGTCGAGGTCGGTGTCGCCATCGACGTCGACGAGGACGCAGCCTTCGGACATCACCGTCGGGCCGGTCACGAGACCGACTTGTTGGGTGTAGCGGTATTGCGCCGGCAACGCGGCCAGCAGCACGAGCGGGGAGAGGGAGGCGAGCAGCGACGTGATCTTCACGCAGGGTCCTGGACCGGAGCGGCGGGGGAGGCGAGTGGGGTGCTTCCGGGGGCGCGCAGTCTATCGAGCCCGCGGCGGCGCGGTGGGCTTCGTTGCCGTTCCCGCGCGGCATTGCGGTCGATCGCGCGACGTGCGGCCAGGGCAAGGCCCGGTGCTGTGGGCGACGAACCCGCCGCCGATGACGTGCTCCTGGCAGAATGGTGAAGGCCCGCCCGCCGGGAATGCGTTCACTACACCGTCCACGCCTCTGTCCCATGTCATGCGACGCTTCCTCCCGCTCGCCGGTCGGTGGTTCGCCACCACGGTTCCGGCCCAGAATCTGGTCGCCAACCTGATCGCCACCTCGCCGGCGCAGGCGGGCAGCAACGTGCCGGCGTTCCACGGGCTCGGCAGCAAGGCCGTGTTCCGCGCCACGAGTGGCCACGGCACCCCGGCATGGGGCACCGACGGCCAGTTCGGCGGCACCGCGATCCTGCGCGACCTGATGCCGGATGGCAGCAGCTGGGTGGACGATTTCGCCGTGCTCGGCCCGGTCCACGCGCGGCGTCCGGCGTCAGCGCGGCCGCTTGAACACCGCGATCACCAACCGCGTCGCCCCTTGTGTGGTGTTGGTGTCGAAGACGTTGACGAGTTCCCAGCCGTCGCGACCGAGTTCGTTCAGCGCGGCGTCGAACGTGGTGCTGTCGACCTTGCCACCCAGCCATCCGTGCGAAGGGATCTGGACGCTCGTGTATTCCCAAATGGTCTTCATCATCGCTCCTGGGCGTAGGCCCGCCGCCAGCATGGGTGGTCGCAGGGACTGGCGAAAGGGGCAGCCGCGTGTTGTCCGCAACGTTGACGACGTGCAAACGGCCACGGATCGTGCTGCGATGCTCGTCATGTGCCACTGGCCACTGCTCGTCGCCGTCGCCTTGACGGCAGCATGCACATCGCCGCCGGCGCCCGATGTCGGCGAACTCGGCAGCCGCGTGCGCGTGCGCATCGTGAGCCGCGGCGAGATCCCGAGCATCACCACGGCGCGGTATCGCCTTCTCGTGGGTATCCGTGGGCCCGACGGGCGTGTCGAGGGTTTCGGTGTCAGCGCGCCGGAGTATGCAGAGAGCGAATCCATCGGAGGGGCGCTGGCGATCAAGTTCGTGTCGGTGCTGGAGCTGCCGGATCTGGAGTCCCCCGAGTCGCTGCACGGTGAGCCTGAACTCGTGCACGACTTCGTGCTGCCGAAGGGCTACGCGCTCGACTTCACGCCGGGCCGCTTCTTCGCCTACCGGGTCATCGGGGACGACAGGCTGGTCGCCGATCTCGCGCCGGAGATCCGCATCGGGCAGATCACCGCTGACGGCAGTCGTTACCTGGAACTGACTCCGACTGCCGGTCCCGACCGGGGTGAGAGCGACGATCCTCCGGGATGGCCGCCGAGCGAACGATGAGCGCCGCATCGCCGTGGTGGCTCTACCTGGTGCGCACCCGCACCGGATCGCTCTACACGGGCATCGCCCTCGACGTGCAGGCGCGCTTCGCTGCGCATGCGGCAGGCGCAGGCGCCAAGGCTCTGCGTGGGCGCGGGCCGCTGCAGCTGGTGTTTTCGACGCGGGTGGGTGCGCGCGGCGCGGCGCTTCGGCTCGAAGCGCGCGTCAAACGGTTGCCGAAGGCGGCGAAGGAACTGCTGCCCTCTGCGGGGTTGCCGAAGGGTTGGGTGCGCGCAGCGCGGGTGGCAACGGGGTCGCGGAGGGCGCAATGAACCTCCCGGAACAAGCACCGGCGCCGATTGCCGCCGAGCCAGTCGCGCCGCAGCCGCCAGCCGCGCCGACGGAGCCATCGGGCGACCGTCCGGTGCGATGGGCACGCATGCTCACGTTCGCCGCGCTGGCACCGCTCGGATACCTGCTGCAACGCATCTGTGCCGGCAACCCCGAGCAGACCGAAGCGATCTACTCGCGCGGGATCTATCCGTACATCCAAAGCGGCCTCGCCGCGGTCGCCGAACTGTCGCCGGTCGCCATCGGCGAGTCGCTGTTGCTGGCGAGCCTCGCCTGGATTGCGTGGCGGCTTTTCCGTGGTGCTCTCGGCTGGTGGCGTGGTCGCCGCACCGCGCGCAACCTGCTGCTGCACGTGGTGGCGCAGGCCGCGGCGACATTCGGCGTGTTGGCCCTGCTGTTCCAGCTGCTGTGGGGGCTCAACCACGCGCGGTTGCCGTTTGCCCGGCAGCTCGGCTTGCAGACCGAAGCGAGCCAGCCGGCGCGGTTGGCGCGCGTCGTCCTCAAGCTGGCGCACCGCGCCGCGGCGGTGCGGCCGCCGGGGCTCGTCGGCGACCAGCCGTTCCTCGCCGCGGACTGGCGGCGGCGCATCGGCGAAGCGTACGACATCGCCGGCGCCGAGTTGCCCGTGCTGCAGGGCCCGCGCCCGACCATCCGGCGCGCGTGGATATCGCGGGTGAT
This sequence comes from Planctomycetia bacterium, assembly GCA_005776475.1. Taxonomy (GTDB): domain Bacteria; phylum Planctomycetota; class UBA1135; order UBA1135; family UBA2386; genus UBA2386. The sequence continues at coordinate 61,664 of SXPB01000020.1, forward strand.
GACGCTCGGTTCGATCACCGGCATCTACTCGCCGTTCACCGGCGAACCGAACGTGAACGCGCACGCGATCGAGTTGATGCAGCCGTTCGTCGCGTGCCACGAGGTGGCGCACCTGCGCGGCTACGCCCGCGAGGACGAGGCGGACTTCATCGCCTGGTACGTCGGTTCGCGCTCACCCGACCCGACGATTGCGTACAGCTGCGAGCTGATCGCGTACCGCATCGCGATGCACCAGCTGATGAACGCGGATGCGATTGCGGCGATCCTGTTGCGCCAGCAGTTGCCGCGTGAAGTGCTCGGCGACAACCTCGCCATCGACAGCTTCTGGGATGGGCAGCCGCGAGCCGTCAGCCATGTGGTGACCCAGATCGCGCGCACGTCGAACGACATCTACCTGAAGAGTTCGGGTCATGCCGACGGTGTGAACAGTTACGGGCGCATGGTCGATCTGCTGATCGCACATTTCGAACGCTGAGCCGGAACTGCCTGGCGCCTTGCCACCGGATAGTGCGCTTTCACGCGCGCGACCAGTACGTGCTGACGGTCGATCCGGCGCGTGGCTTAAGGATCGACGTGCCCGGCTTCCTCGCCGAATGGGAACCCGCGGGTTGTCCCTTGCTGCTGGACCAGAACGGCGGCGACGAGGGGGAGGGCAACGTGGGCAATGCGTGCGGGCATGGGCGTTCTCAGCAACAAGCAGGCCCGGCAGCGTATTGCGGCGGTGGCCCACTTCCCGCCGCGGCTGTCGGCGGTTGGTCGGTCCTTCTTCGGCGCGGCGACGCTGGCACGCACGCGAAGCCAGCCCGCGCCATTCCCACGTTGCGCGGCAAATCGGTGGCGGTACCCTGCTCGCCCTTCAAGGAACGCCCATGCCACGCATCACCCTTCCCGACGGCAAAGTCCTCGAGTTCGCCCAGGCGGTCACCGGCCTGCAGATCGCCACGACGATCGGGCCCGGTCTCGCCAAGAAGGCGATCGGCATCAAGCTCGACGGCAAGGAACTGCGCGACCTCGCGCGTCCCATCGACCGCGATTGCAGCGTCAAGATCATCACCGCCAAGGACGACGATCCCGATGCCCTCTACCTGCTGCGCCACTCGGCGGCGCACGTGCTCGCCGAAGCGGTCTGCGAAGTGTTCCCGGGCACGCAGCTCGCCTACGGTCCGCCGGTCGACGACGGCTTCTTCTACGACCTGAAGACGCCGCGCCCGATCACCGAGGCCGACTTCGCCGCGATCGAAGCGAAGATGCAGGAGATCGTCGCGCAGAACCGGCCGTTCACCCGCACCGAGTATTCGGCGCCGGATGGCCTCGCCCGCACCGCCAACGACAAATACAAGCGCGACAACGCCGAGCGCGCGATCGCCAAGGGCGACAGCGCCTTGTCGTTCTACACCAGCGGCACGCCGGGCCAGCATTGGGAGGACCTGTGCGCCGGCCCGCACGTGCCGGCCACCGGTTGGTTGAAGGCGTCGAAGGTGATGTCGGTTGCGGGTGCGTACTGGCACGGCGACCAGACCAGCGACCAGCTCACGCGCATCTACGGCACCTGCTTCGCCGACGAGAAGGGCCTGAAGGCGCACCTGCACCGCCTCGAAGAAGCGAAGCGCCGCAACCACCGCAAGCTCGGCAAGGAGATGGCGCTGTTCCACGTCGAAGAGGACAACCCGGGCCAGGTGTTCTGGCATCCGGCGGGCTGGTCCATCTACGTGACGCTGATGGATTACATGCGCGAGAAGCAGCGCCAGTACGGCTACGTCGAGGTGCACACGCCGAGCGTGATGGCGCGCTCGCTGTGGGAACGCAGCGGCCACTGGGAGAAGTACCGCGAGAACATGTTCACGACGGAGTCGGAGAAGCGCGACTTCGCCATCAAGCCGATGAACTGCCCGGGCCACCTGCTGATCTACAAGACCAGCCTGAAGAGCTACCGGGACCTGCCGCTGCG
>SXPB01000179.1 GCA_005776475.1 Planctomycetia bacterium
CACCGAGGCCCGGCGCCGCGAAGTGCACGCCCGGCCCGTCGCCGTTCGCCGCGAGGTCACCGGCGACATCGATGCGCAACGTGATCGCGCCGACCGTCTCCGGCCGGGCGATGACGAACCAGTGCTGGGCGCCATCGGCCCGCACCGTCCAGCATTCCTGCACGCCGCCGAGTTCGCGCGTGAAGTCCTCGCCGCGCCGCTGCCACGCCTGCGCCGTGAGCGGCAGCGCCTGGGCGCCGATCGCGCACCCGGTGAGCCCGAACGTCAGCGGATAGTCGCGCGGTGCCTTCGGGCCAAACAGCGGTTGGAACACCGCCCCTTCCGGCAGCAGGCCGAGCTTGTAGCGATGACCGCGCACCCAGACGGCGCCATCAGCATCGGCGTCGCCGACGAACACGCCTTGGAAAGGGGACGAAGCGGGCAACGGTGCCGGCCCTTCCTGGGCAGGAAGGGCAGCCGCGACCGCGAGCAGGAGAAGGGTCGAGCAGGGAATGCGGATCATGCGACCCGACGAGCCAGCATCGCCGCTCCGCTTACTCGCATTCCGGCCGATCAGGCTTCGCGCACGATGACCGGCAACCGGTTCCCGGTCGCAAACTGCACCGCGGCCAGCAGTCCGGCATAGCCACGCTGCGCTGCCGCGATCAGCGGCGCCCCCGGGGCGGCCGGCGTGGTCCCCCAGCCAGCCGCCTCGGCGGCATCGGCCTGGAAGGTGCGCTGGTTCAGCCACGCGAGCTGCGCCGCCAGCACGTCGATCGATCCCATCTCGGCGCTGTCGCCGTCGGGCAGCGGCGCGCGCCAGGTGATCGGGAAGTCGCCCGGCAACCAGACGCGGCACGCCAGCAGCTGGCCGTAGCGGCTGCGCGCGAACTTCTGGTCGGCGGCGGCGCGCCACTCCGGATCGAGTTCGAGCAACGGCGGCACCGTGTCGGGCAGTTCGAGATCGCTGCGTTCGGCGTAGTACGCGAACAGGCGCAGCGCCATCCAGCCGGAGTCGCCGAGGTCGGCGGTGAACGCCGCGGGGGCCGCTTCGTCCCAGTCGAGCTGGGCGGCGACCTTCTCGGCCACCGAACTGCGCAAGTCCTCGCGCCAGACCTCGACGCCGGGGCGCAGACGCCCCGCCTCCGCCGACGTCTTGGCGAAGAACCGCGACAGCGGGCCAGCGAACGCGATCGCCATCAGCGCGGTCCTCGGGTCGGGATCACAGCTTCGGGTCCTGCCATTCGGCGGCGAAGAAGCCGCGTTCGACGATGTCCCACACGACGACCTTGGCCTTCGTGCCGGCGCGCAGTTCGGGCAGCGCCGCCTGCAAGGAGGCCAGCCCCGTGGCGCCGAAGCGGATGCTGGTGCGCAGCGGGCGGCCCAGGGAGTACGACAGCGCTACAGCACCGTTGTCCTTCGCGAACGACGCCCCGATCAGCAGCACTTCGGCGTCGGCATACTCGCCGTCCATCCTGAGGAAGCCCTGCTCGCTCTGCCACTCGAGCGCGTAGTACTCCTTCACCTCGGCGAGGCTCTCGGCGAGGAAACTCGCCGGCGCCGTGGTCGCAAGACGCTCCGGGTATTCGACGGTGTGGATCCCCATGTTGGAAACGAGGTCGCAGACCACGCGCGCAGTGTCCTTGCCCGGCAACCGCATCTCGACGCGCGGCCGCAAGCGATCGCCGACGCGCGCTTCGATCGCCGCCGCCGCGACGGCCCCCGCCACCAGCGCCCCTTGCGGTCGCCAATGCGTGTCGCGGCGGTAGTAGAGCTCGCCTTCCGGAGTCGCCGGGTGCGGATCCGCCGCGCGCGCCGCCGCGATCGCGCTGGCGAAATCCGCCGTCGGGATGCCGAGCGTCGCCAGGTCGGCCAGGATCGCCGCGTAGTTGTCCTGCTTCGCCGGCGGCAGCACGCCATCGGGGTAGCAGAAGTCCGGATAGATGCGCGCCTTGTCCGGGTTCACGAACACGAACAGCTCGGCGCCGCTCTTGCGCACGAGGTCGCGCACTTCGGCGAGGAAACGCAACCGGTTCGGCCGCGCGCGCTCGAACGCCGCGCGATCGGGGTGCACCGATTCCTTGATGAAGAACCACTCGTCCTTGCCGAAGTGCACCTGCGCGCTTTCCGGCACGCCGACGCGGTAGCGCAGGTCGTTCCAGGCGCCGCGCAGGTACCAGGACACCGGCGAGGCTTCGCGCAGTTCCTTCTCCTTGGCGATCATCCAGCTGCCGTCCATCACGTTCTCGACAGTCGCCGCCGGCGCGTCGATCTGGCTGCGCGTGCGCAACAGCGGCTCGTCGTGCCCGAGCACGCCGTGCCAGACCACGTGCACGAGCGGCACGACCGCCAGCAGCGCCGCCGACAGCACGAGCCCGTGCCAGCGCACCGCCAGCTGGGCGGACGTCTGCGGCACTTCCTTGGTCGGGGTCGGAGTCATCGCGGGCTCAGAACTGGTAGTAGATGAAGGAGACGAAGTCGCCGGTCAGCAGTTGGCAGACGGCGGCCAGGAACAGCAGCAGCGCCCCCAGCATCACCAGCGGATGGAAGCGCGCGACCAGTTGCTCGCTGCGCGGCAACGCGAACGCGATGAACAACCCGAGCGCGAGCCCGCCGTAGGCAAACGGCGTCTTCTGGTCGAGCGACGGCATCCCGCCGCCGCCCTGCAGACCGCACAATCCACGCGCCATCTGGCCGAGTTCGGTCACGGTCTGGCACCGGAAGATCACGAGCCCGAGCGTCCAGATCAGGAACGTGCAGAAGATCTGCCCCGGCCGCGGCAGCCAGCCATACGGCGACACCTTGCCGAAGCGCCGCTCGCAGACGAGGAACACGCCGTGCCAGCCGCCCCACAGCAGGTAGGTCCACGACGCGCCGTGCCACAGGCCGCCGAGCAACATCGTCAACGCGACGTTGAGCTGCGCGCGCCCCTCCCCCTTGCGATTGCCACCGAGCGGCACGTACAGGTAGTCGCGCAACCACGTGCTCAGGCTCATGTGCCAGCGCCGCCACAGTTCGGTGATGCTGTGGGCGCGGTACGGCGAACGGAAGTTCGGCGGGAAGTGGAACCCAAGCATCAACCCGAGCCCGATCGCGATGTCGCTGTAGCCCGAGAAGTCGAAGTAGATCTGGATCGAGTAACCGAACGCAGCGAGCCACGACGCGACGAAGCCGGGTGCATCCTGCGCGTAGACGTGATCGACCAGCGGCCCCACCGAGTCGGCGATCAGCACCTTCTTGGCGAACCCGAGCACCAGCAAGAACAGCCCGTCGGTCGCTTCCTTGAAGTTGACGCGTCGGTCGGTGATCTCGCGCTGCACGTCGGCGTAGCGCACGATCGGCCCGGCGACGAGCTGCGGGAACATCGACACAAAGCACAACAGGTCGAGGAAGCTGCGCTGCGGCTTCACGTCGCCGCGGTACACGTCGATCGTGTAGCTCATCGACTGGAACGTGAAGAACGAGATGCCGACGGGCAGCAAGATCTGCTCCCACTCCACCGGCCACGGCGCCACGTGGTTCCACGACTCGACGAACAGGTTCGCGTACTTGAACCAGCCAAGCAGGCCGAGGTTCGTGACCACCGAGAACCAAATCCAGAACTTGCGCGGTTTGCCGCTGCCACACTCGCCCATGCGCAGCGCGGCGAACCAGTCGATGCCGATGCTGGCCAACATCAGCAGCACGTAGTGCGGGCGCCACCAGCCGTAGAACACGACGCTGGCAACAGTCAGGGTCACGTTCCGCCACCGCACCGGCATGGCGAAGTACACCGGCAGGAACACCGGCAGGAACCAGAACAGGAAGATGAACGAGGCGAAGACCACGGCCGGCCCGTTCCTATCGCCCTTTCTGCGGCAGCGGCTTCATGCCTCGGCCTTGGGGTCGCGTTCCATGAGTTCGCGCACGGCCTGTTTCGCCGGCAAGCCGTCGAACAGGACCCGGGAGACGGCAACCGCGATCGGCATCTCGACGCCGAGCCGCGCCTGCTCCTTGGCCACGACCTTCGAGGTCCACACGCCTTCGGCGACCTTCGGCGACGCCTTCAGCGCCTGCTCGAGGGTCTCGCCGCGGCCGATGCGTTCGCCGAACGCACGATTGCGGCCGTGCCGCGAGAAGGCCGTCACGGCGAGGTCGCCGACGCCGGCAAGGCCGAAGAAGGTGTGCTTGTCGGCGCCGCAGGCGAGGCCGTACCGCTGCATCTCGACGAGACCGCGGGTGAGGATCGCGGCCTTGGCGTTGTCGCCGTAGCCGAGCCCGTCGGCGATGCCGGCGGCGAGCGCCATCACGTTCTTCAAGGCGCCGCAGACTTCGATGCCCAGCACGTCGCGGTTGCGGTAGACGCGGAACGACTTCGTCTGCAACGCCGTCTGCAACCACTGCAGCCCGGCTTCGTCGTGGCCGGCAACGACCACCGTCGTCGGCAGTTCGCGCGCGATCTCCTCGGCGTGGCTCGGGCCGCTCAACGCAAACACGCGCGCCGCGGCCCCGAGCACTTCGGCGATGACTTCGGTCGGCCGCTTGCCCGTCGCCTGTTCGAGGCCTTTCGCCAGCGAGACCAACGGCGCCGTCACTGGCAGCTGCGGCGCCACCGTGGTCACCACCGAACGCACGTGCTGCGTCGGCACCGCGACCAGCACCAGCTCGCTGCGGTCGAGCACCGCCGCCGCATCGCTGCCGATGCGGATCGAATCGGGCAGGGTGACGCCGTCGAGGTAGCGCGGATTCTGCCGCGACGCCGCGATCTGCGTGGTGTAGACGGCATCGTGCCCCCACATCGCCACGGCGTGGCCGGCCCGCGCGAGCGACAGCGCCATCGCAGTGCCGAAACCGCCGTTGCCGAGGATCGCGACCTTCATGCGGCTCCAGCCGCGCGGGCGGCGAAGTGCTTCTTCACGTTGCTGCGGTGCGTCCACACAAGGAACGCGGCCAGCGCGCAACACAACAGCGTCAGCGGCAGGCGGGCGCCGAACGCAGTGTCGAGGTGCAGGCAGGTCGCGGCCGCCGGCAACGCCACGCCGAGCGCGATGCTGCCGAGGAACACGTGGCCCGTGGTGAAGCGGACCACGAAGAACACGGCCAGCGCCACCGCGGTCACCTGCCAATCCAAGGCCAGCAGCACGCCGGTCGCCGTGGCGACACCCTTGCCGCCGCGGAAGCCTAGAAACGGCGTGAACACGTGGCCGAGCACCGCCGACGCACCGAACAGCACGCCCGCCAGCATCGGGTCCACGTCGACGACGCCCGGCAGGAACCACGCCGGCACGAATCCCTTGCCCGCATCGAGCACGTAGATGCCGAGGAACGCACCGAGCCGGCCCGCCTTCGTCGAGAACGCCCGGCTCGCGTTGGTCGCCCCGACGTTGCCGCTGCCGACGGTGCGCACGTCGATGCCCTTGCCCACGCGCACGACGATGAGTGCGAACGGCACGGCGCCGAGCAGGAACGCGAGCAGGCAGAGGACCGCGACGAGCATGCGGACGGCAAGGCTAGAGCGCGCCACCGGCCAAGCCAACGGACAAGCTCGCCGCGTTCGGCACGTGCCCTCGGCCGGCAACGCCGCTAGCCTGCCCCGCCGCATGGCAGCACGCATCGGCATCGACACCGGCGGCACGTTCACCGACGTGGTCCGTTGGTCGAAGCAGGGCGTCACCGTGCACAAGCTGCCCTCGACCCCCAGCGACCCTTCGCGCGCCGTGTTGGCGGGGATCGCCGCGGTGCGGCAGCACGCCGACGAAGCGGTCGACGTCGTGCACGGCACCACCGTCGGCCTCAACGCGGTGCTGACCGGCTCGCTGGCGCGCACCGTGTTCGTCACCAACCGCGGCTGCGAAGACCTGATCGAGATCGGCCGCCAGGAGCGCACGGACCTGTATGCGCTCGCCCCCCGCCGGCCGGTGCCGCCCGTGCCGCGCCGGCTGCGCGTAGGCGTGCACTGCCGGCGCGGCCCGGGCGGCACGATCGACACGCCGCTGAGCAACACCGAGATCGCGCGCACCGTCGCCACTGTTCAGGCCCTGGCGCCGGCGGCGATCGCGATCGGCCTGTTGCACTCGCCGGCCGACCCCAGCGACGAATTGCGCCTGCAACGGGCGCTGCAGAAGGCGATGCCCGGCGTGCCTTGCACGGCGAGCGCTTCGCTGCACGCCGCCTTCGGCGAGTACGAACGCTTCTCGGCCGCGATCCTCAACGCCGCGATCGCCCCCGTCGTCTCGGGCTACACGCGGCGCCTGCAAGCCCAGCTGGGCAACGGCCGCCTGCGCTTGCTGCGCAGCAGCCTCGGCATCCTGCCGGCCGACGAAGCCGCCGCGTTCCCGGCCCGCGCGATGTTCTCCGGCCCGGCGGGCGGCGTGCTCGCGACCGGCCAGATCGCGCGGGCGATGCGGTTACCGCGCGTCGCCGCGTTCGACATGGGCGGCACGTCGGCGGATCTCTGCCTCGTCGAGACGGCAACGCGCGCCCACGACGGCGCCACCATCGCCGGGTTGCCGTTGCCCTTGCCGACGGTGCCGGTGCACACCGTCGGGTGCGGCGGCGGCAGCATCGCCTACGTCGATCGCGGCGGCGCCTTGCGGGTCGGACCGGAGAGTGCAGGGGCGGTGCCCGGACCCGCGTGCTACGGCAAGGGCTCGGACGCCACCGTCACCGATGCGCATGTCGCCCTCGGCCACCTCGGCACCGACACCCTGCTCGGCGGCGGGTTCCCGATCGACGTCGATGCCGGCGTGCGTGCCATCGAACGCCTGGCGAAGAAGCTCGGCATGCGCAGCGCCGACGCCGCCCGCGGCATCCTCACCGTCGCCGACGTGACGATGGCCCGCGCGATCTTGGTGATCACCGCCGAACGCGCCGTGGATCCGGCGTCGGTGCCGTTGCTGGCGTACGGAGGCGCCGGTGGCCTGCATGCGGCGGGATTGCTGGCGCGCCTCGGCATGCCACACGCGGTGCTGCCGCCATTGCCAGGCGCGTTCTCGGCGCTCGGATTGGCATTGGCCGGCGAATCCGCCGAACTCAGCACGGCCGTCGGCACCCGGTTCGACGCGCGCTCCTGGCCGACGCTGCGCGACCTGGCCCGTGACCTGGCCAAACGCGCCAATTCCCTGCTGTCCGGCCCCGGTCGCACCCACCTGGAAGCGGCCGTGCGCTACCGCGGCCAGGGCGCCGCCCTCCGGCTACCCCTGCGCCGAAGCCTGGCGGCCGATTTTGCCCGCGAGCACCAACGCCTGTACGGCTTCCAGACCGATGCCCCGATCGAAGTCGTGCACCTGACGGCGCGCGCCGAACAGCCGGCGCGATCGGCGCCTCGGAACCTGTTCGCTCCGGCGAATTCCGCAACCTTTTCGTCGCGGAGATTCCGCCAACGGAGGCCGCCGGTGGGCGGCATTCCACTTCCCGTCCACGCCCGCTTGCCGGTCGGGCAACGTGTGCAAGGTCCGGCCATCATCGAAGAAACGACCGCCACGACGCTGGTGCCGGCGGGGTTCGAAGCGCACGCGACCCCGTTCGGGATGGTGCTGCGGCAACGTCGGCCACGGCGCTGACCGCGGCCGCGCGGTGCTCGCGCGGGACTCGCAGTTTGACATCATCCCTGTTGGAGCTATTCTCCTTCGCACTTGCCCACGGGTTGAGCAGGCCGCCTTCTTGCGGCTTCGGATGTTGGACCCGAGGGCAGAGAACCAAACGAACCACCCGCTGCGCTGGCGTTGCAACGACGCGAGCAGGGCGGGGAAGACGACACACTGCCGGGGGTTGTCCGCGACGGACGTAAAAACTTGACTCTCCTTCTTCCCCTTTTCCCGAAGTTTAACCCCCGGCTTCCTTTCCCCTGCTGCTAGCCCCGCCCTCAACGGCGGTAGGGCGCGCAGGGTTCGTCGTCATTCCGCCTGGTCAGCGGCGTTCCGCTTCCGCAGCGCGCAACATGGCTCGTGCCGGCGCATGGTCGGGATCGAGTTCGACCACCCGACGCCAGTCGATGATCGCCGACGCCACCGCTCCCTGACCGTACCGCAGCAAGGCGCGCTGGTGCAGCAACCGCACGAGCCGGAGGCGCACCCGCCCATCGTCGGGAAAGCGGCGCGCCAGCTCCAGCAACTGCAGCACGGCGTCTTCGAGTTGCCCTTCGCCGAGGCGCCGCTCGACGGCGATCAGCCCGGACGAAACCGGGTCGGCCCCTTGCGGCAACACCACGGACCGCGTCGGCGCCATCTCGATTGATGGGACGGACGGCGGCTCCGACACGAGCATGGGCGACGGGTCAGTGACGGGTTTGGTCTCGATTTGCGGCACGGCCGCAGTCGCCGCAGCAGGATCCAGCGCGGCGGCCGGCTCGGCGGCGGTGCGCGGAGTGTCGCCGCCGGACGCAGCGGTTCCGCCGAACAGTTGCAGGCGGTGCTCGGTCGCGTGCATCAGCACATCCAGTCCCGGCAGCTCAGGCCACACTTCCGCGGCGCGACGCAGCACCACGAGCGCCGCTTCGTCGCGCCATTCGGAACGCAGCAGCAACCCTTCGAGGATCATTTCATGGCCGCGCCGCATCTGCCGCTCGACGTCGAGCGCCAACGCCCTCGCCTGCGGAAACCGTGCGTGCTCGACCGGAACGCCATCCAAGGCCCGCAGCGCCTGCGCCAGATCGCGGCGCTGCAGGGCCCGCTCTGCTTGCAGGAACGGATCCGCGGGCTTCGTCACGCACGAGGCAAGGAGCGCGAGCACGGCCGCCACAGCCAGCCGTGCCCTCACGCGCGGTCCTCGCCGTGCAACTCGTCGAACATCACTTCGAGTTCGTCGTCGCCAAGTTCATCGGTGTCGCCATCGGCATCGACGGCGGCGGCGTTGCGCCACGGCATGCCGCCGGCCGGCACGATCATCACTTCGCGATCGATCGGCGACGGCGGCGCCTTCTCGACCTCTTCGACCAGCAGGTCGACCAGCCACGGATCGAACGCTTCTCCGCGCGCCTTCTGGATCTGGGCCAAGGCCTCCTGCCAGTCCATCGGCTTGTCGCCCGCGCACGAAGTGAGCAGGTCGAACGCCGACGCCACTGCCAGCACCCGCGCCCCGAGTGGAATGCGGTCACCGCGCAATCCGTCCGGCGAACCCTTGCCGTCGTGGCGCTCGAGCTGATGCCGCAGGATGCGGGCCACGCGGCGCAGGCCAGGCACGCATTCGAGATGCTCCGCGGCGCGCACCGGGTGGTGGTGCAGCGACTGCGATTCGACTTCCGTCAACGTCCCCTGCTTCTGCAGGATCGACGGGCGCACGAAGGCCTTGCCGAGGTCGACCAGGCGGCACGCGAGCAGCAGCTCGTCGCGATCGGCGGGCAACAGTTGCAGGCGCGTCGCGAGCATCGAGGCGAGGTGCGCGACGCGTTCGCCGTGCCCTGGCGGCACGAGACGCCGGCGCTCGAGGCCATCGATCACCGTGAGCGCCATCGCGACGTAGCCTTCGCCGACCCGCTGCATGCCATCCTGCATGCCACGTTCGAGCTCGCGCATCGCGGAACCCAGATCGCGCAGCTCGGCTTCGTCGCCTTGGGCCTGCACGCCCGCGATCTCGCCAGCGGCCAGACGCATCAGGGCACCCGTGGCCGAACGCACGCGCGTCGACCAGTGGTGGCCGAGCATCGCGGCGCACGCGACGAGACTCAGGCAACCGAGCCAGACGAGCCCGAACCACGTCAAGTCGAACGACGCCGCCGACGGCGTCACCGGGCAATGCAACCGCACTTCACCGACCACTTCGCCGCCGAAGCGGATCGGCACCAACGTCTCGCGCGTTTCGTCGCCCTCGGCCGACTTCGTGGTGCGCTGGAACGCACCCGAGCCGGCCAACAGACCCAGCTGCCGTTCGCCGAGCACCAACGCGGTGTCGATCACGACGCGGCCCGAGCGATCGAGCAGCAAGGCCCGCCCAGAAGCCTGATCGCGCACGACGGCGGCGAGCACCGACAAGCGCATGACGTCGCCCTTGTCGAGCAACGGCGCGCCGCGTTCGGCCAGCGACACGGCGAGCGCGCGTTCGTCGTCTGCCTGCGCCGCGAGTGCTTCGCCGTGCTCGCGGTCCGCACCGAGGAAGCCGAGCAGCAGCGCGACCAGGAACGAACCCACGGTCAAGGCGACGGTCAGGCGCTTCGTCAGCGACCATCCACGCGCGCGGCGCTCGTCTCGGAGGACCATGTCCTCCTGCTATCGGCAGCCCCCCCGGTGCGACCGAAGGCCGCCTCGCCAAGTTCCCCATGGCATCGGCGGACTTCGCCGGGGCGGCGCCTACTTGAAGCGCAGCGCTTCCAGGCTCTCGACGTGCAGCTGGTAGATGTCGACGCAGTAGCCTTCCATCACCGTCGCTTCGACCTTGAACGTGCCGACGATCTTCAGCGGATCAAACAGGTAGTCGGTCGTCTTCCCCTTGGGCATCACCACGCGAATGATGCCGTGGATGTCCGGCGGTTGGCCGTAGCAGCACGACCACAGCGACTTGACGAGCAGGAACTCCTTGATGTTCTGGACCTCGTCGATCGGCAGCATGAAGCCGGTCATCAGCACCCGCTTGCCGGACAGGTCCTTCACGCGCTTGGGCATGCCCTTCAGGCCGTCTTCGTAAGGCCAGCTGTCGAGTTCGTCGAACGGCAGGATCTTGTCGAGGCCGCTGATCCGGCCGGACTTGATCTCCTCGGCGAGCCGCTTCTCGGCCTTCAGCATGTCCTCGGCGCTCTTCATCGCCGCGATGTCCTGGGGGTCGGTGCCCTTCGGAATCGGCTGGTCCGGGTCGGGACGATCGATGCGCGGCTCGTCGACGGCGGGCTTCGGTGGCTCGGTTGCCGGCTTGTCGGTCACCGGCTTGTCACCCGTTGCGGGCTTGCCCTGGTTCGCCTTCGGATCCTGGGTGCCGGGGGCCGGCAGCGGCGTCGCCTTCGGTTCCTGCTTCGCCGGCGCGGGTGCCGGCTCGACCTTCGGCGCCGGCGCCGGAGTTGGCTTCGGGTCCTGCGTCACCGGGGTTTGCGCAAACGCCACGGCACTCAACAACAACGTGGTCAGCAACTTCATGTTCGGTCCTTGGATGGCGCCTGCCACCGGGCACACAGGATACGGGATATCGGGCTTGGGGACGGTTTCTGGAAAGGGAAGGGGGCGAGATTCAGTAGTCCTGGGCCAGGTTGTCGGCGACCTGCGTCATCGAACCTTTGATCGCCGGCAGCAGCCCTGCGGTGCCACCGAGAGCAGTGACCCCGCCGAGCAACCAAAGTTCCCACGTACGGAATTGCAGCCAGTCGAGCCAGACGCCGGTCTGGTCCTCGACCAGGGCGCGCAGGAAGTACGCCGCCGCGTGGCAGACGACGAGGCCCAGCAACGCACCGAAGAACGACAGCAAGGCCGCTTCGCCGACGATGATCGCCAGGATCTGCCCACGCCGCGCCCCGAGCGAACGCATGATCGCGATCTCGCGCCGGCGCTCGTTCATAGTGTTGTAGATCGCCACCGTGATCGCCACCGCGGCCACCAGCAGCACGAGCCACGCGATCACCGCGAGGGCATCCGCAGCGTTGCCGATCTGGCGCAGGAACTTCGGCACCACGTCCTGCGGCCAGGCGACCTGGGCGTCGGGGCGGGTGCCGAAGTCGCGCCGCAGCACGCGCGCGCCGAGGTGATCCTTCGGGTCGACGATCACCGCGGTGAGGGCAATGTTGCCGGGCTTCACCGGCAGCTTCTTGACGTCGTCCGGGTTCCTGCCGGGCGGCACTTCGAGCACGAACACGCCTTCTTCGTGGCCGTCGATCAGCAGGTGCGTCGACAGCGGCAGGAAGATCGTCGTGTCGAGCGGGCTGTTGGTCGGCGCCAGGATGCCGACGATCTCGCACGACGCCTCGGGATGTTCGTGGAAGCCGAACTCGCCCATCTTGCCGTGCACCGGCGTCACCACCGCACCGATCGCGAGACCGAGCGTGCGGGCGACGCGCGCCCCGACCACGCACTGCCGCCATTCCGGCAACAGCTTCGGCCGCGCCGGGCGATTCGCTTCTTGCGCGCGGCGGCCGTTCTCCCACGCCACCAACTCGTCGGCGAACTTCATCAGGTCGTCCCAGCCGAACCGGAACGGCCCGCCGGTTTCGAACACGAGCGGCTGCTTCTGCCATTCGTACTTCGAGAACATCTCGTCGAGCGTCGCGATGACCGGGAAGTTGAACTGGCTCACGGAATCGCCGCGCGCCTGCGGGATCGCGTAGCGCACCTGGCCGCGGCGGCTGACGCCCGCCCCGGCGCGCAGGTCCATGCACACCTGCAGCGGGAACAGGCCCGGCGCCTCGCCGACGTTGAAGATCGTGTTGAGCACCAGCTCGAGCTGGCTGCAGTCCTTCGGCCCCACCACCGCCTGGTAGCCGCCGATGCTGCCGCGGTAGCGCGCGTCGGTCTGTTCGGCCATCACCAGGATCGCCGCGTAGAGCGCGGTCGCGACCACGATCGACGCCATCGTCAACACGGTGGCGACGAGGCGGATGCGCAGGTTGCGCAGGCTGATCGAGACGATCTTCATCGCCCGCCCCCCACGGCGATCTCGCCGCGCAGCGTCGCCAGGTCGACCGTGCGCTGCATGCGTTTCGCCGACTCGGGATCGTGCGTGACCATCACCACCGTCTTCTTGCCGTGCGAGGCGATCTGCAGCAGCAGGTCGAGCACCTGCCCGCCGGTGGCCTTGTCCTGGTTGCCGAGCGGTTCGTCCATCAGCACCACTTCGGGATCGTTGACGAGCGCGCGGCAGATCGCGACCCGCTGCACCTGACCCACCGAGAGTTCGCGCGGGCGATGGTGCATGCGGTCGCCGAGCCCGACTTGTTCGAGCAGGGCTTCGGCGCGCACCCTCGCCTGGGAATCGGCGCCGCGGCCGAACAGCGCGCCGAGCAGCACGTTCTCCAGCGCGGTGAACGGCTGCAGCAGGTTGAAGGTCTGGTAGACCATCCCGATGTGGCGCCCGCGGTGGCGATCGCGCTGCGCTTCACTGAGCGTGTCGAGACGGCGCCCGACGATCTCGACCTCGCCGGAATCCGGCCGCAGGATGCCGGCCAGGATGTGCAGCAACGTGGTCTTGCCGGTGCCAGAACGGCCGACCAGCGCGACCTGTTCGCCGGCAGCGATATCGAGACGATCGACGGCGCACGCGAGCACCGACTCGGCGCCGCGGCGATAGCTTTTCTGGACCGAACGCAGGTGGATCATCGGGGCGAACAGGATACGGATTGGGGCCCTGGGTCAGGAGTGCGCAGTTGCTGGGCAGCCCAGGACATTTCGTGCGCAATACGCGTCGACAGGGGCGAAGTGCCGGCGAAATCGCCGAGCACGCCCCAGGTGTAGGTTTCGACTTCGAGCAGCGGCATCGGGGCGGCCCCGGCGGCGAGGGCCCGCAGCACGCGCGCCACTTCCTGCTGGGTCGAGCCGAACGGGCCCGGCTGGTCCCAGAACAACGGCACGTGGTAGTGCGACCGCACGCGCCCACCGGCGGCGAACGCGGCGCGGTCGGCGGCGACCTCGGGCAGGTCGAGCGCGCGACGGCCGTTGGCTGCTGCGGTCTGGTGCAGGTAGCGCGGCTCGGCGAACGCCAGCAACGCATCGAGGCCTTCGGGGGCCCGCACTTCGAGACACGCCGACACCTGGATCTTCGGCACCGCGATGCCGCGCGCGTGCAGGTCGCGCAACGCCAACAGCGGGTCCTCGCCGACGACCGCCAGGTGGCACAGGTCGACGCACACGCCGAGATGCCGCCGCAACACGTCACCGGGCACGGTGGTCCAGGCGCCTTCGTCGAACAGCCAGCGCTCCAGGAACGTCGCCGTCGCCGCCGCCGTCTCCAACAGGCAGTTCGGCTCGGGCTCGAGCGCAAGCACGCAGCGCACGCCGGTCGCTGCCTCGATCGCCGCGAACGCCGAGGCACAGCGCGCCAGGTTGCGCGCCATCAACCGCAGGTCGGCCGGCGCTTCGCCGGGACCGCGGTAGCCGAGCGGCAAGGTCGACAGCGGCAACTCGCTGCCGCGCGCGCACAACGCCGCTCCCACCTCGGCGCAGGCGCGCGTGTAGGCCAGCCGTTCCTCGGTCGCCCAGTCGGGCCGGTAGACCGCGGTCTTCACCACCTCGTCGTGGAAGCCAGAGAACGGGAACACGTTCAAGGTCCACAGCGGCAGGTCCAGTTCGCGCAGGGTCGCCGCCAGCCGGGCCAGGGTCACCGGATCGCGGCGTAGTTCCTCGACGAGATCCTGCGGCCACCAGCCGCCCACCCCGAACGCCCGCCCGGCCGCCTGCGCCGCCCGTGCCACCGGAGCCGTGTGCTCGCGCAAACCGGCCTGCACCGACGGCAGGTCGGGGGCGGCGTGCACGTTTCCGCAGTAGGTCAGGCGCAGTTCCGGCATAGGCAGGGATCAGAGCGGAGTGCCGGCCGCGACACCCGAGTTCCTGCAACAACCCCTCCGGCAGCCACGGGCGGAATGCCGATGGCCGACCCGTGCCCGCACCGACGGACCGTTCCCCGATGACCCAAACTCCCGGCGCCAACGGCCACGTCCAGCGCGACGATGCCCATATCGAGCGCATCAAGGCGCTGCGAGCGTCGACATCGTACCGGCAGTCGCACATCGACCCGGACTTCATGGGCCGCGTCGAATTGCGCCCCGTCCGCCTGCAGCTCGAACTGCTGAAGCCCGAGCTGATCATGCAGGAGCAGGGCGTGCAGTCGACGGTGGTCGTGTTCGGCGGCACGCGCGTGGTCGAACGCAGCGAAGCGGAACGGCGCTTGCTCGCGGCGCAGGAAGCGCTGGCGAAGAAGCCGAACGACGCCAAGCTCGTCCGCCGCGTGCGCATCGCCGAGAACGTGCTGCGCAAGTCGCACTTCTACGACGAAGCGCGCGAGTTCGCGGCGCTGGTGTCGGGGCAGTGCCAGATCGACCACAAGTGCGACTACGTGATCTGCACCGGCGGCGGGCCGGGCATCATGGAAGCCGCCAACCGCGGCGCATTCGAGGTCGGCGCCAAGTCGATCGGGCTCAACATCACGCTGCCGTTCGAGCAGGAGCCGAACAGCTTCATCACTCCGGAGCTGTGCTTCGAGTTCAAATACTTCGCGATCCGGAAGATGCACTTCCTGATGCGCGCCAAGGCGATGGTCGCGTTCCCGGGCGGCTTCGGCACGATGGCCGAGCTGTTCGAGGCGTTGACGTTGATCCAGACGCGGCGCATGCAACCGATCCCGGTCGTGCTGTTCGGCCGCGACTACTGGCGGCGCATCGTCGACTGGGAGCTGTTCGTCGAGGAAGGCACGATCTCGCCCGACGACCTGGAGCTGATCCACTACGCCGAGACGGCGCAGGAGTGCTGGCAGATCATCCAGGACTTCTGGTCGAAGGCGCCACCGGAACGGCTGCCGCGCGGGCAGTAGCGCGCAACCGGACCGCGCGCGGTCAGTGCAGCACGACGCTCTGGGCGTTGCCGCCGAAGCCGAGCCCGCTGGCACCGACGACGAGCCCCTGGAACGCAATCTGCGCGCCGATCAGGCCCGGTTGGTTCGGCACCGTGAGGTCGAACGCGGCGAATCGCGACGACCCGATCGCGAGCAACGGCAGCAGCACGACCGAGGTCGGATCGAGCAGGAACGTGCCACCGATGCCCGGCACGCTGATGCCGGGACCGAGTGCCAACGCGCCGAGCGGCACCATCCAGTCACCGTCTGCAGCGTTCACGCCGAGGCGCAGCGACGACGCCAAAGCGCCGCTGCCGAGCAGCGTGACGCCGCCCGCAGCAACCGCACCGCGCACCCGGAAGCCGTCGACCGCGGCTTCCACGGTCGACGCGAGGATGTCGATGGCGCGAACCCGCAGCACCATCTGCGCGGTCAGCGGCGGCGGCAGCGCGAGTTCGACCGGTTGCCAGCCGGTGGTCGGCAACGAACGCGACAGCAGCGTCGTCCACGATGAACCGCCGTCGCGACTCAGCTGCACCAGCAGCGGGTCGTTCGCGGCGCTCTCGGCGAACCAGAGGTCGAAGCGCACGCTGGCGCCGGCGACGTGCTGCAGGTCCATGCTCGGCGACAGGATGTCGGTGTAGCCCGCGTCGACGTCGTAGGTGTTCGCGGACGTCCCCGGACGCCCGTCGGTGACGAGGCAGAGCGTGCCGCCTGGCGTCGTCTGCGTGCCCGGCTGCATCGGCACGCCGGACAACGTCGTCGCCGTCGGCGCCGCCCGTTCCCAAAGACCGTTGGTCGCCGTGTTGGCACCGCGCGCGAAACCGCGGGCGATCTCGAAATCGTCGTCGACGCAGGTAGCGATGCCGCTGACCGACACCTCGAGCACCCGTTCCTGCTGGCGGCCGTCGCCCGCGAGCCGCACGCGCAGCCGCGCGACGTCGCCGACGAAGTTCGTTGGCACCGAGAAGCCGAGCGTGCCGCTGCCGTTGCTCGCGAACTGCAAGCTGCCGACGGAACCGAGCGCAACGTTGGTGGGTGTGAGCACGAGCTGCGGATCGAGCGGCAGCAGATCCAGCGTGGCCGCAGCAGCCTGGATGCCGAGGTTCTGCAGCGTCACCGCGACGAAGGCGGCTTCGCCCGGCTCGACGATGCCGTTGCCGTTGCTGCCGGGCGCTTCCTGCGCCACGACCGACACGAACGCGAACGCCGCGCCGGCCGACAGCGCCGTCTTGCGGAACATCGGCTGGTGCCGCCGCGCGATCTCCTCGATCTTTGGCCCCACTGGCCAGAACCCGCCCTCGTTGGAACGGCCGAGTTCGGCCGTCCACGCGCGCGAACCGCGCACCGTGTGGTGGTGGTCGACCGAGGTTCCCGAAGCGATGTAGAGCAGGGCACTCCACATGCCATGACCGATGCCGCTCTCCTGCACGAGCCAGGCTCCGAGCTGGTTGTACTCGGCGACGTTCGCCGGATTGCCGGCCTGGAAGGCGTACGGCCGCAGCAGCACGTCGGTGTAGGTGTGCGTGCTCGCGACGACGGCGAATTGGCGCGCCGCTGCGAACGCTTCGAGCGCAGCCGCCTCCGGCTCGGAGAACGGGCCGCTGCCGCGGTAGGTATCGCTGCTCGGCGTCGCCGAACTGCCGCCGTTCGGCGCGCTCCACTGCGTCGCGTAGTTGCGGTTGAGGTCGACGCCGTACGAGCCGTCGCCGTTCAACCGGCGGTTCTTGCGCCACATTCCGCCGCCGTTCGGGTTCGTCGTCCGGTTGTGTTCGTAGCCGTCCGGATTGACGCACGGGATGAAGTACAGCTCGCGTTCGTCGATCACGAACGTCGCCTCGGCGTCGGTGCCGTAACCCGACAGCAGTTCGTCCATGAACAACAGCGTGGTGCCCATCGACAGCGGCTCACGCGCGTGGTGCAGCGCATCGAACAGCACTTCGGGCTCGCCCTCGTCGCTGCCGACGTTGTCGCTGATCTTCACCATCCAGATCGGACGGCCCTGGATGGTCGTGCCGATGCTGGTCTTCGCCGAACACCGCGTCGGGTGCTGCAGCGCGAACGCGTCGAGGATCGCTTCCATCTCCTGCAGCGTGTAGTGCCCGCCCATCGAGCCTTGGCCGATCGCCGGCGTCAGCGTGTCGGGCAGGCCGACCGGTTGGGCCGCGAGCGCCTGCGCGTGCGCCGCTTCGAGATCGGCGACGAGCACGCTCGTGGCGAACCCCGCTTGCTGGATGCGCGCGAGGTCGCCGGGGAAGGTGATCACCTCGACGCGCCGCTGGCCCGGCATCGGCAGCGAGCAACTGGCGAGATCAAGGTCGAGCGCCAGCAGCCGCTGCATCTGCGCAGGACCGCGCACGGTGACCTCGACGAGGCTGCGCACAGGTGGTGCCGTCGGCGATTGCGCCGTCACGACCACATTGGCAGCGAACAGGGAAGCGGCGGCGACGAGGTTCTGGCGCAATGGAGCACATGGGGACGGGGCCGCGGCACAATACGCCAGTTCGGACCCGGCGCGAAGTGGCGCCCCCGTCGCGCCCGCGAGCGTCTCGTTCCGCGCGACCTGGTTCATGCGCAGTGGCGCGAGCGCGTCAACAAGGTCGCTCCGGCAGCGAAATGGCCTGCGGCCGGACGTCGACTCGCCGTGACGCTCCTCAATTCACCTGCCGCGAGCGCCCGACCCAGAACGGCTCGCGCAGCACGTGCTTCTGGATCTTGCCGCTCGGCGTGCGCGGCAACGCCGCGACGAAGTCGACCGATCGCGGCACCTTGAAGTCCGCCAGCTGGCGCCGCGCGAACTGCAGGATCTCGCTCGCCATCGCCGGCCCCGCCGCGACGCCCGCGCGCAACACCACCACCGCTTTCACGACTTCCCCCCAACGATCGTCGGGCACGCCGATCACCGCCGCGTCCGCGACCGCCGGATGCCCGCACAGCACGCTCTCGATCTCCGCCGGGTACACGTTCTCGCCCGCCGTGCAGATCATGTCCTTCAGCCGATCGCACACGTGCACGAAGCCTTCCTCGTCGAGGAACCCGGCGTCGCCGGTGTGCACGTAGCCGTCGCGCAACGTCGCCGCGTTTGCTTCGGGCCGCTTCCAGTAGCCAAGCATGTTCGCCGGCGAACGGATGCAGATCTCGCCGATCGCGCGCGCCGGCAGCACCTTCCCGTTGCCGTCGACGATCTTCACGTGCACGCCCGGATACGGCCGCCCCGCCGCCTCCAACAACTCCGTCCGCGCATGGTCCGCGGGCCGCAAACACACCGCCGTGTTGCCGGTCTCCGTCAGCCCATAGATCTGCGCGAAGCCGCAGCCGAACGTGCGCATCGCCGCTTCGAGATTGGGCCGGGGGATCGGCGAACCGCCGTACACGATCGTGTGCAGTGACGAAAAGTCGGTGCGCGCGCAGTCGGGCTCGGACAGACAGACCTGGATCATCGCCGGCACCATGCACGCCTTCGTCACCCGATGCCGCGCGATCGACTGCAGCACGCGCCAACCGGCGAACACCGGCACCACCACGTTGGTGGCGCCCGCGTTGAACCCGGTCATCGCCCACCACATGCCGCCGATGTGGAAGCTCGGAATGCCAAGCAGGCTGACGTCCCTGGGTGACCAGCCGATCCACGGATCGCCCACCGCGCGCATCCCGGCCACCACCGCGACGAACGAACGGTGCGCGAGCATCACGCCCTGCGGCTTGCCGGTCGTGCCCGACGTGTACATCTGCACGGCGACGTCTTCGCGCCCGACCACCGGCAGCGATCCCGGCGCCGCGGGCGCCTGTTGCAGCCAGTCCGTGAAGGCGGGCCACGCCGGATCGGCGCCCCGCAGCGCGACCACGCCGCGCAACCGCGGACACAGCGCCTGCACTTCGCGCGCCTTGCCGAACAGCTCCGGCCCGACGAACAAGAACGTCGCCTCGGCATCGTCGATCTGGAACGCCAGCTCCGACCCGGTCAACCGCCAGTTGAGGCCGAGCGTCACCGCCGCCGCCTTGGCGATCCCGAACACCAGCTCGAACGTGCGCGCGCTGTCGTGGTCCAGCACCGCGATGCGATCGCCCGGCCGCACGCCGTGCCCACGCAGTGACTGCGCGATCCGATCCGATCGTTCCCCGAGTTCGGAGTAACGAACGTGCTCGTCGCCATCGACGAGCGCCACCGCATCGGGCCGGGCGGCCGCTTGGGCGGCCAGGATGGCGGGGATCGTGTCAGGTTCGCCCATCGGTTGGCCAACAAACCGCATGCAACCGCGGGGCGCAACACCATCGAAAGGATCGTTCGCATCGACGCCGCGGCACCGCCTTTGCATTTGGGGCGAGCTGTATGCCTTCCTCGGGCGGGCAAGGCCGTCGGCGGGCCGCTAGCATCCACCGCCCAAGGACGGATCCCGCTCGCCCCCGCTTGCAACCGTCGCCTAGTCGTCGCTGTCGTCGGCCCGCCGACGCAGCAACGAAGCAGAACCGCCTGTTCGTCATGAAGATCGTGCCTCGCCAGAACTTCGGCGCCGACGTCACCGACGTCGACATGCGCGCGCTGACCGCCGTCCAGGTGGCGGCGCTCAAGGAAGCCGTCTACGACCACAAGCTGCTCGTGTTCCGTGGCGTCGATCTGCCCGATGGCGAGTACGTCGCGATGGCGCGCAAGTTCGGCGTGCCCCAGCGCTACTTCCAAACCCACTACCACCACCCGCAGTTCCCGCAGATCTTCGTCAGCAGCAACGTGCCGCTCGACGGCCAGAAGGTCGGCGTCGCCGGCACCGGCCGCATGTGGCACAGCGACTACCAGTTCTTCCCCGAACCGCTGCCGCTGACATTCGTGATGCCGAAGATCGTGCCGCCGGGCGGTTCGCGCGGCACCTTGTTCGTCGACCTGGTCGCGGCGCTGCGCGATCTGCCGGCGGCGCTGCGCGAAGCGATCACCGGCACGCGCTGCTTCCAGGACGCCGTCTACTACTACAAGGTGCAGCCGAAGGACATCGACCGCGGCATCGCCGAGCTGATGGACGAGTTCCATCGCGAAGCGCCCGGTGCACTGCACCCGACCATCATCGACCACCCGCTGCGCAAGCGGCAGGCGCTCTACGTCAGCAGCGGGTTCACGCTGCGCATCGACGGCATCCCGCACGAACGCAGCCAGGCTCTGCTGCGCGAACTGTTCGCGGCCATCGAACAACCGGAACGCGTGCAAACCGCGATCTGGGAACCGGGCGCCTTGCTGCTGTGGGACAACCGCCAGGTGATGCACCGTTCGTCCGGCCAGATGCACGGCCAGGCGAGTCGCAGCTACCGCATCGGTGTCTACGACGGCACGCCGTTCTATCCTGGACTGCCGGTGACCGGCGAGGTCCAACCGTGAGTGCAATGCCCAACCCCATGCGTCAGGAACCGCTCGGCGAAGCGCTGCGCCAACGCGTTCTTGCGCCCTACAAACCTGACTGCCGCTACGTGTTGGCGGCGACGCTGACCCAGGCAGGCAACGGCCGCGCGCTGCGTGGCACCGACCCGACTTCGTGGATCCGCATCGAGGCCGAGTGCAGCATCGGCGATCCGTGCTACATCGATCCGACGGGCCACATCAACGCGGTCGAGTTCAACATCACCTACAACCAGATGCTGTATCTCGGCATCGCCGAGGCGGTGCGCCGGAAGCTGGTGCCCGAACTCGCGCACTGGACGCTCGACGACTTCTATCGCGCGCAGTTGCCCGACGTGCTGATCGGCGACTACCACGCGCGCTTCCGGCGCCCGATGCGCAGCGGCCGCTTCCACGGCTGGTTCTCCATCGTCGAAGTGCAGGCCCGACCGCAGCGCAACATGCTGCTGCTGCACACGCGGGCCGGCTGCACCACCGACGCCGGCGGCGAGTGCGAAGCCGTGGTCACGATTGCGTTGGTGAACTGGCAGCCGGCATGAACGGCAGCGAACGCGGCCTGCCCGGGTGGCTGAGAGCCCGGCTCGAGGCGTTGCCGGAATCGGCGCGGGCCGCGACGTTGTTGGCGCACGTACGCTCGCGCGGCGCGTGGTTCCTGCAACTGGCTTCAGCCGACGCAATCGAGCCGCAGGCACCGTGGACCGCGCTCGGCCTCGATTCGCTGCGCGCCGTCGACTTCCGCGGCGAACTGGCGCGCGACCTCGACCTCGACCTGCGGTCGACGTTGTTGTTCGACCAGCCGAACCCGCAGGCGCTCGTGGCACACCTGCTGGAACGCCTTCCCGCCGCGGCACCGGCAGCGCCGCGGGTCCAGGATTCGCCGACGACCGGACACGAACCGATCGCCATCGTCGGGGCCGCCTGCCGGTTTCCAGGCGGCGAGAGCCTCGACGAGTTCCGCCAGATGCTGGTGGAGGGTCGCGATGCGGTTGCTCCGATCCCGCCGGAACGCTTCGACGTGGCAGCGTACTACGATCCGGACCCGAACGCCGACGGCAAGCTGTACGTGCGCGAGGCGGCGTTGCTGTCGCACATCGACCGATTCGACGCCGCGTGCTTCGGCATCAGCCCGCGCGAAGCCGTGATGCTCGACCCGCAACAGCGGCTGCTGCTGGAGACGAGCCTGCACGCGCTCGAACACGCGAACCTGCCGGCGGCCTCGCTGCGGGGCGGTCGCGTCGGTGTCTACGTCGGCATGCGCGCCAGCGCCTACTTCGACTCGCAGTCCGGCCGCACCGCGGCCGAAGCGACCGCGTACCAGGCTACCGGCAACGAGATCAGCACCGCCGCCGGCCGCATCGCCTACACGTTCGGCTTCCAGGGGCCGTGCTACGCGCTCGACACCGCGTGTTCGGGCTCGCTGGTCGCGGTGCACGTCGCGGTGCGGGCACTGCGCGCACGCGAGTGCGACGTCGCGCTGGCGGGCGGCGTCAACACGATCTACGACCCGGTGACGATGTCGGGGCTGTGCCGCGCGCGCATGCTGTCGCCCGACGGCCGCTCCAAGACCTTCGACGCCAGCGCCAACGGCTACGGCCGCGGCGAAGGCTGCGGCATCGTGGTGCTGAAGCGTCTGTCCGATGCGCTCGCCGCCGGCGATCGCGTGCTCGCCATCGTGCGCGGCACCTCGATCAACCAGGACGGCCGCAGCGGCGGTCTCACCGTGCCGCATGGCCCGGCGCAGACGGCGGTGATCCACGATGCTCTCGCCGACGCCGGCGTCGGCATCGACGCCATCGACTACGTCGAGGCGCACGGCACCGGCACCGCCCTCGGCGACCCGATCGAAGTCGGTGCGCTCGATGCTGCGTTCGCGGGCCGCACGCGACCGCTGCCGATCGGTTCGGTGAAGACCAACATCGGCCACCTGGAAGCCGCCGCCGGCATCTCGGGCTTGCTGAAGGTCGTGCTGGCGCTGCAGGCGCGCACGCTGCCGAAGAACCTGCACTTCCGCACCGGCAATCCCCACATCGACTGGCAACACAGTCTGGTGCGGGTGGTGACCACGACGACGCCGCTGCCGAATGACCGCGAGGTGTTCGCCGGCGTCAGTTCGTTCGGGTTCTCGGGCACCAACTGCCACGTGGTGTTGTCCTCGCCGGCGGCGGCGAGTCCCCTGTGTGCGCCGGTTGCCGTCGCGCAAGGCCCCGGCCCGTGGCTGCTGCCGTTGCAGGCGGCGACTCCGGAAGCGTTGCGCGCGCTCGCCGGTGCGCACGCCGAAGCCCTGGCGACGAACGCTGTGGCGTTGGCGGACTGGTGCCACGCGACCGCGGTCGGACGCGCCGACGCGAGCCATCGGGCGGCGTTCGTCGCGATGCAGCGCGAGGACCTGGCTGCCGCCTTGCGCGCCTTCGCCAACGGCAACGATGCCGCCGCCACCGCGCACGGCCACGCCGCCGCGCCAGCACCGCCGGTCGCCTTCCTGTTCCCGGGCCAAGGAGCCCAGCGCGCCGGCATGGGCCGCGAACTGCACGCCGAAGAGCCGGTGTTCCGCGACGCGTTCGACGCCGCCGCCGCGCGCCTCGCCGACGTGTTGCCGGCTCCGTTGCCCGAACTCACCTTCGGTGCGCGCACCGACCTGCTCGATCGCACCGACGCGACCCAGCCGGTCCTGTGTGCCTACGAACTCGCCCTGCTGGCGTTGTTCCGTTCGGTGGGCGTGCAGCCCGAGCAGGTGATCGGCCACAGCGTCGGCGACTTTCCGGCGGCGGTCGCAGCCGGCGTGATGGACGGCGGCGACGCGCTGCGGCTGTGTGCGGCGCGTGGTCGCTTGATGGTCGAGCGGTGTCCGCCGGGCGGCATGCTCGTCGTGCAAGCGCCGCGCGATCGTTGGCAAGGCCAGCTCGCCGCGTTCCCGCACGTTTCGATCGCGGTGCAAAACGCCGAAGCGAACACAACCGTCGGCGGCGACGTGCGCGAACTGTTGGCGCTGCAGCGGCAACTCGAAGCTGCGGGCGTGCCGGCGCGCATGCTGCCGGTCAGCCACGCGTTCCACACCGCGCACACCGAGCCGATGCTGTCGCCGTTCGCGGAGCTGGTCGCCGGCGTGCGGCTGCGGCCACCGGAACGTGGGTTCGTCGATTGTCGCCGCGGTGGCCTCGTCGATGCCGAAGTCACGACGGCGGCGCACTGGCGGGCGCATGTGCGCGAGCGCGTCGACTTCCAGCAGGGCCTGCGCACCTTGGCACAAGGTCCGTGCCGCGTGTGGATCGAGCTCGGTCCGACGCCGATGCTCGCGGCGCTGGCGCGCGAAGCCGCGGGGCGTTCGGTGCGCGTGCTGTGCGCGCAACGACCGGGCCACGTCGGCCGCGCCGGGTTCCTCGCGGTGCTTGCGGACGCGTGGGTGCTCGGCATCGAAGTCGATCTGGCGGCCGCCAACCACG
Source organism: Planctomycetia bacterium (assembly GCA_005776475.1). Lineage (GTDB taxonomy): Bacteria > Planctomycetota > UBA1135 > UBA1135 > UBA2386 > UBA2386. Next base: position 24,232 of record SXPB01000179.1, read on the forward strand.
GGCGCGGTGCGGCGCGCGCGACGCTGCCTTCGTACCCGCTGCAACGGCAACGCTTCTGGCTCGAACGCAGCGCCGGCCCGGCACCGCTGCCCGGCACCGCGTCGGCGAGTGCGCATCCACTGCTCGGCACGCGCATCGAGTCCTCGCTGTTGGCCAACGGGCAGGCCCTGTTCCAGGCCCACATCGCCGCCACGCAACCCGCCTGGCTCGCCGACCACAAGGCTCTCGGCCAGGTGCTGCTGCCGGCGACGGCGATGCTCGAAGTGGCGCTGGCGGCCGAAGCAGCCGCCGGCACGCCGTTGCCGCTGGCCCTGCGCGACGTGACCTTGCGGGCGCCGCGGCCGTTGCGCGACGGCACGGTCACGTTGGAGCTGGTGCGCGCCCCCGCCGCCGGTGGCGGTGCACGGTTCACGCTGCATGGCCGCGACGACGACAGCTCGTTCCGCACGCACCTCGACGGCGAGAGCGGCCACGACTCGAAGCCGCCGCCAGCGCCGGTGAACCTGGCGGCCATCGCGCAGCGTTGCCCCGCAACGATGACGGCCACCGCGCTCTACGCGCGCGCCGGCGCAGCCCGCATCGACTACGGCCCGGCGTTCCGGCTCGTGCACTCGGTGCGCATCGGCGACCGCGAGGCGTTGACGACGGTGCAGCTGCCACCCGAACTGGACGCCGACCCGTTCGTGCTGCATCCGGCCCTGCTCGACGCGTGCCTGCACGCAATCTTCGCCGCGAGCCCGAACGTCACGCAGCCGTTCCTGCCGATCGGCTTTGCCCAACTCATCGTGTTCCAACGTGGCACCACCCGCACCCACGTGCACCTTCGCCTGCAGCAGCCGAACGCGACGTCCCTCACCGCCGACCTGGATCTGCTCGACGACCACGGCGGTGCGCTGGCGACGCTGCGCGGCCTGCAGTTGGTGCCGGCCGACGCCGATGCACTGCAGGCGGGCGACGTTCGCGACCTGCTGCACCATGTCGCCTGGGAAGTGGCGCCGCCGACATCGCCGTCGCCGCCGCCGACGCGCCTCGCGATCGTCGGCCATGCGGCGCTGGCGCACGAACTGGCGGCACGACTGCCGGCCGGCGGCACGCACGTGACTGCCGCCGCCGCCCTGCCCGCGGTGCTCGCCGCGCACCGCATCGACACCGTGCTGCTGCTCGCCACCGAACCACCGACGGCAACCACGGGCACGGCATGGCTGGCCCCGTTCCTCGAAGCACTGCAGGTGGCGCAGACGTCCGTTCGCCTGCCGCAGGCGATCCGCATCGGCGTCGTCACGCACGGCACCTGCGATGCGGCGCCGGCCCCTGCCGCGCCAGCGCCGTTCGCCGCCACCGTGCACGGCCTGTGGCGCACGTTGGCCCTCGAACATCCGGCCACGCGACCGTTCCTGATCGACCTCGATCCGACGTTGCCGCCGCCCGCCCTAGCCGAACATGCCGCGGCGATCGCGGCCGAACTGCGCACCGCCGGCGACGAGCCGGAAGTGGCGTTGCGCAGCGGCCAACGGCGGATCCGGCGATTGCGGCGCGGGGCGGGCCCCGGCGATCGGCTCGTGGTGCCGACGACGCCGTTCCGGCTGCGCACGACGGCGTACGGTTGGTTCGAGCACCTCGCCTGCCAACCCCTCGCGCGCAAGAACCCCGGCCCCGACGAGATCGAAGTCGCGATGACGGCGGCGGCGCTGAACTTCAAGGACGTGCTGCACGCGCGCGGCATGCTGCGTGAGTTCGCCGAGCGCAACGGCATCCACCGCGCCGACCAGCAACCGCTGGGCTTCGAAGGCTGCGGTGTCGTCGTCGCTCGCGGCGCCAACGTGCGCGACATCGCCATCGGCGACACCGTCGTGGTGCAGGCAGTCGACTGCATCGCCAGCCACGTGACGTTGGCGGCGACGAATGCGTTCGTGCTGCCGGCGGGACTCGATGCGGTGGCAGCAGCCGGCAGCCCGATCGTCGGCGCCACCGTGTTGCATGCGTTGGCAGACCTCGCTCGCGTGCAGGCCGGCGAAACGGTGCTGGTGCACGCCGCGGCCGGCGGCGTCGGGCAAGCGGCGATCGCGTGGCTGCGCGCGCAGGGCTGTCGCGTGCTGGCCACAACCAGTGCAAGCAAGCGCGCGTTCGTGCAGGGACTCGGCGTCGAGGTCGTCGGCGACAGCCGCGGCGGGGACTTCAGCCCTGCGGTGCTCGCCGCCACGGCGAACCGGGGTGTCGATGTCGTGCTCAACACACTGAGCGGCGACACGGTGCCGAGCAGCCTGCGCGCCTTGCGCCGCAATGGCCGCTTCGTCGAACTCGGCAAGCTCGGCGTATGGAGTGCCGAGCAGGTTCGCGGCGAACGCCCCGACGTGACCTTCTTCGCCTTCGATCTCGGCGACGAGTATGCGCGCGATCCGCTTCTCGCCCCGCGCCTGCTCGCCCGCGTGCGCAACGCACTGGTCGATGGCTCACTGCGGCCACCGACGACGACGGTGGTCCCGCTGGCGCGCGTGCGCACCGCCTTCCACCATCTGTCCAAGGGCCACCACACCGGGAAGGTCGTCGTGTCGTTGCCGCAACGCGACCGCGACGGCCTGCGCCCCGACCGCACGTTCCTGCTGACCGGTGCTTCCGGCGGCATCGCGCCGGCGATCGCGAACGCGCTCGCCGATGCCGGCGCCCGCCAGCTCGCGCTGCTGTCGCGCAGCGTGGTCGAGCCCGGCTTCCTCGCGTCGCTGCGAGCACGCGGCGTCGCCGTGACGACCGTGCGCGTCGACGTCACCGACCGCGTGGCGCTGGCGGCGGCATTGCAGACGATCCGCGCGAACCACCCGCCGATCGGCGGCGTCGTGCACGCCGCCGGAACGCTGGCCGATGCGATGCTGGTGGCGCTCGATGGCGCCCACGCCACCACCGCGCTGGCCCCCAAGGTCGCGGGTGCGTTGTTGCTCGACGAACTGCTCGCCGCCGACCCGCTCGAGCACTTCGTGCTGCTCGGTTCGATGGCCGCCACGCTCGGCAATCCCGGCCAGGCCGCCTACGCCGCCGCCAACTCGTTCCTCGAGGCGTTCGCCTCGTGGCGTCGTTCGCGCGGCCGGCCGGCGACGACGATCGCATTCGGGCCATGGGACGGCGGCGGCATGGCGACGCGGCTCGACGAACGTCTGCGGGCCCGGCTCCGGCAATCGGGCGTGTCGCTGCTACCCGCTGCGACGGCCGCCCGTCTGCTCCTGCTGCATCGCGATCCCGGCCACGACCTCGCCGTGCTGCCGGTGCGCTGGGCGGAGTGGATGCAACCGTTCCGCGGTGTCGTACCCAAGGCGCTGCTCGCGCTGCAACCGGCCCACAAGCCGCAGACCACGCCGGCGCGACTCGACTTCGCAAAGATGCCGGTCGACGAACGCAGCCGCACCCTGCGATCCGGTGTACGCGCCCAGATCGCGACGGTGCTCGGCTTCGCGGATCCCGAGCACCTGGCGCTGGACCGCACCTTCCGTGACTTCGGCCTCGATTCGCTGCTCGCGGTCGATGCCAAGGACCGTCTCGAGCGCCTCACCGGTCTCGTCCTGCCGGCGACGCTGCTGTTCGACCATCCGGATCTCGAACGGTTGGTCGCGCATCTGCACGACCTGCTGTTTTCCGCCACGGCGACGCCGGCCTCCGCCGACCTGGCACCGGCCATCGCGGCCGAGCTGCGACACGACGCGAACGCATCCAGCAGTGGGAAGACCCACCCGGCGTGACGTTCGCGCGTTCGCAGCTGCGGCTTGCGTACTGACGCGGGCTATGGTGCCCGCATGCCGCGCTCCGTGCCGTTGTCGAAGTTCGCTGTCGCCGTGCTGGCGCTTGCGCCCATGGCACTCGCCCAGCAGGAACCGCTCGCAACGGTGCGCACGTGGTTCGCGACGCCCGTCGCGAACCGTGGCGCTGCCCCCGGCGCCGATGTCGCTGTCGATGCCGCCGCGATCGCGAAGTGGCTGCCCGACCTGACCGCCGCGTGCCGCGACGGCGACCGCGCGCTCGGCCGCGAAACGCTGCCGCCGATCGAACCCGATCCGGAGCAGGCGATGCTCGCCCGCGAACTGCGGGTCGGCGACTTCACGTTCCCCTACGTGCTGCTGGCGAAGGGCGAACGCCCCGCCGGCGGCTGGCCGCTCTACCTGTGCCTGCACGGCGGCGGCGGCAACGGCGAGGCCAAGGGACCGCATGCGTGGGACGTCAACGACCGCGAGTGGGCGGCGCAGAAGACGCTGTGGGCGCGCATCTATCCGTCGCCCGGCCTCTACTTCATCCCGCGCATGGCCGACGACCGGCAAGGGCGGTGGTACTTCGACCACAACCAGGCCGCGTTCGACGACGTGATCCGGCAGGCGATCCTGTTCCGCGACGTCGATCCCGACCGCGTCTACCTGATGGGCATCAGCGAAGGCGGCTACGGCGCGATCCGGTTCGCCGGCAACCGGCCCGACCGGTTCGCTGCGTGTGGCGGCATGGCGGCGGCCGAGCCGCTCGCCACGTCGCCGCCGGAGAACATGCGGAACGTCGCGCTGCGGATCGACATCGGCGAGAAGGACACGATGTTCGATCGCGTCGGCCTGGCGCGGCGCATGGGCGAACGGCTCGGCGAGCTGCACAGCCAGGACGCGCGCGGCTACGACTTCGTCGTCAACGTGCAGGCGGGCCGCGGCCACGGCATCGACTACCGGCCGTGCCCGCAGTGGCTCGCGACCAAGGTGCGCAATGCGCGGCCGGATCGCATCGTGTGGAGCGTGCGGCCGTTCCACACCACGCTGGCGCTGCAGAACGGCTGGCTCGCGCTCGACGCGGCACCGACGACGATGCCGCTGCACCTCACCGCGACGTTGCGCGACAACAGGCTCGAACTGCTCGCCGAGATCGACGACGCGGACAAGCCGGGGGCGCGCCAGCCAGCGCCGAACGGTCGCGTGCTGGTCCGCCTCGATGCGCAACTCTGCGACCTCACGCGCCCCGTGGCGATCCGCGTCAACGGCAAGGAGCGGGCGGCGGCGCAACCGCAGACGACGCTGGCGACGATGGTGCGCACGCTCGCCGAACGCGGCGACCCGCGGCTGTGCTTCCCGGCCGAGCTCGTCGTCGAATTGGCGCCGTGACGATCAGCCGAGCCGCACGACGTCGCCATCGCGTTCGGCGCGACCATCGGCGACCAGGCGTTCGATCGCGGCGGCCATCACGTCCTTCACCACGGCCCCGAGCCGCGTGATCTGGAAGCAGCGCGCCGCTTCGCGGGCAAGGTCTTCGGTGGCCAGCGCCTGGTGTTGCCGCAGCAACCACACCATCGCGTGCACGATCTCGACCTGCGGCAGGTCCTCGACGCCGCGTTCCCGCTCGGCACCATCCTCTGGCACCCGGAAGCCGCGGAAGTCGGCGGGGTCGCCGCGATCGGACCACACCACGTCGTCGACCACGGCAGCGTTGGCTGCCAACGCCGAGCGCACGCGTTCGCGAACCCGCTCGGTCAAGCGCGACAGACCCCATGCCGCCCCGACGAGGCGGCACAGGCGGTCGAACACCACCGGCTGCTCCGCGGCGATCACCGTCGCCACCTGCGTGCGCAGGAGGCGAAGTGCGGTTGCGGCCTGGAACTCTTCGGGCGTACCCGCCACTGGCAGTTCGCACCCGCGGTACGGACGTGGACCGTCGGGGTCGACCGGCGGCGCCGAACTCGGCTCGCCTGGGCCTGGTCCGGGCGCGGGCGCCGCCGCAGGCGCCGCCGCCGCCGGCGCCGCGGTCCCGACGGGTGGTTCCGTCACCGACTGCTGCACCCGCGCGACGGGAACGGCGGCAGCGGCAGCAGCAGCAGCTTCGCGTGCCGCCGCCAGCGCCTGTTCGATGCGCGCGATCTCGCCGTCCGGGTCCTGCCAGAAGTCGGTCGACCAGACCCGATGCAGCCGCCAACCGAGCCCACGCAGCACCGCCGCGCGCAGCCGATCGCGATCGCGCGCCGTCGCCGCGCTGTGGTAGCTCGCACCGTCGCACTCGATGCCGAGCAGATACCGGCCCGGCGCCTCGCGATCGACGATCGCGAGATCGATGCGGTAGCCGGAACAACCGATCTGCGTGTGCACTTCGTGGCCGCGCGCCGCCAACGCCTCGCGCACCGCATCCTCGAACGGCGACTCCGTGCCGCGCGACGGGTCGCGCGCCGTTGCCGCGGCCAGCGCCGCCGTGCCGCGCACCGCATAGTCGAGGAACGTGCGCAGGTGCTGGGCGCCGAGGGCCGCCGTGCGATTGGCGACCTGTTCGGGACCGACCGAGGTGAACACCACGAGTTCGCGGCGGGCGCGCGTGACCGCGACGTTGAGGCGCCGCTCGCCACCTTGCAGGTTGAGCGGCCCGTAGTTCTCGTACAGGCGGCCCTGCGCGTCGGGGCCGTAGCCGATCGAGAACAGGATCACGTCGCGTTAGTCGCACTGCACGTTCTCGAGGTTCTTCACGAACAACGGCTCGGCGGCGGCGCCGAACGCAGCCTCGATCGCCGGGTCTTCGCGCCGCTTCTGGTCGAGCAGGTCTTCGATCAACACCTGCTGCTTCTGGCTGAAGGTGACGATGCCGATGCTCTCGCGAGCGCGAACGGGATCGAGCAGGCGGGCCACCACTTCGGCGACCAGTGCCTCGGCCTCGATGCGGTTCTGCTGCGACCCCGCGCGATCGTAGACGCCGGCCACGCGCACGCAGCGCACGCCGAGTCCGGGGGCGATCGCCGCGGGCGCCGGGAACGTCAACAGCCGGTTCTTGTAGTAGTGGTGGTTGCTGAACGCGATCAGCGACTCGTGGCGACTCCGGTAGTGCCAATCGAGATGCAGGCGCGGCAGGCCGGCGGCGCCGCATTCGTCGAGCACGCTCTCGAGATCCTCGGGGATCTCGTCGCTGCCGATCTCGTCGCCTTGCGCCTGCCGCTGGAAGAACGACGTCGGCGGCAACTGGCGGCTGTCGCCGACGCACACCAGCGACGCGCCGCGGCCGATCGCGCCGACGGCATCCCACATCGGGATCTGCGATGCTTCGTCGAACACCACGAGATCGAACCGCTGCGCGCCGCGGGCCAGGAACTGCGCCACCGACAGCGGGCTCATCAGCACGCACGGCGCCAGCCGGCCGAGCAGGCCGGGGATCTCGGCCAACAGACGCCGCACCGGCTTGTGCCGGCGCTGCTTCTTCACTTCGCGTTCGAGGATGCCGAGTTCGCTGCTGGCCACCGTGGTGTCGCGCAACTGCGGTACAGCGGCGGCGAGGCGCGCGCGCACGACCGCGGCGGCGAGGCGGATCTGCCGCTGGTCCAATTCGACGAAGCGCGCGATCGCCCGTTCGTGGTCGAGCCCGCGGAAGCGCGCCAGCTCGGGTTCGCGCGCATGCACACCGTCGAGCCAGGCCTGCAGGAACGAGGCGCGGAACGTCGGCACCAGCGCCGGCGACGCAACCTCGCCGCGCGCATGATCCGCAACGAGTGGCGCCGTGCCCGCAGCGACGGCGGCATTCGCGGCCGCCTGGTAGGCGCAGTAGTCGCGCAGCATGGGCTCCGACGAGCGCCACCGTTCGCAGCGCGCAACCACCGTCGGCAACAACCCGGCCTGGTCCGCAGCCCCGAACGCCAGGTTCTCGTCGACGTCGAGCAGTGCCTGCGCTTCGGCAGTCGCGGCGACGAACTCGTCGTGCGCACGTTCGCAGGCGGCGATCGCCGGTCCGGCCGGGTTGCCACCCGAGGCCACGGCCTCGCACAAGCGCGCCATCGCCTCCAGGCAGGCGGCGTCGGGGACCAACGTGCCGGGCGCCAACTGCAGCAGCAGCCGCCGCACCTGCCGCACCTGCTGCACGAACTGCTCGACCTGCGCCCAGTCGGCGAGACCGGAACGCCAATGTGCGCCGACGGCAGCCGCCAACGCGGCATGCGTCGCCAACGAACGTTCCTCGGCCCGCACCCGCTGCGCCAGCTCGAGATCGGCGCGCACCGCGGCAGCGCCACCGACGGCCCCGATGGCCGAGGCGCGCAATTCGGCCTTCACCGGACGCAGGCGCCACCAGCCCAGCACGAAGAACGAGTCGGCAGCGCGTGCGGCCGCGGCGTGCAGACGATCGATGTCGAGTGCGAGCAGTTCACGCCGCCACCGCGGCGCCAGTTGCGCCCACAGGGCATCGCGGTTGCGCCCGGTCACCAACGCCGGCGCCAGCGCAGCCTCGACAACGTGCCAATCGGCGCGCACCAGCGAGGCCGGTGGCAACGACGGCGCCTTCGCGAAGCGCAGCAGTTCGAGCAGCACGGCCACCTGGTTGCGGCTCGGCCCGGCGGCCGGCAGCAGCCGCTCACAACCGAACGCTGCGGCAACCGGCACCAACGCCGCCGCCAACGCCTGGGCCGCCGCCGCGAACCGCTGCGCCATGGGCGCGACCTGGCGAGCCAACGCCGGCGTCCAGTCGGTGCGGCGCACGCCGTAGAACGCGTGGCGCGCCGGCACGCCGAGGGGCGTCGCACAGCCAGCCAGCGTCGCGATCGCCGTCGCCGCCTGGGTCACCTTCTCGGCGGCGGCGCCGGCGAGCGCCGGCATCGCCACCACGCGCGTGCCGCGCAAACGCACCAGTTCGGCGATCGCCGCGAACACCGAACCCCCGTGTTCGCGCGGTCGATGCAGGTCGTGCACCAACCGGTTGAGCTGCGCCCGCGCCTGCTGCAGTTCGGCGGCGACCTTCGCCCAATCGGCGGGCTCCCGCTGCTGGCCCACTTCGAGCGCCGAGCGCAATTGCTCGAGCACGGCCTTCGGACCGCTCTTGCTGGAGTGCAGTTCGAGGCAGAACGGGCCGAGCCCGACCTCGGCGAGGCGACGCTGCACGACTTCGAGCGCGGCGCGTTTCTCAGCGACGAAGAGCACGCGCTTGCCGGTGGCCACCGACTGCGCGATCAGGTTGGTGATCGTCGGCGACTTGCCGGTGCCGGGCGGGCCTTCGAGCACGAACGAGCGCCCGCCCGCCGCCGCCAGCACCGCCGCCACCTGGCTCGAATCCGCGTCCTTGAGGCAGAAGGTCGCCGCCGGGTCCGTCGCGTCCAGTTGTTCGCGCGGGACCTCGGGCGCGTCCTGCGCAAAGCCGATGCCGGGCCGCTCGACGAGGTGCTGCAACACCGGGCTCTGCAACAGGCCCTCGCGATCGGCGAGGTCGAGCCACATCAGGTACTTGGTGAACGAGAAAAAGCCGATGCACGCGGTCGGCTCCACTTCCCAGCGCGGCATCGCCAGCGCGGCGACGCGGAACGCATCGAGCACCGCCCGCACGTCGACACCGGACTCGCCTTCGGGCGGCGTGTCGCCGAGCGCCACGCGCAGGTCGAAGTCGTGCAGGAACTGCAACAACGTCTGGTTCAGTCGCGGCTCGGCATCGTCGAGCACGAACCGGAAGCCGTCCTGCACCGACAACCGTTCGACGACGAGCGGCAACAACAACAGCGGCGCGCGCCGCGGCTTCTGCGATTGCGGACTCTCGAAGAACTTCAGGAAGCCGACCGCGAGGTAGAGCGTGTTGGCGCCGCTCTCCTCCAACGACGTGCGCGCATGCCGGAAGATCTCGACCAGGCGCGCGTCGAGTTCCTCGGCGTCGAGATCGGCGCGCAAGCGGCCAGCGCGCAGCTCCTCGGCCAGGTACTCGGCGGTGACGTCCTTGCCGGCGCGCTGCGACGCGAGGTCGAGATCGCGCGGATCGTCGCCGGCGCGCCCCATCTCGGGACGCGGGAACACGCGCACGCGCCCACCGGCCTGCAGCCGATCCTCGAGCGCTTCGACATCGTGCGCACACAACCGCACCGACTTCTTGGTCTCGGCGAAGTTGAGCAGCCTGTTCCACATCGACAGGTCGAGCAGCTTCTGCTTCCAGTGCTCAAGGCGATCCTTGGGCGGCGGCGGTGGCGGCGGTGGCGCCGGTTCGGAGGCAACCGTGGGCACTTTGCCAACCGCCGGCACGACACCGCTCGCTGGCGCCGCCGACGGCAGTTCCGCAGCAGGAACGAACGCGAGCGTGCGCACCGGCAGCGGCCGGATGCCCGCCTGGCGCGCCGCCGCGACGTCGATCGCCAGCACGAACGCGTCGTCGTCGAGCAAGCGCTTCTGCGCCGCCGCTGCCGCCACCGCGAACGGCGCGGCATTCGAAGCGCACGCCATCGTGCACTCGACGACTGCGAGGGCTTGCAGCTCGACGCGCTTGCGCACTTCGACCGCCGGACCGAACGCCACCGACGGCGCCGAACCCGCCACCAGCCACGCGCCGACGAAGGCGTGCTGGCGTTGGATCACCAACACCGGCTGCAGGCCGACGTGCTCGAGCACCGCGGCGTAGAGCAACACCAGGTCGAGGCAGGTGCCGAGCCGTTCGCCAAGGGCCTGCTCCGGCGTGCGCACCTTCTGGCCGCGCTGCTCGAAGCTCGGCGGCGGCTGCACGTAGGCGATGGCGAGTGCCGCGATCGCTTCGTGCACCGCCGCCAGCATCGCCCGGGCCCGAGGCAGGCTCTGGCTCTGGTAGCCATCGAGCGCCGCGCTCCCCGTCGCCGCCTGCAGCCGCGCCGAGACGTCGTGCAGCAACGGCGGCAAGGCCGGGTGGTTCGGCTGCACGAACGCCGCCAGCAAACCCGGCAACACGGCAAGCCCAGGCCATTCGTTCCACGCCAGCACGTCGATCGCCGTCGTCGCCGTCGCCAACCGTTCGCCGGCCCGCACTACCGTCGCCGTGCAATCGACGCGCGTTCGTTCGATCACGTTCGCGAACGCTGCCGCCGACAGCACGAGGTCCGGCGGCGGCACGTCGACGCTGCCGCGCGCGGGCACTTCGGCGACGACCGTGGTCCACGGCGCCGCCAGGTCCCCGGACAGCGTCAGCGTCACCTGCACATCGCGCAGCGGCGCATCACCATCGTTGCGCACGGTGATGCCGTGCAGCCAACGCACGGCGCACTGCTGCATCGCGTAGCACAGACTCGCAGCGTGCAGGACTTCGACCTCGACGGCGCTCACGGGATGCCCACGCTACGGCGTCGGCGGTGGGCCGCAATGCGGTCCTCGCCATCCCACTGCGGCCACCGTCGAAGGGCCCACCCGAGCCCTCGCCCATCGGTCCAGCCTGCGGCGGCGGCGGCATCCTAGCTTCTGAGCCAAACGCCCATCGCGGACTGCTACGTTCCCCACCCACGACCATGCGCATTCACCCCCACGCCACCTTCCGTGTCCTCGCGCTGCTCACCGCCGCTTCGCTGCCCGCGCAAGTCGTCGAAGTGAACCTCACCGCCGCGCCAGGCACGGTGCAGGTGGCACCGGGCGTGAACGTCAACGCGTGGCTCTACAACGGCACGCTGCCTGGGCCGACGCTGCGGATCACCCAGGGCCAGACGCTGCGCGTGCGCTTCCAGAACAACCTGCCGGAGTCGACCGCGGTCCACTGGCACGGCCAGCCGATCCAACTCGGCATGGACGGCGTGCCCGACATCTCGCGGCCAGCGATCGCCGCCGGGCAGGAGTTCATCTACGAACTGCGCGACCTGATCCCGGGCAGCTACTGGTTCCATCCGCACGGTCACGAGATGCAGCTCGACATGGGCATGGCAGGCATGCTGATCGTGGACCCGGCGAACCCGGCCAACGACCCGGCCTTCGACGTCGAGCAGACCATCGTGCTCGACGAGTGGACAAACCCGCTCGGCGGTGCCTTCTCCGGCCACTTGTTGAACGGCCGCAACAGCGCCGGCCAGCTGCCGATCGCCGTGCAGGCGGGGCAGCGCCTGCGCCTGCGCATCGTCAACGCCGCGGCGGAGAACAACTACGTGTTCGCGCTCGATGGCCACCCGATGACGGTCACGCATGCCGACGGCAATCGCGTGCAGCCGGTCGTCGTGCAGGCGATCCCGATCGGCATCGGCGAACGCTGGGACGTGCTCGTCGACTGCGTGAATCCCGGCACCTGGAGCTTCGCGGTCTCCCTGATCGAGAACCGCAATGCGACCGTCGTGCGCGGCGTCGTGCAGTACGCCGGCCAGACCGGCCCGTTGCCCGCGGCCACGTTCGTGCCGAGCAACCTCGCCACTGGATCGCTGCTCAACTACGTGCAGCTCGCGTCCTACTTCCCGGTGCAGCCGATCACCGCCACGCCGAACCGCACGTTCACCGCGGCGTTCGCGATGAGCATGGGCATGGGCGGCGGCGGCATGGTGATGACGCACACGATCAACGGGCAGACCTGGCCGAACGTGACGCCGTTCCTGGTCGCCCACGGCGATCAGGTGCAGATGACGATGTTCAACAACGGCATGAACGGCATGCCGATGATGCCCGAGTACCACCCGGCGCACGTGCACGGCCACTTCTTCCGGCTCATGGGCACGGCCGGCGGCACCGCGAACCCGCCGCAGAAGGACACCGTGCTGCTGCGGCCACTCGGCCAGGCCGGCAGTTCGGTCACGGTGCAGATGACGATGGACAACCCGGGCCGCTGGCTCCTGCACTGCCACCACATGGAGCACATGGCGACCGGCATGATGACCGCCATCGAGTACCTGGGTGACGCCGACGCCGACGGCGTGCCGAGCCGATCCGACTACGAACCGATGGCGCCGCTGCCGGTGCTGACGATCAGCGACCAGCCCGCCGCCTTCGCGCCGGGAGCGAGTAACACCGTGCGCGTGCAATGGACGCCGAACCAGCTGTTCGCGCTGTTCGCCGGCCCGACCGAACTGGCGCCTTGGGTCGTGTTGCCAGGACTCGGCACGCTCGTGCTCGAGCCGACGACCGCAGCGCCGCTCGGCGTGGCGATCACTTCCGCAACGGGCATGGCGACCGTTCCGTATGCGCTGCCGAACAACCCGGCGATTGTCGGTCTGCGCGTCGGCCTGCAGGGCGTCGGGTTGCTGGCGCCGACGAACAGCCTCTCGCTGTCGACATTCCAGGCGATGACGGCGCGCTGACGCGCCGGGCCGCTCTCACGACGTGTACCGCCGATCCAGGTGCACGTAGCCACCGTCGACGAAGAGCACCTGCCCGGTCGTATGGCTGCTGCGCGGGGACGCGACGAACACCACCGTCGCCGCCACTTCCTCGACCGTCGTGAAGCGCTGGCCGAGCGGCACCGAACGTTCGATGCGAGCCCGCTCCGCCGACGGATCGGCGCATCCCGCCAACCACTGCTCGTACATCGGCGTCCACACCTCCGCCGGCAGCACCGCATTCACCCGCACGCCGTGCGCCGCCAGCTCCAGCGCCCACTCGCGCGTCAGCGCCAGCAAGGCACCCTTCGCCGCCGCATAGCCCGACGTGCCGCCCTGCCCCGTCACCGCCACCTTGCTGCCGATGTTCACCACCGCCCCGCGCGACTGCTCGAGCCACGGCCGTGCGTGGCGCAGCAGCGCGTAGGCGTGCACCAGGTTGTCGCGCAGCGACTGCACGAACGCGTCCTCGCCGCCGTCGAGGCCGACGCCATCGTTGCGGCCGGCGTTGTTGACCAGCACGGCGACGCCACCGAACCGGCCGACGGCCAACGCGATCGCCCGCGCACACGTGCCCGACGCAGCCAGGTCGCCGCCACAGAACGCAACGTCGGCCCGCGGGCCACGCGAAGCGACCAGGGCCTCGCCGGCCACGTCGTCGCGGTCGACGACGACGACGCGCGCCCCCTCGGCCAGAAACCCATCGACGATCGCGCGCCCGATGCCGCGGCAGCCACCGCTCACCACCACCACCTTGCCGGCGAGCTGCAGGTCCATGGTGCCTCGTTCAGTTCGTCGCGTCGGCAGCGACCACCGGGTTGCGCAACACGCCAAGCCCTTCGACTTCGACTTCGCAGACGTCGCCCGCCTTCAGGTAGATCGGCGGCTTGCGGAAGCAGCCCACGCCCGGCGGCGTGCCGGTGGCGATCACGTCGCCCGGTTCGAGCGTGATGTCGGCGCTGATCGATGCGATCAGCTGCGGCACGTTGAACACGAGCTGGTTGGTGTTCGAGTCCTGCATCGTCGTGCCGTTCAACCGCAGCCGGATGCGCAGCACGTGCGGATCCGGGATCTCGTCGGTGGTCGCCACGAACGGCCCGAATGGCGCCAACGTGTCGCACGACTTGCCGCGTTGCCACTGGCCGTCGGCGAACTGGAAGTCGCGCGCCGAGACGTCGTGCAGGTTGCAGTAGCCGAGCACGTGCCGCATCGCGTCGGCTTCCGCGACGCGCGCCGCGCGCCGGCCGATCACCACGCCGAGCTCGGCCTCGAAGTCGGTCTGCGTGCTGCCGCGCGGGATGCGGATCGGTCCCTCCGGTCGCTGCACGCAGGTGACGAACTTGCTGAACAACAGCGGGCGCTTCGGCAGTTCGGCGTTCTGTTCGGCGGCGTGGTCGCGGTAGTTGAGCCCGATGCACAGGATCTTGCCGGGCCGCGGCACCGGCGCGTGCAGCTGCACGGCACTCCGCAGCAGCACCGCACCGGCCGCTCGCCACCGTTCACGTTGGCCGGCGTCAGCGGCGCGCCCCACGGCAGCGCGCGCTGCCGCCAGGAACGGATGCGCCAGGTCGTAGGCGTCGTTGGGTTGCCCCCGCGCCGGCAAAGCCAGGGTCGGATGGGCGAGGTCGAGCACGGTGTCGGCATCGAGCAGGGCACCGGGCCGAACGAGAGAAGACGACGTGGCGAAGGCGACGAGTTTCACGCGGCCGACAAGCGGACTGCATCGGCCGGCGGCGCGCAACCGCGGATCGACGGGCGGCTTCGGGCGGCGACGGTTGCTGGCCGGCACACCCCCGAAATCCGCAACTTCCTGCCACACCACGCTGCGGATTCCGGCTGACCTGGGCATGCACCCCACTCCCGCCCTCGTCCTCCTCCTCGCCGCCGCGCTAGGCGCCCAAGAGACCCAGAATCCACCGAAGATCCCGCGCCAGCCGTCCGGCGGTCGCGAGGCCCCGGCGGTGACTTCGGAGGTCCAGATTCCCGATGCACCCATGCCGTTGGGGATGCCGACGCCCGCCCTCGCCGAGCCCGCGGCGCCGATGGCGGCCGACGCGACGATCCCGGCCTTTCCGGTGCGCGAAGACCGCGTTCGGTTCGATCGCGGTGCCGATGGCACGCTGTGGGCAGCCGCGGCGGGCTGGAAGGCATCGTTCGACGGCACGGCGGCGACGTTCGTGCCCTTCCTCGGCAGCACGGCCCCGACCAACTACCCCGCTCGCTTCGCCGTGAGCAGCGTGCACGCCGGCGGCGTTGCGATCGAAGTGAGCGACGGCGTCGCCACCGAGCAGGGCCAGACGATTTCGATCGGCCGCGGCGGCATGGTCGAGCAGTACGTGGCGTCGACGGCCGGCATCGAGCAAAAGTTCGTCTTCGATCGACTGCCCACACGCGGCCTCGTCGCTGTCACGATCGGCGTCGATAGTGGCTACGCGGTGACCGCCGAGAACGGTGGCTACCGATTCACCTGCGCGCACGGTTCGTTCACCTACGGTACCGCGACGGCGTTCGACGCGAACGGCCGCAGCACGCCGGTCGCCAGCGAATGGACCGGCAACGCGATCCGGCTCACGGTGCCGGAGTCGTTCGTCGCCAACGCGAGCCTGCCGCTCGTGATCGATCCGCTGATCGGCAACACCAGCATGGTGTTCGGCCCGTCAACGCAGCTGATCGAAGCGACCGACATCGCCTTCGATGCGTCGCTGAACGAATACCTCGCCGTGCGCGAACAGGCCTTCAGCCTCGCGGACAGCGACGTCTACGCGCAGCGGTTCGACGCGGCCATGCAGCCGATCGGCGGTCCCCTGACCATCGACTTCTCGGGTACGTCGTGGCGCGCTTGCCGCATCGCCGGGCTCAACCTCTACAACAAGTTCCTGATCGTCGCCGAGTGCCAGGTGGGCGCGAACGCGACCTACGTCGCGGGTCGCATCGTCGATGCGAACGGGTGGACGCTGGGCTCGACTTTCGACATCGAACACGGCGCGGTCGCCTGCTCGAGCCCCGACGTCGGCGGCGATCCGAGTTTGATCGGGCCAGTGTTCTGGACCGTCGTCTACGAGCGCCACTACTCCGCCAACGACCACGACGTCGTCATCCGCCAAGTGCAGTCCGATGCGGTCCTGCGCGGCACGTCGTACACCAGCATCGGCACGTCCGTCGATAATGAACGCGCGCCGGTGATCTCGAACTCGAACGGTGCCGACGGCTCGTTCTCGACCCAACGGTGGTGCATCGCGTTCTGGCGTGACCTCGGCTTCAACACCACCATTCGCACCTCGACCGTGGCCTGGGACGGCGTCGTCGATCCCGTGCAAACGGTGAGCGGCGGCTACCCGGTGCAGGACTCCGCCGATCTGACGGTCTCGTCGCCGACGCTGGCGTCGATGGGGCGCAACTTCATGGTCGCGACGACGCGCTACAGCTATGTGTTCAATCTCAAGCACATCCACGCCGCGGTCGTCGGCAACGGCGTCGTGGTCGCCCCGCTCACCGAGGCGATCGACTACAACACCGAGCAGGGCTGCCCAGTCGCCGACACCGACGGCCGTCGCTTCGCGCTCGCCTACACCCGGCGCCCCACGCTGGCGAACCCCTACTACTACCTCGCGACCCACGACCTCGTCGGCAGCACTCTGGTGTTGCGTGAAGTGCGGTCCATCGGTCCCTCGTCCAACCTCGAATGCCGCCATTCGCTGTGCTCCGAGATCTCCGGCGGTGCGGGGCGGCAGCGTCGCTACGGCGGCTTGTGGGTCGAGCGCACCGCCGCAGGTGACCTGGTGCACGCCGCGAACTACGCCGGCGTGGCGAGCCCCGGCGGCGCCACCATTCGCCCAACCGGCTGCGGCACCTTCGGCATCACGGTGCCGGCCCACTACGACTTCGCCGCGATCGGTGGCTCGATCCACATCGACGCGACCAACAACACCGGCCTGATGGGCTGGGGCTTCGGCGTCCCGGTGTCGGCGCCACTGCCCGGCTGCGGCGCTTGCATGATCGGCACCACGGCCGACGCCATCCTGGTCGGCGCAACACTCGACATTCCGGTGCCGTTCAACGTCAACCTCGTTGGCGCCCTGTTCGCTTGCCAGTCGTTCCGCATCGGCTTTGGCACTTGCCTCGGCGACTTCGAGTTCAGCGACACGGTCGATGTGACGATCCGCTGATAGCGGCTTCCGGAGCGTTGGCAACGACGCCTCCGCCGACGCGGCAACGCCGGCAACCGAGCACCCGGTTGCCGGTGGACCAGGTTCGGACGACACTGCTCCCGCCCATGCCCGACGGCACCGGGCTGCCGAAGGCGAACAGGCCGACCCGCTTCGAGGAACCGGCTTTTCCCGACGAGGAACGTCGGCGGCATCCGTGGCGGCGAACTCAAACGTCTTCGACGAGCACGACGTGCATCGCTTTCGGTCCGTGCACGCCCACGACCAGCGTGAGTTCGATGTCCGCGGTGCGCGACGGTCCGGTCACGAACGTGATCGTGCGGGCGACCGGCGCGCCGTCCGTTCCCTGCAGCGCCGCAAACGCGTCGCCGAGCGTGCCACTGAGGCGCGAACAGGGCAGCACGGCGATGTGCAACGCCGGCAGCAACGAAGCCAGGCGACTCTGCTCCTGCGAAGACAGCAACACCAGGGTGCCGGTCTCGGCGATGCCGTGCTGTGCGAAGGTGACGCCGGCGTCGGCGGCGAGCAGTTCGTCGCGCGGTGCATCGGGCAGCAGTTGCACGCCGGTTGGCCACGCGTTGGCGAACGTGACCAGTTCCGGCGCGTCGCTGAGCGCCACGCGCTTCGCCCCCGCCGCGACGAGCAGTTCGCGCACGCGCGCGCCGGCAGCGGCGAGACCGCGCACGCGATCGACGCGACCACCGATCTTCGTCA
>SXPB01000021.1 GCA_005776475.1 Planctomycetia bacterium
GGATTCTGCCCATAGCGGCCATCCTTGGGACGGCGGCTCGGCTGCACGTAGGCGGCCTTCCATGGTTCGGGGCCAAGCGCCCGCAGGAACGTCGCGGTGTGGCTGGTGCCGGCACCCACTTCCATGTCGTACGGCTGCAGCAGGGCACATCCCTGCGCGTCCCAGTAGGACTGCAGGCGGAGGATCAGTTGCTGGAAGGTCAGCATGCGGGCGGCGGATCCTACGGGGCCCGGTGGTGCCGGGCGACAGGTAGGCGGTTGGTCGGCCAGGCTGCGCTTTGCCGAGGTACGTTACCGCCCGGCTTCCCGCCCCTACTCCGCACGATGTTCCGCTTCGCTGCCGTGCTCCTGTTGCTTCCGTTCGTCGCGCCGGCGCCGGTCGGCATGAAGCCGCATCCGTCGGTGTTTCGCATGGCGAACGAAGCCGTCGTGGTGGTCGAAGGCACCGCGGCCGCGGACGGCACCGTGACGGTGACGAAGAACTGGTTCACCGCCGCGGGTGAGACCGTCGGCGCCACGATCTCCGTGCCGACGTTGCCGCTCGCGAGCAGGAAGCCGTTCGCGTTCGGTTTGAAGAACGATCCGATCGTGCCCGATGCCGTGCTGCTGTTCCTGGTGCGGGCCAAGGACGGCACGTGGGAACCGCTGCTGCGGATCGACGGCGACAACCCGCGCGGCATCGTCTGGTTCGAAGGCGACCGCGTCTTCGAGTACACGCAGATGATCAACCCGGGGCCGTACGAACTGTGTCGCGCCGATCACCAGGACGAGAAGGTCAAGCTGCTGACGAAGCCCGAGGAGGTGCGGCAACAGGTCGCGGCCGGGCTGGTCGCCCGTGCCCAATGGGGCAAGGTGCGCGCGATCGCGGATGGCGAGACGCGCACCCGCGAGCTGGTCGGTTGGATCGGGTCGCAAGCGCCGGATGGCAAGCACTGGTACGAACGCGTGTGGGCCGACCTTGGGCCGGCGATCAAGGCCGAAGGGGTGCGGGCCGTCCCGTTCCTCGCCAAGGTCGTGGCCACGCACGACGAAGCCGATGCGGTTTCGACCGCGTGCCGCTTGTTGCTCGATCTCGGTCCTGAGGCGCGCGATGCGGTGCCGAGCCTGATCGCGCGCCTGCGTGACCTGCGCGGGGCCGCGCCGGTCGACATGGTGCGCGCGCTGCAAGCGATCCCTGACAAGCGGGCGATCGCGGTGCTGCTCGACCAGCTCGAAGCGAAGGACGGGTGGATGGTGGAGGAGGTGGCCATCGCGCTGCATCGTTCCGGCGCTTCCGGCTTCGTCGACCGCATCGTGAGCCGCATTCCGCCAACGGTGGACGAGGCCGATTCGATCCAATGGCTCGCCGACATGCTCGACGCGGTGCGCGAAGTCGATGCCACCCTGGCCGAACGCATCGTGCGGGAGCGGTTCTTCGGCGACGCGAAGTTGTGTGCCGAACGCCAGTGGATTCGTCAGCTGCCGAAGTGACGCGTCCTGGCTGCGCTGCCACGTCCGTAGACGGGCCCGGCGCCAATGCCCATGCTTCATCTGGCCCGGCCAAGGCGCCGATGCAGGTGTGATGCGCGACGGTCCGACGAGGAATCCAAGGTGACGATCGACTGGATCAATCCGGTCGCCGGCTTCTTCGTCGGTGTTGTCGTCGGCGTCACCGGGGTCGGCGGCGGCGCGTTGATGACGCCCATCCTCGTGCTGCTGTTCGGCGTGGCTCCGGCCGCCGCGGTCGGCACCGACCTGTGGTTCGCGGCGATGACCAAGGTTGTCGGCGGGACGATGCACCATCGTCGGGGTGGCGTTGATTGGCAGGTGGTGCGTCGGTTGGCGACGGGCAGTCTGCCGGCGGCGATGGCCACGCTGTGGTGGCTGCACCAGAGCGGGAACGGGCAGAGTCGCAGTGGCATGCTGGTGACGATGCTCGGCGTCGTCCTGGTCGCGACGGCGCTGGCGATGCTGTGGAAGTCGCGCCTGCACACGATCGGCCGCGCGCGTCGGATCGGCTCGCCGACCGCGTTCAAGCGCATGCAGCCGACCGCCACCGTGGTGGCAGGGGCCGTGATCGGGGTGCTGGTGACGTTGACTTCCGTCGGCGCAGGCGCGCTCGGCACCGTGTTGCTCGTCTATCTGTATCCACTGCGCATGACCCCGGCGCGCCTCGTCGGCACCGACATCGTGCACGCGATCCCGTTGACGGTGGTGGCCGGGCTCGGCCACTTGTGGCTCGGCAACGTCGACTTCGCCTTGCTCGGCCAGCTGCTGCTCGGATCGGTGCCGGGCATCGTGCTCGGATCGATCATCGGTGCGCGGGCTCCGGATCGACTGCTGCGCACCGCGATCGCCATTGTGCTCGCCGCAATCGGGGGCAAGCTGCTGTTGACCTGACTCGGGATCGACGCGGTGGCGCCGGTGGCGGCGCGGCAGGTTGGCTCGTTCGCGGCGCCGCATGAGCACGTTGGCCAGCGACGAACGACGCGTCGCGGCGCGCGCGGCCGATGCCGACGGCGATCCCGCGCGCGTGCAAGCTCCCGGCCGGCAGCCCGGCACGGCCCCCGCCGCGGATGGCCACGAAGGCCCGGTGTGGCGGAGGGCCTCGCCCGGCCTATCCGCCGCCACGCAGGCCCGCTGAATCCACCCGTCGCCGCCCCGTGCAATCCGGCGATCCGGTGATCCTGTGGCCCCGGGTTGATCGGGCGGCAGGCAGCGGGGTAGGCTTGGTCAGCCTGCCACCCTCACGCGCCCCCTGCTCGTGTCCAATCGTTTGCTTCCCTTTCTCTCCTGAGAACGAGGTTATCCGTGCGTCTTCCCTCAGTACCCGTGTTGATGACCACTGCCGTTGCCGCAGTGTGCGCACCGTCGCTGCGTGCCCAATGGGCGACTTTCCAGGACCAGACTTCGTCCCGACTCGTCGCGGCTTCGGGCCTCGGCTCGGCCGACCCCCAGGAGAAGGACTATGCCTGGGCCGACTTCGATCAGGATGGTGACACGGATCTCGTCGTCGTGCGCAAGTCGCCGGCGACGTCCAACGGCCACTTCCCGAACGTGCTGCTGATGAACGAAGCCGGTGTGCTGACCGACCGCACCACGGCGCTGGCCAGCGCGTCGCTGATTCCGGGCAGCCAGGGCATGCTCGATGCGACCAACGATCGCGACGTCGTCATTGCCGACGTCAACGGCGACGGTTGGAAGGACGTGGTCACGTGCACGACGCTGACGGCGGGCAATCCGCAGTACATCCGCGTGCCGCGCGTCTACATCAACCGCGGCGACGACCTCGCCGGCAACTGGCTGGGCTTCCTCTACGACGACGCGTTGCGCATCGACGACACCCCGTGGGGCGGCAACCACCGCTTCTGCTCGGTTGCGGCCGGCGACATCGACGGGGACGGCGACATCGATCTCTACTTCGGTGACTACCAACAGGGCGGCGCCCGCCCCACGGACATCGACGATCGCCTGCTGCTCAACAACGGCGCGGGTTACTTCACCGACGTCACGGCAGCTCGCATGTCTGCGGTGATGGTCGAGTCGTCGTTCGCGATGAAGGTCGCGATGGTCGACATGAACCTCGACGGCAAACTCGACATCCTGAAGGACGACGCGCTGAACGCCCCGCAGGGCATCTCGGTCAGCTACAACGACGGTGCGAGCCCCGGCTTCTTCAGCACCTACAACACCATCTACGGCAACGCGCCGTACCACTTCCACATCAGCGATCTGAACAACGACAACCTGCCGGACATGATCGTCAGTGACGACGCGCAGGATCGGTACCAGCTGCACACCGGCGTGGTCGGTGGCGTCGCGACGTTCGGCCCGACGATCTCCTTCACCTACTCGGGTGGTGGCGCCGACGATGGCTTCGGTGGCAACAACATCGTCGCCGACCTGAACAACGACGGCTGGAAGGACGTCATCATCGCCGACTTCGACGTCGACGTGACCGGCTGCGGTCGTCGCACGCACATCTTCCGCAACCTCGGCAACGCGCCGAACGTCACGCTGCAGGAGCAACTGGTCAGCGGCGCGGTCGTCGGCATTCCGACCGGGATGCTGGCGGGCACCTACGACGTCGCGGTGTTCGACATCAACGGCGACGGCTGGAACGACATGGTGATGGGCCGCTGCGCGGGCACCACGGTGTGGATGAACCAGCCGCCGATCGGGATCACCTTCGCGTATCCAGGTGGCCTGCCGTCGTTCATCGCGCCGGGCGTGGCGCACACGTTGAACGTGACCGCGACCGGTATCGGCGGCGTCGTGCCGCAGGCCGGCTCTGGCAGGTTGTGGACGTCGATCAACAACGCGCCGTTCACCCAGTCGGTGATGACCGACACCGGTGCGGGCCAGTACCAGGGCACGCTACCGGCGATGGCGAACTGCGCCGACAACCTGCGCTTCTACGTGACCGCGAACGGCCAGTCCTCCACCTACACCGATCCGCCGACGGCGCCATCGGCCTCCTACTCGGTGGTTGGCGCCGTTGCGTTGAACACGATCTACTCGAACAACTTCGAGGTCGCGTCGACCGGCTGGACGGTGACCAACACCGCGCTCACGTCGGGTGCGTGGCAGGTGGCGACGCCGATCGGCACGACCGTCGGCGCCCAGTTCGCGGCGCCCAATGAGGACGGCGAAGCCAGCACCTCGGCCACGAAGTGCTGGGTCACGCAGAACGGCGTCGTCGGTGGCACTGCCGGCGCGGCCGACGTCGATGGTGGTCCGACCGACCTGACTTCGCCGCCGCTCGACTTCACGGGCACCGACGGCTTCATCAGCTACCGCCGTTGGTTCTTCTGCAACACTGCGGAAGACAACCTCACGGTCTCGGTCAGCAACAACGGCACCACGTGGGTGAATGTCGAAGTCGTCGCGGGTGCGGGCCACAACACGTGGGTCACGCGCCAGTTCAAGGTGAGCGACTACGTGGTGCCGTCCTCGACGGTGCGCGTCCGCTTCCGCACCTCGGACAACCCCAACAACTCGACTACCGAAGCCGGCGTCGACGTGTTCAAGGCCGATGCGTTCGGCTGCGTTGTGTGCCAGGAGCAGATCGCGCTCGCGACCAACGGCACGGGCGTGCTTTCGGTCTGTGGCGGCAACCTGCAGGTTCCGGGCTCGTTCTCGACCCTGTCGGTCGTCAGCATGCCCGGCAGCGGCAGCGGCCTGTTGGTGTTCGACATCTTCCTGGTGCCGACGCCGTGGCTCGGCGGCACCCTGATGTCGCCGGCGCCGATCGTGCTCGGGCCGATTGCGGCCGGTCCGAACGGGACGTTCAGCAGCCCGGTGCCGCTGGGCGGTCTGTTGCCGCCAGGCTGGGCTCTCTACACCCAGGCGGTCTACGTAGATGCCCTGCTGCCGAGCAGCAGCGGCCAGACGAACGCGGTCCGCCTGCAGTGGTGATCGCGGTCTGCTGACCCGCTGCGCCGCAATGGCTGCGCAGCCAACGAAGCCCGGTCCGCGCCACAGTGCGTAGGCCGGGCTTCGATGTTTCTGCTAGACTTCGACACGCCTGCTTGCCGCGCCTCGCCCGCGCATTTGACCTGATTCCGCGAAACTCCACGCACCCATGCGCCTCTCGAACCTCTCTCTTGTTCTCGCCATCGCTGCTACTGCCGTGGCCCAGACACCCCAACCCAAGATGGGTGCGCCGGTGCACGGTCTCACGGCGCCGCAGCTCGCCCGCTTCAACGCCGGCAAGGTCGACTTCAGCCACGTCTTCCAAGTCAGCCAGGGCCTCGGCCCGATCTTCAACCAGACGAGTTGTGGCTCGTGCCACAACCACCCGGTCGGTGGTGCTGGCGGCCAGTTCGTGACGCGCTTCGGCTTCACGGACGGCAAGGGCAACTTCGATCCGATGGCGGCGCTCGGTGGATCGCTGCTGCAGGCGCAGGCGATCAACCCGGCGTGCCAGGAAGTGGTGCCGGCCGGCGCCAACACGACTGCGATGCGCGTGACGCCGTCGGCGCTCGGCATGGGGCTCGTCGAGGCGATTCCTGACGCGGTGATCGCCGCGCGCGAGACGTCGCCGCCGAGCGCCAACGTCAGCGGTCGCGCCCACCTGGTGACGCCGCTGGAGACGCCGACCGGTCCGCTGCGCGTCGGGCGCTTCGGCTGGAAGTCGCAGGTCGCGACCACGTTGACGTTCTCCGGTGACGCGGCGCAGAACGAACTCGGCTTCAGCAATCGCCTGGTGCCCTTCGACAACGCGCCGAACGGCAACGCGGCATTGCTGGCGACGTGGGACACGGTCCCGGATCCCGAAGACGGCCCCGACGGGGCTGGCTTGCACTTCATCGATCGCATCACCGACTTCCAGCGCTACCTCGCGGCACCGCCGCAGACGCCGCGCAGCGGCATGACGGGCGAGGCGATCTTCAACTCGGTCGGCTGCGCCGATTGCCACGTCGCGTCGTACACGACCAGCAACGACCCCGCCCTCGAACCGGCGCTGCGCAACAAGCAGATCAAGCCGTATTCGGACTTCCTGGTGCACGACATGGGCACCGCGGCCGACTTCATTGAGCACCCGCCGGTGACCGGCGGCGAACTCCGCACGCCGTCCCTGTGGGGTGTGCGCACTCGCGACCCGCTGTGGCACGACGGCCGCATCGTCGGTGGCACGTTGTCGTCGCGCATCCTCGGCCCGACCGGCGTGATCTTCCAACACGCCGCGTTCGGCAGCGAATCGGCGGCGTCGGCGGCGGCGTTCAACGCGCTCTCATCGACCGACAAGAACAAGGTCGTCGCCTTCCTCGACTCGCTCGGCCGCGCCGAGTTCGACTGGGACGGCAACAACACGCTCGACCTGGCCGACCTGAACGCGTTCCGCGTCAACATGGGTGGGCCGTACACGACGGACAGCCCGCAGGCGGTGTTCGACATCAACCAGGACGGCTACGTCAACCTGACCGACCTGAATGCCTTCGCGCTGGTCTACGAGGGTGACTGCAACGGCAACAACGTCAACGACCTTGCCGAAGTGCTGTCTGGTGCGGCCGGTGATGGCAACCAGAACTTCGTGCCCGACGAGTGCGAGTTCTGCCAGACGAACCTCGGCTTCGCCGGTGCCGGCACGCTGTCGCTGTCGATGTGCGGCGACGACCTCACGACGGCGAACTCGCGCGGCACGCTGCAGATCCGCAACGGCCCCGCCAATGGGTTCCTGCTGATTGCCATCGGCTTCGGCTCGAATCCGCAGCTCGTCACCGCGACGGAGTATCTGGTGCCGCTCGTGCCGCTGGCCGCGCTGGTCGACTACTTCACGCTCGACGCGAACGGCTCGTTCCGCATCACGATCCAGGGCGGCGGCAACCTGCCGGTCAACAGCTGGGTGTTCCAGGCGGCGACGTTCACCGGCGTGGCGTTCGACTTGTCGAATGCACTGTCGGTGTCGGTGGGCGGCTTCTAGCACCCGGCCAGGCCCCTGCCTGCGTACCTGTGACGGCCATGCCATCGGCATGGCCGTTGCGCTTTCAGGGCACGAAGGTTGAAGAACGGCGCTGCAGTCTTTCGATGAAGGGCACCCTTGGCCACCCCCGGCCGTTCGCCCTCCGATGCGTCGTCAGACTGTTCGTGCCCTAGCCCAAGTTGGCCGCCTCGCGGCGCTCGCCGGCTGCTGCCTTGGCCTGTGCACCTGGGCTCTGTGGACGCTCGCGCCAGAACGGATCGCGGCGTTCGAGTCGTCGCTTCTGCAGGAGCCGGTGGCGCGTACGTCGGCGCGGTTGGCGCAAGCGGACGGGCTCGCCGATGCGCAACGACGCGAGGTCGCTCTGCAGGAGATCGCATCGGAACTTGCCCACGTGCGCGCCGGCGACCGGCTGGCTCCGTTTGCGGTCGAATGCCGCCACCGGCTGGCGGAAGCGGCGGCGCGGCGCGGTGCGACCGAAGCCGCGATCGCGTTGTGGCAGGAGGCGGTGTTGTTCGATCCGCTCGATGCGCATGCCGCAGCCAAACTGGCCGAACTCGAAGCGGCCATAGGTGGAGCGGTCGCGGCGGCGGCTTTGGAGCGACTTCTGGCTTTGCGAGCGATGGCGCCGACGTCGGTGCCGATCGTGGCGGCCAACGTGCGCGCGTTGGTGCGCGCCGGCAAACTGGCCGCCGCCATCGACGTTCTCGCCGCCGCCGCCGCAGAGCCAGTGGTCAGCCTGTGGCAGATCTCGGTTGCCGGCGCCGATGGCAGGCATGGTGACCTGGCGTCGGTAGTGGCCATCACCACGACTGCCGCGAACGCCGTCCAGCCGCCGCCCGACGATGCTGTCGGCGCCGTGCGGCTGTGCCTGGCGCTGGCCGCTGGGGTGACGCGCCTGCGGTGCGTGCCCCCGGAACGGTGGGCAGCCGATCCGCCGCCCACGCTGCGCGTGTTCGACGCCGCAGGTCAGGCAGTCGTCGTCGGCGACGTCACGGCATCGACCTCGTCGCCTGGTCACGAGTTCGTTCTGCCCGCGGGATTTGCCGCGGTCCGTGCCGAACTGCTCGTCGGTGTCGCCGCGGCGCCAGCGCACGACCTGGCGATGCTCGCGCTCGATCCAGTGTTGGTGCGCGCGAATCGAGGCGCCGACTCCGAGCTTCTGGCCTGGCGAGGCCGAGCGCTCGCGGGCGTGCGGCTTACGCTGCGGATGGCGGCCGATCGACTCGCGTTGCCGTCGATGCGCGCGTTCGAAGCTGCGCCGAGTCCCACGACCGATTCGACGTCACCCATCGTCTGGTCGTGGTCGTTGCCGGAGCCGGCGTCGGTGCTGCAATTCGCACTGCCGGCACAGCCGGTGCTGCTGCCGATCGTCCGCGTGGCCGGGCAATCGCTGGTGCCGGACCTCTTTGCCGCAACGCACGACGTCATCGTGCATCGCGATGGCATCGAGGTCGTTGGCGACGATCCCTGGGTCCGCCTCGTGCTCGCGCAGGCCACTTCGATCGTGGCGATGGAGATGCAGCGATGAGCCGTCGACTGGCCGAGCTCTGGCGATGGAGTTGGCTGGTCACGGTGCCTGGCGTCGTGTTCTTCGCGTATTGGGCGACGACGACCTGGTCGCAGTGGTGCACCTTGGTGCGTGACGTCGACCCGTCGCCGATCGTCGCGGACCTGCACTCGCTCGGCGCCGAACGTGCCGACACCATCCTGCGGCAGCTGCGTTTGCGCGTGACGCCCGGCAACCTCGTCGACGTTCCCGAGGCCGAGCAGTTGCGCAGCGTGCAGATGTTCCTCGGCGACAGCGAACGCGACGATCTCGACGCCGATCTGCCCGAATCGGGCCGCACGTGGGTCAAGGCGTTGTTGGCGTACGACGACGGCCTGCGCGAAGTGAAGGTGCGCTACCGCGGCGATCTGGTCACCCACTGGGGGTTCGACAAGAAGTCGATGCGCGTGAAGACCGCGGCGACCGATCTGTTCGCCGGCATGCGCGAGTTCAACCTGTCGGTGCCGCGGTTCCCGCTGCACGGAGAGAACGTGTTGGCCAGCAGCCTGGCTCGCCGGTTGGGCCTGGTGACGGCGCGCTGCGAGTACGTGAACGGGTTCCGCAACGGCCACTTCCTCGGCGTCTTCGAGTGCACCGAGCAGATCGACGAAGGCACGCTGCGTGCGCACGATCGCATGCCCGGCGACGTCTACGCCGGCGAAGCGACGGGGCGCGATCGGCGGGCCGGCGTCACGGACGCCGTGTTTGCAACGCCGGGCACGTGGACCAAGCTCGCCGAGAACAACCACTACGCGTTGGGCAGCCGGGCTCCGCTCGAGGCGTTGTGCACGCTGTTGGCCCAGCCGCAGAGCGAGGCCGCGCACGCGCGGTTGCTGCAGCTGGTCGACGCGGCGGCGTTCGGTCGATTCCTCGCCTTCGAACTGCTGGCGCAATCGGCGCAGTGCACCGAGACGCGCGATTGGCGGTTGTTCTGGGATCCGTGGCGGTGCCGCTTCGAACCGGTGGTGCAGGACCCGGCGGGTTGGCGAGAGACCGACGCGGCAACGCCGGTGCGCATCGACCAGGCGGCGTCGCGCCTGCAGGCGTGGTTGCTGGCCAACGGCGACGTGCTGGCGGCGCGGCACGCAGCGCTGCGCGACTTCCTCGGCAGTGGCAAGGCGGCCGCGTTCCTCGCTGAGGTCGATACGACGACGGCGAAACTGCGGGCTGCGTTGGCACTGGATGCGAACGTGCGCCCGGCCAGCGGCAAGCAGATCGAAGCGGCGCTGCGCAGCTTGGGGCAGCGCATCGAACACAGCTTCGCCGCGCTCGCCGAGGCCCATCTGCGCGGGCCGACCTCGCAGCAGTGGCAAGCCGGCACCGACGGTGCCGTGCATCTCGTCGTCTCCGGGCGCAGCACGATCGACGAGATCGAGTTGCGGTACGCGACCCTCGTGGCGCCGACGCGGATCGACGTGGTGTGGGTCGGCGGTGCCGGCGAGGCGCAGTTGGTGCCGTGCGTGCCGCACTGCGACGGAGTCCGGGTGCGCGTGCCCGTCCGCTGGGCCGGCCGCATGCTGGCGTCGCCCTCGCCGCAGGGAGCGCCGACCTGGTCTGCCGAGCCCGTCAGCTACGAACTGCGCGTGCACGGCGTTCCTGCCGATGCGTCGGTGCAGGAAGTGGCGGTGACCCGGCAAGGGGCGACGCACGTCGCCGTGCCGGCTGCGGCCGGTGCTGTGCTGCCGCGCGTCGCCGCCACCGGCTGGTTCCGGGCGATGCCGCCGGCGCGTCCCGAACCCGAGACCTGGCGCGGTGAGGTCGTCGTCGAGGGCACGCGCGAAGTCGTCGCCGACGTTCGCATCGAAGCGGGCACCGTGGTCCGGCTGCGGCCGAAGGCGAACCTGCTGTTCCGCGGCCGGGTGCTGGCGGAAGGCGAGCCGCAGCTGCCGATTCGGTTCGAGCCGTACGAGCCGGGCCAGGATCCGTGGGGCACGGTCGCGCTCGACGGCGCTGGCTGCAACGGATCGCAGATGCGGCACTGCGTGGTTTCCGGCGGCAGTGGCATGAAGGTCCCGCTCGCCGAGTACTGCTCGATGTTCTCGCTGCACGGCTGCCGCCAGGTGCGCGTCACCGACTGCACTTTCCGCGACAACCACCAGTACGACGACGTCGTGCACGTGATGTACGCGCAGGTCGT
Organism: Planctomycetia bacterium; assembly: GCA_005776475.1. Taxonomy (GTDB): domain Bacteria; phylum Planctomycetota; class UBA1135; order UBA1135; family UBA2386; genus UBA2386. The sequence continues at coordinate 11,088 of SXPB01000021.1, forward strand.
GTTCGAACGCGTCGTGTTGGAAGGCGCGCGCGCCGACGCGCTCGATTGCGACATCAGCGACGTCGTGATCCGCGACTCGGCGTTCGTGCGTTCGGTCAACGATGGCGTCGACCTGATGACGACCCAGGCCCTGGTCGAGAACTGCCGGTTCATCGACAACGGCGACAAGGGCGTTTCGATCGGCGAAGGATCCACGGCGGCGGTGCTGCGCTGCACCTTCGATGGCTGCGGCAAAGGCGTGGAGGCCAAGGACGGTTCGGTGGCGCACGTGCTGCACTGCGACCTGCTCCGCTGTCGCAAGGTCGCCAATGCCTACAAGAAGAATTGGCGCTACGGCGCCGGTGGCGCGCTGGTGTTGCAACGCTGCGTCGTGCGGAACGAGCTGGCTTCGTTCACTGCCGACACCTGGTCCCGGGTCGAGGTCGTCGACTCGATCGCCAGCGGGACGCTCGTCGCCGAGTACGACCAGGAGTATGTCGATGGCACGTCGACGCGCATGCGCAACACCGCGCGGCTGGTCGCTTGCAGCGAAGCCGAGCGAGCCGAGCGCAGCGAGCCGCCGGCGTTTCCTCCCGAGCTGGAGGTGCTGCGCACGGTGGCGGCGTCGGCGTGGGCGCAAGCCATCGGCGCGCGTCGGGGAGCTGCACGATGAGCCAGGACAAGGCCACGCCGCTGCACTTCTCGCGGTTCGAGTTCAAATACGTGCTCGACCAGGCGACGCGCGAGTCGGTCGAAGCGGAGCTCGGCCACTTCGTCGAGCTCGACCCGTATGTGCAAGGCCAGCCCGGGCACCGCTACTTCGTGCGCAGCCTCTACTACGACGATGCGCGGTTCTCGGCGTTCCATGAGAAGCACGATGGCCTGCTGACGCGGTCGAAGTTCCGCGTTCGCACCTACGGTCGCGCCATCGACGATCCGGCCCCCTGGTTTCTCGAACAGAAGGGCCGCCACAACAACCTGGTGTGGAAGCATCGCACGCCGATCAGCGCGGCCATCGATCGCCGCCTCGCCGGCGACGCCCTCACCCGCGCCCTGATGGGGCACGCTGCCCCGAGCGAAGTGCGCGATCGCTTCGAGATCGCGGTGTGGAAATCCCGCATCCGCCCCGGTGTGCTGGTCGATTACGTGCGCCGACCCTACGTCAGCAGGTTCGATCCCGAGTTCCGGCTGACCTTCGATGCCGAGCTCGCCGCCTGCGCCATCGACACGCTGTTTCCGCCGCAGCCCGTCATGCGTGGCCTGCTGCGCGGCTACACGGTGATGGAAGTCAAATTCGGCCGGCACGTGCCCGCCTGGTTCCATCGCATCCTGCAGGCGCACGAACTCGTGCGCCGTTCCATCTCCAAGGTGTGCGCCGCGACCGAAGCGCTCGGGCTCGCGTCCGCCGACACGTGATCCTCATGCTCGATACCACGTTCCAACTGCCGCAAGGCCTCGGTCAAGCCACCGTCGAGACGGTAATGTCGTTGACGACGTACCAGATGGTGGTGCGCGCCGCCGTTGCCGCCGGGCTAGGCACCGCTCTCGCGCTGCTCTACCGGGCCACCCACAAAGGGCTGTCGTACTCGCAGTCGTTCACGCAGACGCTCGTGTTCGTCGCCACCATCGTCGCGATCGTGATGATGACCGTGCGCAGCAACCTGGCGACGGCGTTCACCTTGGTCGGCGCGTTGTCGATCATCCGCTTCCGCACCGTGGTGAAGGACACGCGCGACACCGCGTTCGTGTTCGGCGCGTTGGCCTTGGGCATGGCGGCGGGCCTTGGCTACTGGGAGCTCGCGGCGATCGGTGGGGGCGCCATGGCGATGCTGGCAGTCGGCATGCACGCCCTCAATTTCGGCGCCCTCTACAAGAGCGAGTTCATCCTGCGCTTCACCTTCGACCAGCAGCAGGATGGTGAACGGTACGTGCAGTGCATGAACGAGCACGCCAAGCGCTCGAACATGCTGCACCTCGAACCGTCCGGTGACGGCCGCACGTTGCGGTTGACCTATGACATCGTGCTGCGCAAGGAATCCACCGCGCAGCAACTGACGGCCTCCCTGGGTCGCATCGACGGCGTCTCCGATGTGGTGCTGATCGTCGCCAAGAACGACGTCGACTACTGACGCAGCGGGCAGCGTTGACGTACTGCTGACACGCGTGCTCGGATTGTTTCGGATAGGTTGTTCGCCGAGGATTCTGCCCATGGCGAACGCATTCCGATTCGTGCTGCTGTCGTTCCTGCTCGTGGTGGCGCCGGCGCAGGAGATCGCCGGCACCTGGTTCACCACCCGCGGCGTGCTCGAACTCGAAGGGAAGCCCGACTCGCTGCGCGGCCGGTACGGCGACAACTGCACGTTGACCGGGACCGCCAAGGGCAAGGAGCTGCGGTTCGAAGCCAAGGAAGGCCAGGTGACGCTGGAGGCCAAACTGACGATCGACAAGAGCGGTCACCGCTTCACCGGCGAATGGACGACGGCGAACGGCAAGGGCACGTGGCGTGGCTGGCGTCACGACCCGGCGGCGGAGAAGGGCAAGGCGCCGTCGGTGGCCGGCTTCTGGCGCACGGGCTGGGGAGTGCTCGAGCTGGAACAGCAGGGCAACAAACTGAAGGGCGGCATCGGATCGCAGGGTTGGACGACGGTGCGCGGCGACCTCAAGGGTCGCACGATCGAACTCACCTACGAGTCCGCACTCGGCAACGGCACCTTCCAACTCGACGTCGACAGCGACGGCAAGCAGGCGGTCGGGCACGCAACCTGGGCCCAGGGCAAAGGTGCCCTGCAAGCGCAGCGACTCGAAGGCCATGCGCGCAAGGTCACGCCAAAGCCTGGGGCCATCGTCGCCGGCCTCGGCCAGAACCGGCTCGTCTACTGGTTGCGGGCGCCGAAGACGTGGAAGCCTGGGCAGAGCCTGCCGCTGCTCGTGTTCCTGCACGGCTCGAACTACTGCAGCAAGCCGTACGTCGAGACGATCGGTTCGTCGCCGCTCGGCGATCGCTACCTCGTCGTCGGCATCGACGGCGAACGTTGGGATGAGTCCAGCGCGCCGGGCGACCCGCGCCAGAACTACACCTATGCGAACTTCATGGGGAAGAGCACCTACGAGGGCTACCCCAACACGCACCGCGAGAGCCCGGCCCTGGTCGCGGAGCTGCTCGAGGAGCTGCAGAAGCAGCACCATTGCTCGCGCACGTTCGTCGGCGGCCACTCGCAGGGCGGCTTCCTGAGCTGGTTCTTCGCGATGCACTATCCCGACCTCGTGCAGGGCGTGTTTCCGATGTCGAGCGGAATGACGATGCAGTGCGAACCGGATGTGTTCGCGGACGCGGCGCTGCGCAGCAAGCAACGCAACGTCGCGATCGCAGTCGTGCACGGGCGCAACGACGACGTGGTCGGGTTCTCGCAGGGCGAAGGCACCTTCCGTTCGTGCCAGGAGCAGGCGTTTCCGATCCTGCGCCTGTTCGCCAACGAGGCCGGGCACGCGTTCATCGCGCTGCCGTGGATCGAAGCCGTGCAGTGGTTGGAGACGATGTCGGGCAGCGACGCCGCCGCGCTGGCCAAGGCCGGTCGGGCGGCTCTCGACGAGGATCACTTCCGCGACGTGATGGCGATCGTGTTGCGGTTGCGGGCGATTGCCCCGACGGACCCGGTGGCCAAGGAGTTGGCGGCGAAGGTCGACGAGTACGCCGACGGCGATGCCGAACGCTTCACCAAGGCCCTCGCCGAACCGGGCGACGGCGCCTGGATCGACGACTTCCTCGCCTTCCGCGACAAGTTCGAGTTCGCCGATCGTGCCCGCGACGTGATGGCGAAGTTTGCGACGTTGCGCGCCGAGCACGAGGGTCCGGCCAAGAAGCTGTTCGACGCCGCGCGGGCGAAGTTCAACAAGGGCGACCGCGACGGCGGCTGGAGCACGTACGCCGAACTGGTGCGCGACTGCTGGGCCAGTTCGTGGGCGCCGCGCGTGAAGCGCTGGATCGCCGATCGCAAGTGAGTGAAGCGGCGGTGTGGTCAGCGCAGCGTGCGCAGCGCCGCGGCGACTTCGCCGGCGACCCAATCGTTGCCCGCCAGCGTCATGTGGCCGCGGAACCACTTCGCCTTCAATGACGGGTCGGTGCGTTCGCGTGCGGTGAACTTGCTGGCGAGGTCGAGCGTGGTGATGCCGTGCGTGCTCGCGTGGAGCAGCACGTCGAGTGCGGCATCGGTCGGTCGGTCGCCGAGCAGCACCACCAACAGCCGCACGTCCTTCGCCTTGCAGGCCGCGGCGATGCGTTCGAGCAGTTTCTTGCCGAGCCGAGGGCCCTGGCCGGCGAGTTCCGGTGCGGTGACCTGCTTCTCGTTCTCGAACCACCAGCCGCGCACGGTGTTGGCGAGGATCGCATCGACGAGCGCGCTGTGGCCGAACGCGTCCTTCCACGCCTTGCCGAGGTCGGCGCTCTTGGCGTCGTGGTCGAGCGGGACGTTGCGCAGCACGATGCCGTCGCCTTCGAACGCGAACACCGGCTGCGGCGTGTAGCGGTGTGAGTACTCGCAGCGGGTCAGGTCGTCGGGGATGAACGCGACCACGAGCGCATCGACCGGGAACCGCTGCAGCATGTCCTCGGCGCGCAGCACCGCTTGCGCGAGGCTGTAGCCGAACACGCCGCCGTTCTTCACCGGTTGCTGCAGCCGCCGTTCGAGGCAGGCCGGCCACGACGCATCGTCGTCGACTTCGTCACCGAACGTGAACGAGTCGCCGACCGCCGCGATCACGCGCGCGCCGGCTGGCGTGGGCCCGTCGCCGTTGCGGCGCATGCCGTCGGCGTCGATGGACACCAGCGTGCCCCAGTGGTTGTCGCGGCTCTGGTAATTCGCCTGCGGCACGTAGCCGAGCACGGGGTGCCGCGCGGCCGGGTAGTTGCGTCGCAGCATGTCCGTGCGCAGATCGCGGAAGCTGCCGAAGTGCGTCGGAGCGCGCACGAGTCGGATCGCGACTTCGGCGATCGCCAGGACCGCCAGCAGCGGCACGAGCGCGAACAGCAGCCGCCGCCGACGCGACAGTGGGCGCCGCGGGGCGGCGGACGATGCCGGCGGCCGTTCCATCAGGCGCTGGGGCCCGCCTTCTTGTTCGCATCGGCCGCCGCCGCCGCTGCCGCCGCTTCCGCTTCTTCGTGCAGCGACTGCAGGATGGCCGCCTGCTTCGCCTGCGTCGCCTTCGACACGATGCCGAATGCCGACGCAATGCCGAGAATCGCGAACAGGATGTCGTAGGGGCTGAAGTCTTCCTTCAGGTAGTCGAAGAACGCGACCCGACTGCGGATCTGGTCGCCGAGCTGCGTGCGGAAGGTCGCCAGATCCGGGTTGTCCGCGGCGAAGCTGCGCAGCAAAGGGCCGTCGTCACGCACGAACTCCTCGACCGAGTCGACCATGTAGTGGTGTTCCTTCGCGAACGCGCGCACCTGGTCCGCCGTCGGCGAGTCGCCGAGGGCAACCCATGCGGTGGCGGCCGCGCGGCGTTCGGCGAGCCGGTTCTCGTCGACCCGCTCCAGGAGCGTGTTGACCTGGGTGTCGACCAGCGCGCGGAACGCGAAGTGCTTGCCCGTGCCGATCGACAGCAGCGCGAGGGCGCCGGCGGTCACTGCGAGCATCATGCCGTGGCCGCCAGCCCAGACGATGCCGCCACCGATCGCGGCCCCGATGCCCCAGGACAGGATGCCGATCTCGTACTTGGCGAAGACGATCAGCAGCGCCCAGACGGCGGCGCCGACCAGCGCAACGGTGCCGCCGACGACGAGTGGTTTGCCCAATGCCGAGGGCGGCATCAGAGTGGCAGCGTCAACTTGGGAAGGACGACCGGAGGCGTGGGGCATCGCGGCAGCATGGCGTCGGGAAGCGGCCGTGGCCAATGTCTTCACGGTGCAGCACGGCTACGTTCGCGGCAATGGTGGATGTCGTCGTCGTCGGTGCTGGAATCAGCGGCCTGTGCGTGGCGTGGACGCTGCGCGAGCGTGGCTACGACGTCGAAGTGTGGTCGCGCGACGACCCGATGGCGACGACGTCGTCGGTCGCCGGCGCCATCTGGTATCCGTTCCTCGCCGAACCGCGCGCGCGCGTGCTCGCATGGAGCGCGGTGACGTTCCGGCGACTCGTCGGGTTGGCCGAGGTGCCGGGCAGCGGCGTGCGCCTGACGCCGGTGGTGGAAGTCTTCGCGAATGACGCTCCGGACCTCTGGTGGGCCGCGGCCGCGGGCCCGATCGAACGGCTGCCGGCGGGCGCGGTGCCCGCTCCGTATCGCGCGGCGATCCGCACCGTCGTCCCGATGTGCGACGTGCCCGTGCACCTGCCGTGGTTGGTCGACCAGCTCGCGCGGCGCTCGGTGCGCGTCGTGCAGCGCACGCTCGCTTCGTTCGAGGCGGCGTTCGCGGCAGCGCCGGTGGTCATCAACTGCGCGGGACTTGGCGCCGCATCGTTGTGCGACGACGACAGTGTGCGACCGGTGCGTGGACAGGTCGTGCTCGCCGAGCCGAAGCCGGGCCTCACGGCGTGGATCGACGGCACCGCGGCGCAGCCGTTCTATGTGATCCCGCGTGGCGACGACGTCGTGCTCGGTGGCACCGCGCAAGTGGGCGAGTCCGACCAGCAGGTGCGGCCAGCCGACACCCGTGCCATCCTCGAGGGCATCGGTGCGCGCGTCCCGCTCCTGCATGACGTGGCGGTGCGCAGCATCCGCGTGGGCTTGCGGCCATGGCGGCCGACCGTGCGACTCGAACGCGAGGACCTTCCCGGTGGGCGATGCCTGGTGCACGACTACGGGCACGGCGGTTCGGGTTGGACGCTGTCCTGGGGCTGTGCGGCCGAAGTCGCGGCCCTGGTCCCCTTGGTCACGGGTTGACCGGATCGTTGCCAACCGCGACCCTTTGCGGGCCATGCGTCTTCGCCTCGCCGCGGCCCTCGTGCCGTTCCTCGCCCATGCCCTGTCCGCACAGGCGCCGGTGGTCACGTATGGGGGCGAAACCATGCGGCTGCAGTCGGCGAACGTCGCGGCCGGTGCCGGCGGCAGCTGGGACCTCACGCTGCAGATGGCGAACGACAATGGCAACGCGTCGCTGCCGACGAGCTTCCGCCGTTGGTGGCATTGCGAGATCGGCAATCTCGGCGCCTTCGGGTCCACGCTGAACGTGACGATCACCAACGCCGGCTACACCGACATCATCTTGCCGGTGTGGGCGCTGTCGGCGAACGGAACGACGTTCGGCAACTACGCGCGGGTGCCGCTGTCCGCGACTCCCGTGCTGCAGGGCGGGTCCACGCATCGATTCACCCTGGTCGTGCCGGCGGGCACGCCCGCGATCCGCCTGGCGAAGTACTTTCCGTACTCCGTCGCCCGCAAGGACGCGTGGCTGGCGACGCTGGTCGGCCAACCGCGCGTGCGCAGCATCACGGCGATCGGTTCTTCGCAGCAGGGGCGGCCGATCCACAAGATCGAGCTCACCGACGGTTCGATGCCCGATGCGGGGAAGAAGCGGGTCTGGATCCATGCCGGCATCCACCCGGCGGAGACGACCAGCTACTTCACCGTCGAAGGCTTCGTGACGTGGTTGCTGTCGGGAGACGCCCTCGCCGAGACGCTGCTCGACCATGCGTTGATCGAGCTCGTGCCGATGGCCAATCCCGACGGGGTGTTCCTCGGCAACTACCGGGTCAACGCCAACTCCGTGAACCTCGAGAACGAGTGGACGGCGCCGTACACGAGCACGCAACCGGAGATCGTCGCGATGCGCACCGCGATCGAGGGATACATGGGGACCGTCGCGAGCCCCGGCAGCAATCCGATCGTGGTGTTGCTGAACATGCACAGTTCGCACGGCGTGAACTACCCGTTCCATTTCCAGCACGTCAGCAACGGCAACTGGAATGCGACGACGAACAACACCGGTGTCATCCCGGTGGTCAACCTCGTCGAAGGGCAGTGGATCGTGCGCTTCAAGGCGCGCAGCCCGTTCGTGAATCTCGGCACCACGCAGAGCAGCGCGCTGACGTCGCGGCCGTTCGTCGAGTCGATGTGCCACGATCGCTGGAGTGCGGTGAACGGTTGGTTGAACGCGCCGGGCCTGCAATCGCCGGTGATGGCGATCACGTTCGAAGGCACCTATGGGCGCGGCCCCGACACGATCAACTGGAACACCGAAGCCGACTATCGGCTGACCGGAGCGCAGATGGGCCAGGCGCTGTTCGATCACCTTGGCCTGCAACTGACGGCGAGCCTGACCACCTGGTCGGCGCCGTGCGTCGCCGCATCGTTGGCCGGCAGCCTGACGCCGCAGCCCGACGGCAGCCACTCGGCGAGCCTGTCGCTGTCCGGCGCCGTGCCGTCGGCGCTCGGCGTGTTGGCGCTCGGCAGCCAGCAGGTCGCGGTGTCGCTGCCGGCGCCGTGGGCGCAGTGCACGTTGCTGACCAGTGCGGAGGCGACGCAGTCGTTCGTGGTGTCAGGCGCCGGCACGGCGTCGTTCGGGTTCGGCGTGCCGGCGCTGCCGGGCCTCGATGCGTTCGTGCAGACGTTCACGCTCGACTGGACGCAGCCGCCACTGCTGCCGCTCGACGCCAGCAACGGACTGCGTATCCGCAACAACTACTGAGCCGGGAATCGACGATGGTGCCCATCGCACTCGCCATCCTTCTTGCCGCCGCCGCTGCCGTGGGTGGCGGTTCGCCGAGCCCGCATGATCCGGTGGCCCGCCTGGCGGATCTCGGGGCACGGATCGAGAAGGCGCCGAAGGACGTTTCGTTGCGGGTCGAACGGGCTCGCGTCGCCCTGCAACTGGAGGACCTGGCGTTGGCGCGTCGCGACCTCGAAGTCGCGCTGCGCTGTGACCCCGCGAATGCGGCGGCAGTGCGGGTTTCGGCGCACCTCGAGCGGCGCGCGGGCAACTTCGTCGCCGCTCTGCAGGCCTGCCGACGCGCGGAATCGCTGGGCGTCGGCGACGCCTCGGTGTTGCGCCTGCGCGGGCACGTGCTCTCCGAGTTGGACCGCCCGGCCGAAGCCGCGGCGGCGTTCGCGGCGGCGTTTGCGTTGTCATCGCGGCACGAACCCGAGCATGTGCTCGAGTTCGCGCAGGCTCTGGTCGCGTCGGGGGACGACCACGGCGCGCTGGCGGTTCTGGAACGCGGCGTCGCCGAACTCGGTCCGGTGGTGGCGTTGCTCGACGCGGCCGTCGCCATCGATGTGCGCGCTGGGCAGTGCGAGCGGGCCTTGCAGCGATTCGACGCGCTCGCCCCGTTCGCGCAGCGGCCGGACTTCGTGCAGCGCCGCCGCGCTGCCGTGTGGACGGCGGCCGGGCGTCACGACCTTGCTGCGGCGGAGCTGGTCCGCCCGCTCGAGAAGCCAACGGTCGGCGCCGCTGTCGATGCTGCATCGCGCACGGCGCCGGGGCCCGCGCCAGTACCGCGTCCGTCGCCGGTGGTGTTGGTGCCGGGAGGCTCCCAATGGAAGTACCTCGACACCGGGGTCGTGCCGCCCGCCAACTGGACGGCCTTCGACTTCGACGACGACGCGTGGGGTGAAGGGCCAGCGGAGCTTGGTTACGGCGATGGCGACGAAGCGACGACGATCAGTGCCGGCTCGTCGGGATGGGCGCCGGTGGTGGCCTGGTTTCGCCACCAGTTCGCCTGCAACCAACCGACCTTCACCACGGCCCGCGTGCGCGTGTTGTGCGACGACGGCGCCGTCGTCTACGTGAACGGCGTCGAGATCGGCCGTTGGAACGTGCACAACGGACCCATCGGTCCCTGGTCGATCGCTTCGGTTGCCGCGGCCGGTGCGGCCGAGACTGCGTGGCACGTGTTTCCGTTCGATCCGGCGTTGTTGGTCGCCGGCCGCAACCAGATCGCGGTGACGGTGCATCAGGTGTCGCCCTTCAGTTCGGACCTGAGCTTCGATTGCGAAGTGCTCGCCGGCGACGGCCCGATCTCGGTGGTGCGCGGGCCGTACCTGCAGAACGGCACGCCGAGCAGTGCGGTGGTGCGCTGGCGCACCGACCAACCGTGCGCCTCGCAGCTGTGGCTCGGCCCGATCGGCGGCGCCATGCAGTCGGTGTTCTTCGACCCGACGCCGCGCACCGAACACGCGGCGACGGCCGCCGGGCTGCCGGCGGAGACGACGTTCCAGTATTCGATCGGCGACGCCAGCGGTGTGTTTCCCGATGTCTCGCCAGGGACGTTGCGCACGCTGCCGCCGCGCGGAGCCGTGCGCCCGATGCGGGTGTGGGCGTTCGGCGACGCCGGCTTCGCCACCGCGACGCAGCATCTCGTGCGCGACATGTTCTCGCTGTGGAACGGCGGCGCTGCGGTCGACGCGATCCTGATGCTCGGCGACAACGCCTACTTCGTCGGCACCGACAGTGAGTTCCAGAACGGCATGTTCGACGTGTACGGAACGCAGATGCGCGACTGGTTCACGTGGTCGGCGCTCGGCAACCACGACGCCTACTCGGCCAACACCGCGGCCGGCACCGGGCCCTACTACGAAGCCTTCACTTTTCCGCGCGCCGGCGAAGCCGGCGGCCTGCCGAGTGGCACCGAGGCGTACTACTCGTTCGATCGCGGCCACGTGCACTTCATCAGCATCGATTCGATGGACAGCGACCGCAGCGCTACGGGCGCGATGATGACCTGGCTCGCCGCCGATCTGGCGGCGACGCAGGCGCGCTGGATCGTCGCGTTCTTCCATCATCCGCCGTACTCCGCGGGGTCGCACCACTCGGACGTGCCGTTCGACAGCGGCGGCCGCCTGTTCGACATGCGGCAGATCGCGGTGCCGATCCTCGAAGCCGGCGGCGTCGATCTCGTGCTGAGCGGGCACAGCCATTCGTACGAGCGCTCGTTCCTGCTCGATGGCCACTACGGCACCAGCACGACGTTGCAGCCGTCGATGGTGCTCGACCAGGGCGACGGCCGCGTCGATGGCGACGGGTTCTATGGCAAGCGCACGCCGGGCAAGGCGCCGCATGAGGGCGCGGTCTACGTCGTCGCCGGCAGTGCCGGTTCGATCTCGGGCGGCTTGCTGAACCTGCCGGCGATGCGCGTCAGCCTGAACGAGCTGGGCTCGTTCGTGTTCGACATCGACGGCGACCGGCTGGACGCGAAGTTCCTCGGCCCGGGGGGGATCATGGATGAGTTCACCCTGGTGAAGGGCGACCCGCGCACCTTGCGGCGTACGCAGCCGTCGCTGTCGGTCGCGGCGGGCGGGCGCCAGGACTGGCAACTCAAGGCCGGTCCGGCCTACGCCAATCGCCTCTACGTCGTCGCCGGTTCGTTCGCCGACTCGCCGGGGTTCCCGCTCGGCAATGTGCTGGTCCCGCTGGTGCCGGACGCGTGGACGACGATGAGCCTGGGGCTCGCCAACACGAGCGTGTATCCCGGCAGCATCGGCGTGCTCGACGCCAGCGGAGCGGCCACGGCTGCCATGGTGGTGCCGCCCGCGTGGAGTCCGGCGTTGGTCGGCCAGACGGTCTACCACGCCTACGTCGTGCTGCAGGGCTCGAACTTCGTGCACGCGAGCAATGCGGTGAAGCTCGTGTTCACGCCGTAGTCGTGTTCGGGCGGGCGCTTCGCTATCCTTCGCCGCGTGAGCTATCGCGTCGAGCTCCCGGTCTTCTCCGGTCCGATGGACCTCCTGCTGCACCTCGTCCGGCAGCAGGAAGTGGACATCCACGAAATCAGGATCGCTCGCATCCTCGAGGATTACCTGCAGCACCTCGGCGTGCTGCAGCAGCTCGACCTGCAGGACATCGGCGACTTCATCGTGATGGCCAGCACGCTGATGGAGATCAAGTCGCGCGAGCTGCTGCCGAATGAGACCGTAGAACTTGAGCAGGAGCTCGATCCGCGCGACGACCTGATCCGGCGCTTGCTGGAGTACAAGCGCTACCGCGACCTTGCGCGCGAACTCGATTCCCGCGCCGACCGCCGGTCGCGCCAGGCCGCGATCGTGCTGCCGCAGCCGCCGCACCTGGTCGAACAGGGCGACGACGACCTGCTGGACATCGGCGAGATCGGCATCTGGGACCTCACTTCCGCGTTCGCCAAGCTGCTCGAAGAGATCGGCCAGCAGGGCACGATGAGCATCGAGGTCGAGAAGCGCGACGTCGGCTTCTACACGCGTCGGTTGCTGACGACCTTCAAGGAGAAGAAGGAAGTGCGGTTCAGCGAGATCTTTGACAAGACCGAGGGTCGTTACGGCCTGATCGGCACGTTGATCGCGCTGCTCGAGATGATGAAGCAGGGCTACCTGCGCGCGTCGCAGGAGAACTGCTTCGACGAGATCCACCTCGCCTTCCGCGGCGGCGAGGAGGTCACCGCCGACCAGATCCTCGCCGGCATCACCGCCGAAGAAGAGGCGCAGCGACAGCGCGATGCGGCGCTGGCCGATGGGGGTGGCGGCGGCGGCGATGCGCCCGTGGTCGTTGACTCGGGTCCGGAATCGGTCGGCGAAGCCGGCGCCTGACCGCTCCGTTGGCCCGGCGTTGCAGCCGAGGCGAGAAGTGAGCGTGGAGAACTGGCACTGCGCTGTCGCGGCGGCGCACAGCGTGCCGAACAACACGGGGAGGAGGGTTCGCATCGGGAATGCCTTGGAAGCCGCGATTGCCATGGCGTCTGCGGCGCGCAGCGAAGGCGGGAAACTCCCCTGGGGGCGCGAGCGTCCAACGCAGCTCAACGACTAGTCACGAGTTCGTCGTTGGGCGCATAGCCGAACGTCGCAAACACCCATTCGTCGCGCGCGGCGACCAGTTCGCGCAAGCCGGCGTCGTAGTGATCCTGCCATGGCGCGTGGCCACCGATGTTCTTCTCCGGGTGGTTCATCACTGCTTGTGCCATGGGCGATGGCACCGAGGTGCAATTGGCGAGCAGCCGCAGCAGGTCGATGCGCAGCGATTCGAAGCGTCCGACGCGGATCTGAGTGAGGCCGATGCCGAGTTGGTCGAACAGCAAACGTGTGAACGGTCCGCAACCCTGCGCGTACGGGCCGTGGGGACCGAGCACGCGGCGCATCGTGCTGGCGAAATCGAGCTTCCCGCCTTCGGTGAGTTGCCTGAAGAACGCGTCGGGTTGCCGACTCTTGTGGGCGAACCACGATACGTACCAACTGCACGGATGACGCACGAACGCGAGGCGTGGCAGCCGTGCGTGGCTGCTCGGGATCGCCGCGATGGCGCCGTGCGTCGCACCGGCGCTGACCCGCCATGCTTCCGGTGCTGTGGCGGCGAGGGTGTTCGTCACGAACGTCCCGCCGGTTTTGGGCACGTGCAAAAACACGAACTCGCGGGCGAGCAGCATGAGGTCGAGCCGCGGCGAGGCGTGGCCTCGCCGCGGTCCGAAGGGGCTACGGGAACGTGATCGCGGTCAGGTTCGACGTGCAGAAGCTCAGCGAGCTCGACGGCCCCGAGCCGCCGCCACCGCCGCCGGGGCCGCCGCCACCGCCGCCGGGGCCACCGCCACCGCCGCCGGGGCC
>SXPB01000180.1 GCA_005776475.1 Planctomycetia bacterium
ACGCCACTGTCGGCGGCTTGCTTCCGCTCGGCGGCGTTCGCGGCGCGCGTCGTCATCGCGAGGTCGCAACTGCCGTCGATCAACGAACTGATGCCGATTCCGGCGCCGCCGCCCGTGCTCGCGAGTCCGCGGCACGGCTTCGTCATCGCGTAGGCGTCGCCGAGTTCGGCCATCGCCTGCAACAACGTGTCGGAGCCCATCACGTGCGGCGCCGCGGGCAGGTCCGGGAACGGGAAGTGCTTCACGCGGCGGCGGCCACCGGCGCGTTCGACCAGATACAGCCCGTGCTGTTCGGCGACGACGCCATCGAGCATCGCCGTCGTCAGCGCCACCGTTCGACCATCCGGCGCAACCGCGGGCTGCAACGCGAATGCGGTCGATTCGCGTTCCTGCTTCGTCGTGCGACCGGAGGCGATGCGCGTTTCGTGGACCACGCTGCCGGCCAGGTTGGTCTCGAACAGGCTCCAGGTTGCGTCGTCGGCATCGTCGCCGCGGCGCAGCAGCGTCGTCACCAACGTGACGTCGTCGGGCAGCCACACGATCGGCCCCATGTCGGTCACTTGCTGCTTGCCGAGCGGCAACGCGTTCTCCAGGCGCCCGTCGCGGAAGACCAGGATCGCCACGTCCCCGGCCTTGTCGAGCGCGCGCGCGGCAAAGGCGACTCGCTTGCCGTCCTTGGTGACAGCGGGAATCGGCACGATGCGCCACGGCAAGTCCACCGGTGCCGCGAACACAGGCGTGCGCTCGAGGGTCTCGGGGTCGATCCGACCAAACTCCCACGCCGCTTCCTTTGCCTTCGGCGCCGTCACGTAGCACAACCCTTGGCCGAACGGCGCCACCGTGACCTCCGTGCCCAGCACCTCCGGGGAACGCCGCATGGCACCACTTCGCAGGTCGACTCGACTCACCGACTTGTTGGCGAAATACATCGCTTCGCCGATCACGACGGGGGGAAGCATGAACAGCACTTCGGCGTCTCCGTTCTGTGGCACCTGCACGTCGCGCACCAGCGCTCCGGTCCCGACGTCGATGGTGCGTAGGTGCAAGGCGCTGGACTTGTCGTCCTTCACCCACAGCATCAGCGCGTGCTTGCCCTCGGGACTCCACAGCGCCGTGGCGCGCGCCCCGGCCGGCGGCCGGAACAGGTGGCGCGTGACTCCGGCCGCGCAATCGTGGTGGGCGATGGTGAGGTCCGCACCACTCCGGGCGGGGAACAACACCGCGCTGCCGTCGGGGCTCCATGCGGGTCGGCAGGCGAACGTCGCCAGCAGCGCTACGGCCGTCAGCACGAACAGAACGCGCAGGACTAGGCGATGGGTGGTGGGCATGGCAGTGGGTCAGACGGCGACGTCTTCGGGCAGCGGCTGTCCCTTCGTCTCCGGCAGGAACAGCAGCGCCACGAGCCCGACTGCGAACACCACCGTCATGCCGCTCAGCGCATCGCGGAACGCATCGAGCTTTTCGGCTGCGGTCGCTGCACCGGCCGCGACCCAGGTCTTGATTGCACCCGACTGCAGGATGCCCAGCGCCGCGAAGAAGCGGCCGACGTTGTAGCAGAAGCTGGTGCCGGTGCTGCGCAGCCGCGTCGGGAACAGCTCGGGCAGGTAGATCGCAAAGCCCGCGAACACCGCGAACTGGCAGAAGCCCATCGCCGCGGTCAGCCACAGGTGCTGCGGCCCTTGGAAGCACTGGAAGAACGCGATCGTGCTGCCGATGCACAGGACGAACGTGATCGCCATCGCCGGCCGTCGGCCGATGCGTTGGCACAGCCACGTCATCGCCAGCATGCCGACGAACCCGCTGGCGTTCTGCACGATCATGTTGAGGCTGATCCACTGCGTTCGCGCACCGACGATCTTGGCCTCGGCCATGCCCTCGGCACGCAACGCCGCTTCGACCACCGGCCCGACCAGTTCCGGCGAGAAGAAGCCGATGCCCCACAAGCCGATCACGCCGGCCATCGACAGCGCCATGCCCGCCAGCGCCGCGCGTCGCCAGCGCGGCACGAAGAACAGGTCGCGGTACGAACCGAAGGCGACTCCGGTCGCGCGCCCGGCCGCCCGCGCCTTCACCCACTTCTCGGGTTCCTGCAGGCGGCGCCGCAGCAGCACGCACAGGAACGCGGGCAGCGCCCCGATCAGGAACATCGCCTGCCACGAGCGTTCCGCCGGCAGCACGCCGCTGGCAACGAACCCGCCGATCGCGAGGCTGATCAGGCACGCGCACAGGTTGCCGAGGGTCGACGACGACTGCAGGGTCCCCAGCGCCCCGGCGCGGGAACGGTCCGGCAGGCTGTCGGCGACGAGTGCGACCGCGAGGCCAAACACGCCACCGACCCCGAGTCCGGTGAGCACGCGCATCACCGTGAAGTCGATCCAGGACTGCGCGAATGCCGACAGGCCGGTGAAGACCGAATACAGCAGCACCGTGATCGTCAGCGTGCGGGCGCGGCCGATGCGGTCGCCCATGGCCCCGAACACCATGCCGCCGACCGCCCAGCCGAACATGAACGCCGCTGTCGCCCACGTTCCGTACGGGCCGGGATCGGTCCCCGGCGGCAGCAGGTGCTGCATTGCGGTGATGCGAGCCAGCACGAACAGCTGCTGGTCGAGGCAGTCGAAGAACCACGTCAAAGTGGCCAGCGTGAACACCGACCAGTGGTAACGCGAGAGTCCTCGCCACCACGGCAGTTCGGTGGATGCGCGGTCGTGCATGGCCGCGACAGCGTGCGTTCCCGGCTGGCCGGACTCCACGCCAAAGCCGCGAGTGCGTGCGAAAGTCCCCGGCCGGTCCCGGCGGCGGGGCACGGCCCTGCCAGGCCCGGAATCGCCGCGAAACGGGACCGCGCGTCTCCTTCCATCGCCTGGAAGGTTGACCTATCCTCGTCGCCGTCCACGCCCGCCCGCCCGCCGGGGCGGAAGTGGCGTTGGCAACAAGGCTACGGAACCCGCCGGCACCTCGCCGATGAACGTCCGTGGCCGAGCAGGCGGATCGAACATGACGAGCAAAGAACCGAAGGAACCGGGCGAGGGCCAGAGCGGCAAGCGGCCGCGTGGCATGGGTGGCGTGATCCTCATCCTCGCGTTGTTGATGGCGCTGTTCGTCGTCGTCTCGAACAACAGCAACAACAGCCAGAGTTCGCTGCACGCGTTCCACAGCCATCTGCTCAACGGCCGGGTCCAGAAGTTCACCTACTCCGGGGGCGTCGTCACCGCCGAGGTCAGCCTCGACGAGAAGGACAAGGACGCGGTGCAGCCGATCGAAGTGGTCTACGCCGATTTCTGGCGCAGCGGCGACCACGAACTCTGCAGCAAGCTGCAGTCGCAGCGACTCGACCGCGACCTGTACGGCGGCACCGGTTCCACCAGCCGGTTCCTGCAGGATCTCGAAGGCGACAAGATCCGCGTGCTCGACTCGTTCCTGGTGCAGGAAGTCGCGGGCAAGTCGCCGGTCACGAACACCGAGGATCCGCGCAAGGCCGGCAACTACCTGACCGCGCTGTTGCTGGTGGAGTCGTCGGTGCGCTACGTGCGCATCGATGCGCCGACGTCGTCGTCGGAGCCGTCGCTGCAGGCACTCGGTGACGCGCTGGCGAAGAAGAACGCCCCGATGCAGGTGTTCTCGCTGTCGCTGAGCCCGACCGACTTCAAGATCAGCGAACCGAACACGGCGATGCTCTACATCGTCGGCACCATCGGGCCGTGGATCCTGGTGCTGTTGATCGTGTGGTTCTTCATCATCCGGCAGATGCGGTCGCCGGGCGGCAGCGGTGGCGTGCTCAGCTTCGGGCGCAGCCGCGCTTCGCTCTACACCAAGGAGAACCGCACCAACGTGACGTTCGACGACGTCGCCGGCATGGAAGAGGCCAAGGCCGAAGTGCGCGAGATCATCGAGTTCCTGAAGAACCCGGCGAAGTTCGCGCGGCTCGGCGGCTCGATCCCGCGCGGCGTGCTGCTGGTCGGTTCGCCCGGCAC
>SXPB01000181.1 GCA_005776475.1 Planctomycetia bacterium
AGCGCCACCGACGCGGCGATGGTGGTCCTGGTCTCGCCGTGGCTCGGCGCGCGGTCGGATCGGTACGGCCGGCGGCCCGTGTTGCTGCTGTCGATGCTCGGCTCGGGCCTCGACTACTTCGCGATGGCGTTGGCGCCCACCGTGCCGTGGTTGTTCGTGACACGCGCGCTGAACGGCCTCACCGGCGCCAGCGTCACCGCCGCCAGCGCCTACATCGCCGACGTGACGACGCCGGAGAAGCGCGCCGCCGGCTTCGCGATCATCGGCGCGGCGTTCGGGCTCGGTTTCACGCTCGGCCCGGTGCTCGGCGGCGTGTTGTCCCAGGTCCACCTGACGTTGCCGTTCTACGCCGCCGGCAGCCTCGCGCTGCTCAACGCTGCGTTCGGCCTGTTCGTGATGCCCGAGTCGCTGCCGAAGGAGCGCCGCAATCCAAGTTCGCCGCGCAGCCCGTTCGCCGCGCTCACCGTGCTGCGCCAGTATCCGCTGGCGCGTCGGCTCGCGTTCGCCCTGTTCTTCCTGCAGCTGGCGCAGTTCGCACTGCACGGTTCGTGGGCGCTCTACACGCGCTATCGCTACGGCTGGAACGAAACCGAGATCGGCCTGTCGCTGTGCGCGGTCGGCCTCGGCGCCGTCATCGTGCAGGGCGGGTTGCTGCGACGCATCGTGCCCCGCATCGGCGAACGGCGCGCCGTGGTGATCGGCGTGGTGCTGGTGATCCTCGGTTACATCGGCTACGGCATCGCCCCGGTGGGCTGGGTGATCTACGCAGCGATCGCGGTGCAATCGCTCGGCGGCATCGCGGGACCTTCGTGCCAGGCGCTGATCAGCAAGAGCGTGCGCGCCGACGAACAAGGGGCGGTGCAAGGTTCGCTGACCAGCGTGCAAGGCCTCGCCAACATCTTCGGGCCCCTGCTCGGCGGCGCCTTGCTGGCCTGGTCGATCGCCAGCAGCCGGGCCCAACCGATCCCCGGCGTCCTGTTCTACGGCTGCGCCGCACTCGCGACGATCGGACTTGCGATCGCCGTGGTCGTGCTGCGCATGACTCCTGCTGCCGTGCCGCCGTCTTCCGCCCAACGGACCTCGCCATGACTCGCCACCTCGCTCGCTTCGCCATCGTCGCGCTCGCTCTCACGGCACCGCTCGCCGCGCAGACGACGACCACCGCCTCCCCACTCGCGCCATGCCCGCACATGGTCATCGACACCGTCGGCCCCGACGGTTGGCGGCTGCGCTTTGGCCCGACCAATCTCGGCAGCCTGCTCGAATCGGAACAGGGCCAGGCACTGTGGCAACCCGGCGTGCTGCCGATCCTCGCTGGTTGGCAAACGCTGCTCGGCGACGAGGCCGCGTTCGCTGCTTCGAAGCAACGCCTGCTCGGCTACTCCGGCCGCATCCGCATCGCCTTCTGGCTCGGCGAAGGCGAACTCGAACAACAACCGCTGGCGATGGCCGCGCTCGTCGCTGACGGCGACGGGCGCACCGACCTCGCCGCGCTCGCGGCCGACGTCAAACTGGCGCAGAACCACCTCGGCGGCGAATGGGAAGAACGCGAAGTCGCGGGCGAACGCCAGCAAGTCCGCGTGATGGGCGACGAAGTGATGACCGCCGCCACGGTGCAGGACGGCAGGCTCGTCGTGTTCCTCGCCGCCAACGGCAAGATCACGGACACGGTCGGCATCGGACGCACCTACGCCAGCGCCACGCCCGCCGAGCCGCTGCCGCCGACGACGCCCGCCTTGCTCGTGCACATCGAGTTGCCAGCGATCCTCGCACTCGCCAAGGCGAGTGGCAGCGAACAGGACAACGCGATCCTGCACGCGCTCGGCATCGACGAGCTCGGCAACTTCGACCTGCGACTCGGCACCGCGGGCCCGCACGTGCAGGTCGGCTACCAACAGGATCTGCCGCCCGCGCCACGCGGCCTCGTCGCCGCGTTCGCGCCGAAGTCCTCGGGTGTGTCGACGCTGCAGCGATTGGTGCCGAAGGACGCGATTGCGTGGAAGGTCGGCCACTTCGATCTCGGCGCACTGTGGGAAGGCGCGATCGATGCGCTGGTCGCGTCCGGCATGGGCAACACCGAGGACGAGTTGCGCGCCGAGATGAAGAAGGAGACCGGCATCGATCCGTCGCAGGATCTGTTCCCGCATCTGACGGACGAAGTGCTGTTCGTCGGCTCGTCGCTGCGCGGCCTCGATCGCCCGGAAGAGTTCACGTGGGTGCTCGGCTGGCGGCTGAAGGACGACAAGGCGTTCGCGACGAACTTCGCCAAGGTGCTGGCGTCGGCGAACCCGATGCTGTCGCGCGAAGCGACCGAGACCGTGCACGGCATGGAGTTCCAGCGCTACGGCAACATGCTCGGCTACGACCTGTGGTTCGCCACCGGCAACGGGCTCGTGCTGGTCGGCGGTGGCCGTGATGTCGAGGAGTGGCTGACGATGCTCGCGAAGAACGCTGCGGTGCCGGTCGCGGCCGACGCGCCCGCGCTGCCGATGCCGGCCGAGTTCGCCGGCGTGCGCACGCACCTGCCGCCTGGCCTCACCGGAGTGGCGCGCGGCGACATCGACACGCTGTTGACGCTGCCGGCCGATTGGTGGCTGATGATCCTCGGCGAAGTGTTGCCGTTCCCGATCCGCCCCAGGGATGGCGAACTGAGCGACGACCCCGAGGCGCGCGAAGCGATGCAGGAAATGCTGCGCAAGCACAACCTCGGCACCGTGCGCACTGCCACCGGCCGCGACAAGAACACCTTCCACTGGCGGCTGTACTGGTGAGTTGGGGCGCGGCGTCAGGGCCAGTGCTGACGCTGCCGCAAGCGACGACTAGAGTGCGGCGATGCGATTCGTCTCCCTCGCGTTGCTCGCCATCGCGGTCGCCGGGTGCACCGGTTCGACGCCTGCTCCCGAAGCCCCGAGCAAAACGCCGGTTCCCGAAGTCCCGAACAAGCCGGACACCCCCGCTCCGAGCGCGCCCGTGCAATCGACCTTCGCGCCCGCACCAGGTTGGGATGGACCGGCGATCACGGCTTCACGTCCCGATGCAACCGGACCGCTGATGATCAGCGTCGAGGCGCCAACCGCCGGCTACGCGTTCACGCTCGACGGCGTCGTCGTGAAGGACGGTGCGCGCGAAGTGCAGGTGACCTTGCTGCAACCGCCAGGCGATGCGCAGGTCGGCCGCGTCGTGAGCGAACTCGAACTGCAGATCGAAGCCGCGAAGCTCGCCGGCAAGGAACCGCTCGCGGTCGCCGTGCGGCAGATGCAGGAAGGCAGCCACTACCTCGTGGCGCCGGCCTGGCGCCGCGCTGTGATCGCGGCGAAGTGAGCGCGCCGCCGCCGCGAGCGCGCTTCGCTCAGCGGCCGCCCGGAACCGCGGCCGGCGGCCGATTCGCCGCCACGTCGCTGCAGAACTTCAGGATCGCTGCCGTCGCCTCGAACGGGAACGGCGCGTCGGAGCGCCGCGACGGTTGCGACTTCGCACCGGGCCAGGCGTGGCCACCACCTTCGAGGGTGATCACCTGCACCGGCAGCGTCGCCTTGCCGGACTTGCCGAGCGCCCAGGTGTCGGTGCAGACCTTGCCGTCGGCCTTCTTCTCCGGGTAGCCGTTCAGGCCGTTGCGCTCGAGGTAGTAGTCGATCGCCATGCGCACCGACGCGTCCTGGCGCTCGCCGACGCGGCCGATCGCCGCCCGCGGCGTGCCACCTTCGTAGAGCACGTGTTGGTCGTTGCTGCCGTGCACCATCAGCACGGCGATCGGCGACTTCGCGTCGGCACGGGTGAAGTTCATCGCGCCCGCGACCACGGCGATGCCGGTGAACACGTCCGCGGCCTCGCGCGCGAGCCGATGGCACATCATGCCGCCGTTGCTGTGGCCGGTGGCGAACACGCACGCCGGATCGATCGGCACGCGCTTCTGTACGTCAGTGACCACTTCGCGCAGGAAGCCGACGTCGTCGATGTCGTGTTCGGAGGCGTACACGGCGAGTCCGCCGGAGTTCCACGTCAGCAACTTGCCGCGCATGGGACCGGTGCCGTCAGGGAACACGACCACGTAGCCGGCCCGCAATCCCGCCGCCGCGAGCCCACTGGTTTCGCGGATCTGCTCGCCGTTGCCGCCGCCGCCGTGCAGCACGAGCAACAACGGCAGACCGACGATGTTCTCGGCGTGGGGCGGCACGTGCAGGTGGTAGCGCCGATCGCGGCCACCGTGCTCGAGCGTGATCGTCTCAGCCTTGCCGGCGACTTCCGGCGATTGCATCGCCGCCCGCACGGCGTCCTGGATGCGCGCCAGCTCCGGCAGCACGCGGCCGACCCGATCGCGCACCGCGAACACGCCGCCGATGCCGAGGTCCCGGTCAAGCCACGGCGTGAACCCGAACGCGCCCGGATCGCTGACGCGCACCACACCACCTTCGTGCGTGGTGATCCAGGTGCCGAGCCCGTAGCGCACATGCTCGGCTTCGAAGCCGACCGCATGCACTTCGACATGCGCCGAAACCTGGTCGCGGAACATCGCGGCGACGCTCGCTTCGCTGAGCACGCGCACGCCGTCGAGTTCGCCCTTGCCCACCAGCATGCGCAGGAAGCGCGTGTAGTCGTCGAGCGTCGACACCGCACCGCCGGCGACCCACGGCAGCGCGGTGGTGCCCGGCTCGCCGCCGACCGGTGTCAGCGTGCCGAACCTGGTGGCGGGCATGCGCACCTTCGACGCGATGCGTTCGGCGAACACGTCGTGCCAACGTTGGCCGGTGACGCGTTCGACCGCGACCGCAGCGATCTGGAAGCCGACGCCGCCGTACTGGAAGGTCGCACCGGGCTGGCCGCGCAGGGCACTGTCCGCCGCCGCCGCCGCGAACGCCGTCATGTCGTTGGCGCGAGCGCCACGCGCCAGACGCGGTGCCACGCCGCCAGTACACGCGAGGCAGGTGCGCAGCGTCAGCGCGCGTTTGTCGGACCGATCGAACTCGACCACGTAGCGACTCACCGGCACATCGAGGTCGAGCTTGCCGTCGTCAACGAGCGTGAGCACGGTCGCGACCGCGAGCCACTTGCTGGCCGACGCGATCGGCAGCACGGTGTCGCCGGTGAAGCCACGATGGTCGCTGCGATGCAGGAGGCCGTCGGTGCCGACGATCGCGAGCCCAGCGGCGCGGTCCAGCCGCTCACAGGCTTCTTCGGTGGCAACTCGCAAACCGGGCAGATCGACTGCCTGGGCGGCAAGTCCGCCGAGCAACAACGCCGCGGCGACGAGGGCCGGGAGGTCGGAGAGGATTCCTGGGAAGCGGGGCACCATGGCCCTTCTTATCGGCCTCAGGCCGGTCGGGGACACAGTCGAAGGAACGCCACGCCGTGGACTGCGCTTGCGGTGGCCATTCCCGGAGTCCTCAATGAACCTGCGAAGAACTTCCCGTCTGCTCGTCCTCGCCCTCCTCGCCGCCAGCTTCGCCGCCTGCCACTTCCACGGCCACGGTTGCGGCGGCTGGGGCAGCTGGAGCTCGCACTGCCACACGCCCGTGCGCCACTGTCGCTGATTCTGGCGCTGGCGGAGCTCGCAGTAGAGTCCGCGGATGCGACCTTCGCTCTGCATCCGCACCGGCGCCCTGCTCGCCGGTCTCGCCGTCGGCCTCGGCGCCTTCGCCGCCCACGCGATGAAGGAACGGTTCAGCCCCGACCTGCTGGCCACGTTCGAAACCGGGGCGCGATACCACCTGGTGCACGCGCTGGCGATCGTTCTGTGCGGTGCGCTCGGCCGTCTCGGCCATCGCACGGCGGCGCCGGCACTCGCGTTCACCGTCGGCCTCGGGCTGTTCAGCGGGTCGCTGTACCTGCGCGTCTGGCTCGACCAGAAGTGGCTCGGCGCGGTGACACCGTTCGGCGGAGTCGCCTTCCTGCTCGGCTGGTTGTTGTTGGCTGTGCGCGGCGCCCGCCCCATCGCGGCACAGGAAGGCTTGGTCGGGTCGCCGGATCGGGCCTAGACTGCGGCCATGCACGTGACGATCGAATACTGCGTCATTTGAAACTACCAACCGATGGCGGCCAGTCTGGCCGCCGCGATCACCAAGGCCCACCCGAAGGCGAAGGTCGAAACGAAGCCGGGCGGGCGCGGCGACTTCCTGGTGAAGGCTGATGGCCTGGTCGTGTGGGACAAACGCAAGCGCGACGACGATCGCTTTCCCGCGGATCGCGAAGTCCTGGCGCAGCTGAAGGGCTGAGGTGCGCGCCGGCCGAGGCACCTGCTGCCGACACCGTGCCCGAGGAACGGCATCGTGGACCGGCTGACGACTTCCCCCCGTGTGGTCATCGTGACGCCGGCAGCCCGGCACAGCACGAGCGGCAACCGCACCACCGCCCTGCGTTGGGCTGGGTTGCTGCGGCAACTCGGCGCCAGCGTGCGCGTGGTCGAACGTTGGCAGGGCGAGCCCTGCGACGTTCTCGTCGCGGTGCATGCGGTGAAGACGGCGAGCAGCGTGCTCGCCGCGGCGGCGGCGCTGCCCGGCGTGCGCATCGTGGTGCTGCTGGCCGGCACCGATGTCTATCCGCGCTTCGACCCACCCGCGGAAGCGCTGCGGGCCCTCGAACGCGCCGATGCGCTGGTCGGTCTGCAACCGCACGCCAGGGACGCGTTGCCGCCCGCGGCGCGCACCAGGTTCCGGACCATCGTGCAGTCGGCGACGGCGGCGGCGGCGAACCGCGGCCCGACCTTCCGCGCCTGCGTGCTCGCGCACCTGCGGCCGGTGAAGGATCCGCTGCTGCCGATCGAGGCACTGGCGCACGTGCCCCCGGGCCTGTCGCTCGAACTGTGCCTCGCGGGCCGCGCGTTGACGCCCGAACTGGCGGCGGCGGTGCAGGTGGCAGCGGCGCGCGACCCCCGCGTGCGCTGGCTCGGCGAACTGCCGCGCGCTGCCGCCAAACGGCTGCTCGCGTCGTGCGATGCCTGCGTCGTGCCTTCGGAGGCGGAAGGCGGCGCCAACGTGGTGTCCGAAGCGATCGCCGCCGGCACGCCGGTGCTGGCGACTGCGATCCCCGGCAACCTCGGCCTGCTCGGTGACGACTGGCCGGCCACGTTCCCGGTCGGCGACGCGGCGGCCCTGGGTCGCCTGCTGGTGCGCACCGCCACCGAGGCCACGTTCGCGGCCGAACTGCGGCAACGCACGTGCGCCCTGCAACCGTTGGTTGCGCCGGCGCGAGAGCGGGAGGCGTGGCGGAGCCTGCTGCTGGATCTCGGCGAGCGCTGATCGACGATCGCGCAGGAAAACCGCGATCGTTTGCCCCCGGGTGACGCACTTACCTCCTGCGGCTCTACGCGCCGCACAAGGAGAACGCCCCCACCCATGACGCATCCTGCCACGAAACCCGCGGCGCGCGACTCGCTGCGCCGCCTCGCCACTCCCCACGCAATCGACTTCGGCACCCGCCTGCTGCACCGCGGCACCGGGGGCACGATCCCGTTCCGTGAGTTCCTTGCCGTCGCGCGCGATTTCGTCACCGAGCGGCCCGACCAGAGTGCCGTTTATCTCGCCGCCCTGGTCGCGCTCGACATGGCGAACTCCGAAGACGTGGTGCGGCTGCCGGCGCCGCCTTCGGCGAACTGAACGCTGCGTGCCAACCGCGATCAGGCGATGAGATCGCGGATCGGCTCGGCGCCCGCCGGCCCGACCAGCTTGTTGGCGAGGCCGCCGTGGAAGAAGGACAGGTGGTTCGGATCGAGCCCCATCTGCGTGAGGATCGTCGCGTGCAGGTTCTTCACGTGGAACGGCTTCTCGACCGCCTTGTAGCCGAGTTCGTCGGTGGCGCCGACGGCGATGCCCCGCTTGATGCCGCCACCCGCGAGCCACATCGTGAAGCCATCGGAATCGTGGTCGCGGCCGGTGCCTTCCGCGTACTCCGCGGTCGGTTGGCGGCCGAACTCGCCACCCCACACCACGATCGTCGAATCGAGCAGCCCACGCTGCTTCAGGTCGGTCAACAACGCCGCGACCGGGCGATCGGTCGCACCGGCGTGCTTCTCGTGGTTGGTCACCAGATCGCCGTGCGCGTCCCAATTGTGGTCGTTGTGGTTGCCACCCGAATAGATCTGCACGAAGCGCACGCCACGTTCGACGAGGCGTCGCGCCAGCAGGCACTTGCGCCCGAAGTCTTCGGTGCGCGGGTCGTCGAGACCGTACAACCGCCGCGTCGCTTCGGTCTCGACGCCGAGATCGATCGCTTCCGGCGCGTGCGACTGCATGCGCCACGCCAGTTCGTAGCTCTGGATGCGCGCCGCGAGATCGCTGTCGTCGCCGCGCGGCCGCAGGTGCGCTTCGTTCTGTTCGCGCAGCGTGTCGAGCAGGCGCCGCTGCTCGGCCTTGGACATGCCGTCGGGAATCGCGAGGTCGAGGATCGGCTCACCGGACGGCCGCAGCACCGTGCCCTGGAACACCGCCGGCATGAAGCCGCTGTTCCAGTTCTTGGCGCCGGAGATCGGCCCACCCGACTGGTCGAGCATCACCACGAAGCCCGGCAGGTTCTGGTTCTCGGTGCCGAGCCCGTAGTTGACCCACGAACCCAGGCACGGCGCGCCCGACAGGATGCGCCCGCTGTTCATCATCAGCATCGCCGAACCGTGCAGCGGCGAATCGGCGTACATGCTGTGCAGGAAGGCGATGTCGTCGACGCAGTGCGCGAGGTTCGGAAACAGGTCGCTGACGTATTGGCCGCACTGGCCGTAGCGGCGGAAGTTCCACTTCGGCCCGACCACGCGCCCCTGGCCCTTCTGGCCGCCGCGCCCCTTCGTCTTGATGTCGATCGTCTTGCCGTCGAGGCCGTACAGCTTCGGCTTGTAGTCGAACGTGTCGACCTGGCTCGGGCCGCCGTACATGAACAGGAAGATGCAGGCCTTGGCCTTCGGGGCGTGGTGCGGTGGCCGCGGCTCCAGCGTCGCCGGCAGGTTCTTCGCCGGTTCGCCGTCGTTCGCCCGATGCGCGAAGAAACCGTCGCGCGACAGCATGTCGACGAGGCCGAGGCCGGTGAACCCTGCCCCCGCCTGCCAGAGGAACTCGCGTCGCGTGCGACCACAGAAACTGCGTGGAATGCGCATGGGTGCTTCGATCAGTCGAGGAACAGGAAGGCGTTGGTGTTGAGCAGCACGAGGCAGCAGCGCTGCAGCACGAGCGCATCGTCGCGACCGTGGTCGGCGCGCAGGTCGCGCGCGAGGGCGAACATGCGGTCGACGTCGGCGTCGACGGCGGGCCGCTGCGAAATCAGCCGCAGGCCGAGTGCGAGCCGCGACCGCAGGTCCGGCGCCTCGCGCTGCAGGCGGTCGGCGAACGCGGCCGCGCGCCGCTGCGCGAAGTCACCGTTCAACAGCGTCAGCGCCTGCGTCGGCTGCACGGTGACGAACCGCACCGGACAGCTCCCGTCGGTGTCGGCCCGGTCGAACGACGCCAGCAACGGCTCGGGCAACGAACGCTTGACGTGCACGTAGATGCTGCGGCGCGCCGCCTGCTCCGGCGTCGACTGACCCCAGGCATCCTCGGGCCGCGACGCCGTCGCGAGCACCTCGGCCGGCATCGGCGGGTACACGCTGGGGCCACCGAGTTCGAGTCGCAGTTCGCCGGTTACCGCGAGGATCGAATCGCGAACTTCCTCGGCCGTGAGCCGACGCCGGTCGAAGCGCCAGTAGGTGTTGTTCAACGGATCGACGGCCAGGGCGCGCGCATCGCCGATCGACGCCATGCGGTAGGTCGCCGAGCCCAGCAGCAGACGATGCATCGCCTTCAGGCTCTGGCCGCGCGCGAGCAGTTCGGTCGCGAGCCAGTCGAGCAGTTCGGGATGCGTCGGCGCGTCGCCGAGCCGGCCGAAGTCGTTCGTCGAACGCGACAGCCCACGGCCGAAGTGGTGCTGCCAGATCCGATTGGCAATCACGCGCCAGGTCAGCACGTTGGTCGGGTCGGTGATCCACTGCGACAGCGCGGTGCGACGGCCGCTGCTGCTCGCTGTCGCCGGCACTGGCGGCACGACGCTCGCGCCCAGCATCGACGGGAAGCCCGGTGCGACCTCGCCACCCTTCGCGTGCACGTTGCCGCGCATCCGCACGAACGCCGTCGGCGCCTTCGGCCCGTGCTCGGCGACGGCGAGCACTTCCACGGTATCGAGGTCCGGACGGCGCATGCCGGCCAGCTTCGCCAGCGCCGGATCACCGGCGAGGTCGGGGCCGATCGCGACGCCGCCAGGCAGATCGAACGCCATCGCCGCGACCTCGGCGGCGGTCAGCGCCCGGCCATGGAACTGCAGTTCGTCGAGGTCCCCTTCGAAGCCGCGCCCACCGGGCTGGCCCCGTCCGACGACGATGCGCGGCGGTGCATCGAGCGCCGCCTGGTTGCCGACCGCCTGCTCGCACAACACGCCGTCGACGAACAACGCGATGCGGCCGGTGGCCATGTCGCGGGTGAACGCCACGTGGTGCCAGTTGCCGTCGTGCAAGCCCGACGCGGACGCGACGAACGACTCGGGATCGCCGGTGCCGGCCGCGACGCGACCGTCGCCGAGCCAGGCGATCCCCCAGTCGCGCACGATGCCAGAAACCTCGGCGTCGACGAGACCGGTGCCGGCGAACCAGCGCGGATCCTCGTTGCGGCCCGCACCACGATGCGTGCTGCGCACATGGAACGTCACCGTGAACGACTCGTGCACCAGCAGCGGCAGCACGAAATGGTCGTCGCCGTCGAACCGCATGGCCTGGCCGCGGTGGCCTTCCACCTGCACGACCTGGCCCGCCATCGCCCCGTGCCGTTCCCCGACGTCGTCGAGCACCTGCACTGCATTGCCGCGATCGCCCGGATACGCGGCGACGAGGCCCGCGCGCGCCGCCTCGAGCCGTTCGCGCTGCTGCACCGCGGACAACGCGTTCCAGGCGGCCTCCGCCCGCAGCCGCAGTCCGGCCGTCGCCGCTTCGCGCGTCGCGTGGAACGCCGCCAGTTCGGCTTGTTGACGCTGGTGCGCACCGTCGGCCGGCACCGTCCGGGCGACCAGGTCGTAGGGGCGCACGTTCTCGAAGAACGACAGGAAGGAGTGGTACTCCTTGTGCGACAGCGGATCCTTCTTGTGGTCGTGGCAGCGGGCACAACCCATCGAGATCGCCAGCGTCGCCCGCGCCGTGGTGTCGGCGATGCCGTCGAGATCGTCGTAGCGGTGCTGCTCGCGATCGGTCGGCTCGTCGTCCCAGACGCCCAGCCGGTAGTAGCCCGTGGCGATCAGGTCGGCGACTTTGCGATCGGGCAGTTCATCGCCCGCGAGCTGGCGGCGCACGAAGTCGCCGTACGGCATGTCGGCGTTGAACGCGTCGACGACCCAGTCGCGGTAGCGCCACACGAACGGCTTCTTGCGGTCGCGTTCGTAGCCGTCGGTCTCGGCGTAGCGCACGAGGTCAAGCCAGTGCTGGGCCCACTTGACGCCGTACTGCGGCGATGCGAGCAGGCGATCGACGACGCGCATCCACGCGTCCGGCGAAGTGTCGGCGACGAACGCTTCGAGCTCGGCGGCCGTCGGCGGCAGGCCGGTGAGGTCGTAGGTCAGGCGCCGCAGCAACGTGTGGCGATCGGCTTCCGGCGCTGGCGAGAAACCTCGCGCGGCGAGCCCGGCGAACACGTACGCGTCGATCGCATTCTGGGCGCGCGACTGCAGTTCGGCTGGCACCGCCGGCACCGGCGGACGCTGCAACGGCCGATACGCCCACCATTCGGCGGTCTGTGCCGCAAGCGGCACGGAGAGGGCCGCGACAACAGCGAAGATGCGGAGCGGGTCGGCCATCGGAGCGAGGGGCAGCGGGCGTTCCACCCTACGCCATGGCTCCGTGGACCGGCAAGCGGGCCTCCCCGCTCACCGTCATCTTTCCACCAACTCAGGGCCGCGCGGCGGCGGCCGCGGTCGCTTCGGCATCGGCGACCAGCCGCTCGAGCGCAACCAGGCGAGGGTTGCGCGCGTCGGCGCCCGCTTCCATCGCACGGCGCAGGCTGTCGCGCGCCTTGTCGGCGTGGCCGTTCTGCAGTTCGGCGAACGCGAGGTTGGCGTGCAGCTCCGGCGGTGCACTCGGACCGGCGGTCGCGCGCAGCAGTTCACGGGCTGCGCCGTGTTCGCCGAGCGAAAGCAGGGCGGCGCCGAGGTTGGCGGCGGTGAGCGTCGAGTTGCCGAGTTCGTGCGCGCGTTCGAACCAGCGGCGAGCGGCGAACGCCGACCCGGCCGACAATTCGAGAGCGCCACGCGCCGTCAACGCCGCCACGTCGTCGCCCTTCTGCGCCAACGCGCGGTCGAGCAACGTGCGCGCCTTCTGGCGATCGCCAC
Organism: Planctomycetia bacterium; assembly: GCA_005776475.1. GTDB lineage: Bacteria > Planctomycetota > UBA1135 > UBA1135 > UBA2386 > UBA2386. The sequence continues at coordinate 12,316 of SXPB01000181.1, forward strand.
GACGCTCGTGCAGCACGCCGGCCGCAATCAACGCCTCGACCGAGTTCGGTTCGAGCGCCAACGCGCGTTCGAGTGCAACCATCGCGGCGCGGGTGTCGCCCTGCGTCAATGCCGCATCAGCCTGCACCAGCAGGTGCGAGGCGAGACCGCGGCGCGTCACCGTCATGCCGCGATCGGCGGGCAGCGCCGGCGGCACGTTCGCAGGCAGGCGCACGGCCGGGTCGACCGCAGCTTGCGCGCGACCCTGCAGGCTGCCGCCCGACCAGTCCTCGCCACGCTGCCCGTCGAGCCGGATCGAGTTCCACTGGAATCCCTGGCGCAGGTGCACCAGGCGATGCGTGCCACGCTGCATCTCTTCGCTGATCCAGGTGTCGTCGAGCACACGCGGCACCAGCACGATCATCAATTCGACTTCGTCGCGCTGCTGCACCGTGTTCGAGAACGCCTGGCCGAGCCACGGCACGTCCATCAGGAACGGAATGCCGGAGCGGCTCTCGCTCTTGCGCGTGCTGCGCAAGCCGCCGAGCGCGATCGCCTGGCCATCGGCCACACGCACCGTCGTGGTTGCCTGGCGCTGGCTGATGATCGGGACGCTGACGAGACCATCCGGCGTGACCGCGGTGCCGATCTGCTCGCGCACCGACGGCGTCACCGAAACCGACAGCAGACCGTCTTCGCCGATCAGCGGCCGCACCGACAGCAGCACGCCCGTCTGCGCGAACTCGACGCTGAACTCGGTGCGCGACGTACCTTCCTCGGTGATCACTTCGCGCGTGATGTACGGCACCTGGTCGGAGACGTCGATCGTCGCAGTCTGGTTGTTGAGCGTGGAGACGCGTGGACTGCTGAGCACGCGCACCTGGCCCTGCGACTGCAGGGCATCGACGAACACCGAGAAGTCGCCGCTGTCGAGAATGCCAAACGACATCGCGGTGCCGCCGGATGCGGCCGTCTGCGCAACGACCGAGCCGCCCGTGGCGAGACCGGTCTTGCCGCTGTTGAACAACCCGGGCAGCAACGCCCAGTTGATGCCGAGGCTGTGCTCGTTCTCGAGGCGCACTTCGAGCACACGCGCTTCCAGCGACACCTGCTTGTTGGCGCGCAGCATGGTGGTGCCGACGATCGCCTGCAACCGACGCAACCCCGAAGGCCGCGTCTGCACATGGATGGCCGACGCCGTCTTGTTGATGACGAACGACGAACCCTCGCCGAGCACTTCGGGCAGGCTCGCTTCGAGGTCTTCCCAGAAGTTGCCGCCACTGTCGCTGCCGCCGGAGCTGCCGCCGGAACTGGATTCCCCACCCGAGCCACCACCGCCACCGCCGCCACCGCCGCTCATCAGATCGACCGTGATCGTGGCTTCGACCGTTGGCTGCACGCGGAGGAAACTGCCGTCCCACTGGTAGCCGAGATCGAGGCTCTCGAGCAACGCTTCGAAGGTCTGTTCGACCGTCGAACGCTTGATGTCGAAGGTGCACTCGGTCGCCTGCACGGCCGGGTCGATCACCAGGTTGATGTCGGAGTCCTTGAACAGAGCGAGCAGGACGTCGCCGAGCGGGGTGGCACGCGCTTGCAGTGCATCCATCGGCCGACCCGCGGCGGGGCCGACTGACTGCAACGACGGCATCGGCACCACCAGCATGGGCTGGTAGCTCGGTGCGCCAGCGCCATCTTCATGGTCGAGGCGCGGCGGCGAGGCGCCGCCGGAGGTCGAACACGCCGAGGCCGCGATCATCGCGGCCACAGCGGAAAGGGATCGAGTGGACGACTTCATTTGCCTGCTTCCTTCTTCTGCGGCTTCGTGGACTTCTGGGTCTTCGACTTCTTGTCGTTCTTGCCGGCGGCCGGCTCCGCCTCGGCGGCCTTCTCCGCTGCCTGCTTCGCCTTGACAAGCTGTTCCGCCAATGCTGCTGGATCGGCCGTTTCGTCGTCGATCTCGGCGTCCGCGCCGGCGCTTGCCGTGGTTTCAACCTGCTTCGCCGCTTCGCGGCGCGCGACTTCGCCGCGGAACTCCACGGCGACGTCGGAATCGAGCGTGTAGTTCAACTTGCGCGAGTTCCACTCCAAGGTGACCTGGCCCGGTTCGATCGCCGCGATGCGGGCATCGGCGATCGAGTCGCCGACACCGACGACGCGACCACCGAGCACCGCACGGCGCGTGGCACCACTGACCATCACGACGCCGAGACGGAGGGTCGGCGGATCGACCCCGATCCACAAAGCACCGTTGCCCGGCGCCGTTTCGACGAACGGTGCGGCACCCGCCACAGCAGCCTCTTCGGCCACGCGGAACGCGAGCTGCACATTGGATTGGCGATCGTACGAACCGTGCACCACCAGCAGATCCCGCCATTGCACGCCAGCCTCGGCCGCCCCTTCCTCACCCGCCAGTTCCTCCATCGACACCTCGCCGCCGGCGGCGTCCGCCGGCGTGGCCGCCGGTGCCTGGCCGAGGCCGAGCAGCGACTTGCCGGCGATGCCGCCGCACACCAGGAACAGACCCACGGCGACGATCGGGTTCATCCCCTTCTTCGCCTTCTTGTTGGCTCGGCTCATTTCGCACCTCCGAGATGCCAGGCGGAAACCGCGAACTCGATGGAGAGGACTTCGTCACCGCCTGGAATCACCCGGCCGCTCTCGATGACGAGCATGCGCTCGTGCTGTTCGATCGTGGCGAGCAGGACACACACCTGCTGCGGCGTGCCCCGCACCACCACCTGGAACGGTTGCTTGCCGGCGGTGTTCGAAGGCATGGCCTTCAACGCATCCACCGAGACGGCCGCGGCGTCGCAGAGGCCTTCCAGCAACTGCATGGTGCCCGTGACGTCGTTGGTTTCCGGCAGCCGCAACTGCCTTGGTGCGGGTTGGGTCTCCACCACGGGAGCCGGCTGCGCGCGGTTGGCCTCCTGCTGCAATTCGAGGTTGCGCGCCCTGGCCGCCTGCAGCCGACCACTGGTGTCGTGTCGCAGGTACCACGCCAAGCCGGCGGCGCCGCCTTGCCCGACGAACATGACGACGATCAGCCCGAACACGAATCCATTGCGCTTGGTCACGAGTTCCTCCACGCCATGCCGAGGCGGAAACGGAAACGGTTGCGTTGTCCCTGCACTTCGCCGACCTCGTCCTGGCCGTCCTGCACCAAGTAGGGCAGCGCGCGCAGACGTTTCACGAAGACCGCCAGCGCGGTCAACGCTTCGCGGCGCGAGTTGCCGCTGACGATGCCGGTGACCAGGATGCGATCGGTGCTCGCGAACTTGAGTTCGTCGAGTTGCACGTTTGGTTCTGCGGCATTGCTGACGTCGACGGTGAGCCGGCTCACCGGCCGTCGCATCGACATCGCTGCCTGCACTCGCGTCTCCTCCAGCACGACGCTCGGCGATGGCCCGGGCGCTTGTTGGTGCCCGGCGATCTCGTCCTCGATTCGCTTCGATTCCGTCGCGAGTTGCTCGACGGCGGCACGTTCGTCGAGCCACGCGACGGTGTCGACGATGGCACTCCAGGAACACACCGCGCCGGCGACCATGCTGGCCGCCAGGCTCACGTAGCGTCGGGCACCGATCGGCAACACGATGCGTGGTGGCTGCAGCAGCGACGGCATCGCCTCGCCACGCGCGAGCTTCTGCAGCAGCATGCTGACGCCGAGACTCGGCTGCGGCGTGCCTTCCTCGAGTTGGAGCGCGACGGTGGCGCGATCGATCGCCTGCAGATCGTCGCCCTTGAGCATGTCGATCGATTCGTCGTCGATCGTGACGCGCGTGCCGAGCAGCAACTGCTTCGGCATCGTCTGGCCGACTTCGCGCAGCCAATCGAAGGTGCGCGGCAGCTCCATCGCCAGCTGGGTGGTGAGTGCCGCCGAGTTGCCCTCGCCGCCACCGCCGATCAGGAATCGTCGGACCTGCACGGGACTCTGCCCGTCGCACAGCACGAAGCGGGCGCGACCGCTGTTGCATTCAAGGACGGCGACCGGGCCGTTGCCGGCCGGGGCGGCCATCGCGAGGCACGACTCCATCGAGTAGAGCCCGAGCACCGCGATGTGGTTGGCTTCGAACGCAGCCTGGATCGGCTCGAACACGCCGCGGCCGACCGCCGTGGTGCCGAGCACGTACTTGTTGCCCGGCAGCGGTCGCAAGATGCGGGTCGCCACCAGCGCGTCGGCGGGGGCCTGCAGGCCGGTGAGTCGAAGTGCTTCGCGCACCACGAATGCGACCATGTCGGCCGCCGGCATCTTCGGCACGGTGCTGGAGAAGTGCTGCACACGCCGTTCGCCGAGCACCACGTGCACGCCCGAGGCGCCTTGCAACACGTCGCCAGCGAGCGACCGCAGGGCGTTGGTCAGCGTTTCCCGACCGAGGTCGGCCGCCGGCAACCGGAGCGAACGCAACACCCGGATCGACTGGCCGGAAATCCCGCCAACGACGATGTTGAGCCCGCCTTCTTCCAGTTCGACTATGGCATGGGTCTGCATGGTTGCCCTCAGAGAGTGATGTCGTCGGCGTTGCCGAAGGTGCGGTCGGCGCCAGCGCTGACCAGGGTGTGCGTAGCCGCCGTCCACTGCAGGTTGGTGCCGAAACCGTCGCGATCGAACGACGCCGGCAGGCCGATGGCGGCGCGCACCGTGGGCCAGGTGCCGGCGACCGAACCGCCCGCTTCGATGTGGTTGGCGAGCACCTCGACGATGAGTCGGAGCCGCTGCCAGGTCTTCTTGGTGCCCGGCACTGCCGCGTCGACGCGCAGCACCAGTTCCTCGGCGGCGACACCGTTGTCGACGCCGTTCTCGCCGCGGCTGTAGATGGTCGCGACGCCCGCAGCGGTGAAGGAGTAGAGGTAGCCCTGGCCAGCGCCGAACGGGTCGATGATCGCGGTGTTGCCGACGCCCGGGTGCAGGTGCACGCCGAGGAAGTTGGTCACTGCCAAGGTCGCCGGGAAGGCGGCGTTGTCGTTCCAGTAGGCATCGAGGGCCGCGCCGATGTCAGCGAGTTCGCGCTGCGCTTCCTGGCGGCGATCGGCATTGACCACGGCGCCGGCGAGTGGCACGCCCGTGCCGAGCAGGATGCCGAGGACGGCGAGCACGACGATGAGTTCGATCATCGTGAACCCGGACTGGTCCAACCTTCGATCATGGCCGTTGGTTTCACATGTCGTCATCGGTTCCTCCCGTGCCATCGGCGCCACGCGCCGCCATTCCTAGATTGGGGTCCGTCCGCATGGCGGCGCCCGCACCATCGACGGCGCGCGCATCGGACGTGCCGAGCATCTGCATCAGGCCGCCTGCCCCCGTCAGCGACGCGGGCAACGGCGGCAAGCCATAGGTCGCGCACAGCGCGGTGATCGTCGCCGCCGCGGCGTTGCTCTGGGTGGTCAACGTCACTCGCGTCGCGGCATCGGCGGTCAGCCACTGCCGCCGTCCGATCGCCACCGTGCGCATGGCCGTGATCATCTGGGCGCGAACCGCGGCGCTCATTCCTGCCGAGAAGCGGTACGGACTGCGCAGCAGCTGCGCCCGCAACAGCCGCAGGCGCGCCCGCTGCCGCCCCCGCAACTGCGTTTCGGTGCCGACCACGAACTGCTCGTCGTCGGCGTTGCCGAGCACGCCATCGGTGCCGCGGCTGCGAACGCGCACGCCGGTGCCGATGATCGCCCAGTCCAGATCCTGCGCCGCCCCCCACGGATCGCGCCGCCAGGCTCCCTGCGTCTCGAGTCCGCCCGCGGTTGCGGCGAGGTTGAGATTGGTGGGAAAGGCGCCGTTGCGGCGGAAGCCGATGCGGGCGGCACTCTGCGCGGTGGCCAGGTTCTGATCGACCGTCGTCGCCCGCACCGACCATGGCAACGACACACGTTGCACCGCGAGCACGATGGTGAGGCTGCCCATGCCGACGATGCCCAGCAGCACGAGCAGCGCGAAGCCGCGCTCACTGGCACGTGGACGCCGGGTGGCACGCGGCCCAGGCGAACGCGGCGAGCGGTTCATTTGCCGATCCCCTTCATCGCCGAGTAGATCGTGCCGACGACCAGCACGGCGACGCCACCGACGACGAGGCCGAGCAACACCGTGACGATGGGCTCGAGCAACCCCAGCGCCTTCTTGACGGCCGCCTTGACTTCGCGGTCGTAGAGCCTGCTGAGCCGTTCGAAGGTGATCGGCAAACGGCCGGCTTCCTCACCGACCAGGACCATGCTGAGCGCCACCGGCGGCAGCACTTCCTCTTCCTGCAACGCGTCGCCGAGCCGCGAGCCGGCCAAGATGCGTTCGCGCGCGCCTTCGAGGCGATCGCGCACGCGCGGCAACGACACCGCGGCGCTGCCGAGTTCGAGCGCGTTGGTCATCGTCAGGCCCGACTGCAGCAACACGCTGAAGGTGCGCGAGAACTGCGCGATCGCCAGCGTTCGCACGACTTCGCGCACGACCGGCAGCCGCCCGAGCAGGTTGAGCACCGCACCCTGGAAGGCGGCCGTCTTCGCCGCCATCTTGAAGGCAACGACGGCGGCGACGGTTCCGCCCAGGATGTACCAGACGTTGGCCTCCACGAAGCTGGAGGCTTGGATCAGCATCTGGCTCGCCGCCGGCAGATCACCGCCCATCTTGCTCAGCACGGAACCGAGCCGCGGGATCACGAACGCGAGCATGAACAGGACCATGCCGTAGCCCGCGGCCGCGATGACCATCGGGTAGACCATCGCCTGCTTGACGGTGCCCGCGATCTCCAGGCGCCATTCGAGGAACCCGGTGATCGACTCCAGCACTTGCGGCAAGCTGCCGGACTGTTCGCCAGCGCGCACCAGCGCGCAGTAGATGCCCGGGAAGGCGCCCGGGTAGTTGGCCATCGCATCGGACATCTGCTGGCCGGCGGCGACACGGTCGCCGAGGTCGTCCAGCAAGGCGGCGATGTTCGGGTCCTCTTCCTGTTCGGCGACCGCCTTGAACGTGCCGAGCAACGGCACACCGGCGTCGAGAGCTTCGTACAGCGCCTGCGTCAGCAGCAGCAACCGCCGCGGCGCCATGCGAACGTCCCCGGCAACCCGTTGCTCCACCTGCACTCGTTCGAGCGCCTGCACCTTGACGAGGGTTCGTCCCTCCTCGTGCAAACGCGCGTGCAGTGCCTGCTCGTCGGTGGCATCGAGAACCGTCTGGCTCTGGGAGCCGTCGGCTTCGAGGATCGTCGAACGGAAACGCATGGAGGCGTCCTGGGCTCTCTCGGGAACGGATGACTGACGCGCCTCTCAACGCACCAGACGCTGGGCCGAACTACTGACGCTGGTAGACGAGGAACGCGATGTCGTCGCCGGCCGGATTCGTCGTCGCGGTCGCGGTCGCGACCGTGTCGATGATTCCGTTGGAGCCGGCCGACAGCACCCACAGGCGCTTGAAGTTGGTCGCGTTCGGCGACCAGCCGGACTGCACGTTGACGACGTACGGACGACCCCACGGGTCGAGCGGCGCATCACCGTTCTGGTACGGCCCGCGCCAACGCGACGTACCCGTCGTCGGGTAGATCGCCGCCGCCGCCGTGGCGCCCTGCGGACGATTGACGCCAAGGTGGTTGTTCATCACGTCACCCGTCGTCGCCGACATGCCGGCCGTGATCCAGGCGTGGTTGGCGTTGAACGGGTTGACCGTCGGACGCGTGGCGCTGGTGAACAGCACCTGCACGACGTTGTTGGTGCCGGCACTGTTGCGCGACGGGAATACACCGACGTCCTTGTAGAACGAGGTGACGGCGGCGCCGATCACCTTGCACTCGGCTTCGGCGCGGGCACGACGGCCGTCTTCCATGTAGCTGCTGAGCATCGGAACTGCGATGCCGGTCAGCAGGAGCACAACGGAGAGGACGACGATGACTTCGACGAGGGTGAAGCCGCGTTGGCCGTGGCCACGCGACGAACCATGCTGGGCTGCCTTCTTCATGCCAACCCATCGGACAATCCCCATCGTCCACTTTCGGGAATCCGTAGGCACGTTCGTCTGGCCGATGCGCGGCCTCATGCCGCCGTGGGGCAGATGTCGATGTCCGAGGCGATGGCTTCGCAGAAGTCCGACATGATCAACGCGCTCCCTGTGAGCCTCGACGAGGACCGCAAGTTCCTCGAGGCGCAACTGCGGGACTGCCCCGCCGGCGAGGCGGCGCAGATCGAGAGGCTCGTCGCCCGCGGCATGATCACGATGGAGCGCGGCTATCGCATCTGGGCCGAGATGCTCGGGTTGTCGTTCCATCCGCTCGACGATCGCTCGATCGACCACAGGGTCCGGCACCGCATTCCGCTCGACATCGCGACGCGCCACTCGGCAGTCGTGGTCGGTGAAGAAGACGGCATCCTGTCGGTGGCGCTGAAGAACCCGTTCGACCTGGTCGCGGTCGACGAGATCCAGGAAGTCACCGGCCTGTCGGTGCAGGTGATACTGGCAACGCCGCAGTCGATCGCCACGGCTCTCAGCCGCCAGACGAAGGGCTCGTCCGGCATCGAGGGCCTGATCCAGCGCCTGCTCAAGTCGGAGATCGACAGCCAGTCCGTCGATGCCGACAAACTGCGCCGGCTCGTCGGCGACGACGCCGTCGTCAAGCTCGTCGACCACCTGATCGAAGAAGGCATGCGCGCGCGCGCCAGCGACATCCACATCGAGCCGCAGCGCGACGGCCTGCGCGTTCGCATCCGCGTCGACGGCGAGATGGACACGCTCTACACGCTGCCGACGGGCCTGCAGCGCGCCGTGGTCGCGCGCATCAAGGTCGCGTCGAACATGGACATCGGCGAGAGTCGCAAACCGCAGGACGGGCGCATCTCGGTGTCGGCGAAGGTCGAACTGCGCGTGTCGGTGCTGCCGAGCGTGCTCGGCGAAAAGGCGGTCATGCGCGTGCTCGACCGCACCGGCGTCACGCTCGATCCGGCCAAGCTGGAGATGAGCAAGCACAACCTCGACCTGTTCCGGCGCGGCTTCACTTCGCCGAACGGCATCGTGCTGCTCACCGGCCCCACCGGCTCCGGCAAGACCACCACGCTCTACACGGCGATGTCGGAGCTGAACAAGCCCGACAGCAACCTCGTCACCGTCGAGGATCCGGTCGAATACGAACTCGCCGGCACCACGCAGGTGCAGGTCGACGTGAAGGCGGAGCGCACGTTCGCGAGTGCGCTGCGTTCGATCCTGCGCCAGGATCCCGACCTCGTGATGGGCGGCGAAATCCGCGACGCCGAGACCGCCAGCATCGCCGTGCAGGCGGCGTTGACCGGCCACCTCGTGCTCAGCACTGCGCACACCAACGACGCGCTGTCGACCGTGCACCGGTTGACGGACATGGGCATCGCCTCGTACCTGCTGGGCCCGGCGCTGCGCTGCATCGTCGGCCAGCGACTGGTCGCCCGCATCTGCCCCGACTGCGCGCAACCAGTGCAACCGCCGGCCGACGTGCTGAAGGAGTTCGGCGTCGCCCCGGAGGCCAAGCTGACCGGTTTCCGCCAGGGGGCCGGCTGCCAGCAGTGCCGCAACCGCGGCAAGCGTGGCCGCGTCGCCATGCACGAAGTGCTCTACGTGTCGCCGGCGCTGGCCTCGGCAATTTCGCGCCGCGCCCCCGACACCGAACTCGAGCAGCTGGCCCGCGAAGCCGGATATCGCCGGCTGATGCAGGACGGTTTCGAGAAGGCGCAGCGTGGGCTGGTCACGCTCGAAGACGTGTTGGCGGTCGCTCGCTCCGAGTGAGCGGCGCAGAGTTCGCCCGCGAGCCGATGGGCCGGGCGAGGTTGCTCGCTAGACTGGCCGCGCTACCCGGGCCATGAACAACCTGCAGCTCGCTGTCCACTTCTTCCTCCAGATCGCCGTGATCCTGCTGGCCTGCCGCCTGGTGGGCCTCGTGGCGAAGCGATTTGGCCAGCCGCAGGTCGTCGCCGAGATGGTCACCGGCGTGCTGCTGGGGCCGTCGTTGTTCGGGTTGTTGGCGCCCGAAGTGCAGGCGTCGTTGTTCCCCTGGGATCCGACGCAGACGACGCGCGACACGCAGAGCTACCTGTTCCCGGCGTCGCAGCTCGGCCTCGCGCTCTACATGTTCATCGTCGGGATGGAGTTCCGCGTCGACATCGTGAAGCGGCACTTCAAGAGCTCGGTGACGGTGTCGGCGGCCGGCATCGTCACGCCGTTCGCGCTCGGCGGCCTGCTCGGCTGGGCGATGTTCGAGTGGACCGACCTGTTCCCCGAGAAAACGAACCTGTTCGAAGCAGTGCTGTTCCTCGGCGCGTCGATGTCGATCACGGCGTTCCCGATGCTGGCGCGCATCATCCACTTCAAAGGCCTCGCCGGCACGCGCATGGGCACGGTCGCCCTCGGCGCCGGTGCACTCGACGACGCCGCCGCCTGGTGCTTGCTCGCCCTGGTGCTCGCCAGCTTCGACAACGACTACTCGCACGCGATCCTCAACGTCGGCGGCGGCATCGGTTTCGTCGCCTTCATGATCCTGGTCGCGCGGCCGCTGCTGCACTGGTTGTCACCGCGTCTGTTCGACAAGGGCACGCTGACCGAGACCGGACTCGTCGTGGCGCTCATCGCGATGGCGTTGTCGGCGTGGTTCACCGACCTGATCGGCCTGCACGCGGTGTTCGGCGCCTTCGTCTGCGGCGCCGTGCTGCCACGCAACGTCGCGCGCGACACCGTGCAACGCATCCAACCCCTCGCGGTGTCGCTGCTGCTGCCGCTGTTCTTCACCTACTCGGGCCTGAACACGCGCATCAGCCTGATCGACACGCCGTTCCTGTGGTTGATGTGCGGCGCGGTCCTGGTCGCCGCCATTGCTGGCAAGGGCATCGCCTGCTGGTTGGCGGCGCGTGCCACCGGCGTGCCGCAGCGCGAGGCGCTCGGCATCGGCATCCTGATGAACGCCCGCGGCCTGATGGAGCTGATCATCATCAACATCGGCCTGCAGCGCGGCATCATCTCGCCCGGCCTGTTCGCGACGCTGGTGATCATGGCGATCGTGACGACGCTGATGGCGAGCCCGATCTTCGACCGCCTGGTCGGCAAGGGCTTCACCGCCGAACCGTTGCCGCCGTTCGACACCGACCGCGACACGGCGGGCGCGCAAGCGCGATCGTGATCGCGCCCGTGAACCTGCGGCTACTCGCACTGTTCCCGTGCACGGCTGCGGCGATCGGCATCTGGCTCGCGGCGACGGCGTGCTATCGCGCCGACGACTACGGCCTGCTGCGCGAGGCATGGGCCGGCGGCGACTTCGGCGATGCGCTCGCCCATTGGTGGAACGCCCACACGGCCCCGCGCGATCCCGGCGGTTGGCCGAAGTTCTACCGCCCCGTCTGGCACGCGAGCTACCTCGTCGATGCCCACCTGTTCGGCGCCAGCGCCGCCGCGTCGGCGGCGATCTCGTGGGCGTTGCACTGCGCCACCGCACTGCTCGCGGGTCGCCTGCTGGCGCGCACCGTCGGCAACGGGCCGTGGCCCTGGTTCACGGCGTGGCTGTGCCTGTTGCCCGGCGCCGCCGTGCAAGCGGCGGTGTGGATCGCTGGGCGCGGCCAGCTTCTCGCGGCCTTGTTCGCGGTGCTCGCCATGCTCGCCGCCACGTCGACGCGATGGCCGCTCGCGCGCCGTCTGCTGGCGACGCTCGGCGCCGTGCTGCTCGCGGCGGGTTCGCACGATGCGGGCGTGCTCGCGGCACCACTTGCCGCCGCTGCCGCCTTCGTGATGCGACCGCAGTCGCTGCCGCGCCCGGCACTCGCGGTCGCCATCGCGCTGCCCCTGGTCGCCGCCGTCGCCTGGACGCTCTGGCGCGCGTCGCGCCTTGGCAGTTGGGTCGGCGGCTACCCGAGCACCAACGAGGCCATCTCGTCTTCCTTCCGCATCGTCCAGACGATCCTGTCCGGCATCGGGGCCGTCGTGCTGCCACTCGACGATGAACTGCCGATCGGGTTCACGCTCGGAGTCGGCGCGCTCGGCTTCGCGGTGCTGCTCGCCGGCTGCCTGCTGCGCAGCCCGGCGCGCGGACCGGCGCTGCTCGCGCTCGCGGTGGCCGTCGGCTCCCTGGTGCCGGCGATCGGCTCGACGTTCCGCACCGGCGACCTGACCAACGGTCGCTACCTCTACACCGCGAACGTCGGATGGAGCCTCGGCGTCGGCCTCGGGTTGGCTTCGCTCGCCGCTCGCGGCGCCCATCGGCTCGCGCGCGGGCTGGCGCTGCTGACCGTCGCGACTGCGGCCATCGGCTTTGCGCTCTGGGCGCTGGACTACCAGGCGGCCCTGCGCACGACCCACGCATTGTTCGCCGCGATCGACAGGCTGCCCACCGACCAGCCGCTCGTGCTCGGCGCGATACCCGATCGGCAAGGCTCGCACGTGATCGCGCGCAACGCCCTGCCCGCCGCACTCGGGCCACCGTTCCGAACGGCAATGCCACACATCCGCGCCCACGCGACGGACCTGGACCTGACGACGGGACGCATCCTCCACTTCGGCACGCAGGCGGCGATCCCGCCACGGCCCACTCGCTACGGGTGGGACGCGACCACGAGCACGCTCGAACCGCAGCCCTGGTCACACCACATGCGCTGGCGCGGCGTCATCGAACGCACCGCCGACGGCGCCTGGACCTGCGCGGGCATTCGCCTCGCACCACAATCGGTCGATGCCTCCCTGCGCGACGGCGTCACCGTGGAATTGCTCGCGACGCTGCGTGGCGAAGGCGCCCATCGCGAACTCGAAGTGCACGCCGTGGAACCGTGGCAGCCGTTGCTGACGCCCCCACCGCAGGGCAGCTCCGACTGGCGATTCCAAGGGCAACCCGGCGACGCGTTGATCCTGTTGGCGGGCACGACGCTGGGTTGCCTCGATCTCGGCCCGGCCGGCACGCTGGCGATCGAAGACGACCAACGCTTCCCGCTCGGCGTGGCGGGCAGCGATGGCACGCTGGCGTTCGCGCTGCCCGAACCTGCAGCCGCGGCGCCGCTGCTGCAGGCGTTCGTGCTGCGCGGCTTCGGCCCTGGCATCGTGATCGGCGAACTGCACGAAGCGCGCCGCTTCCGGCGATAGGCTCTGCGCATGCGCCTCGCCGCCGCTGCGCCTACCGCGATCCTGCTCGCCGCGGCAGGCTGCCCTGGGCAATCCCTGGCAGCCGCTCGCCAGCAACTGCGCGAGGACCTGGAAGAAGTCCATTTCGCCCAATCACTGCTCGGCCTCGTCTTGATGTCGGACGAACTCGAACTGTCCGGCGCCAGCTATTCGATCGACGACGACGCCTCGACCGACCTGACGGTGATGGCGATGCCGTTCCATCGCGAGCTGATCCCGTTCGGCAAGTCGGCGCCAAGCCTGTGGATTGAAGGCACGCTCGGTTTTGCTGAGGCCCGCCAACGGCTCGCCGACCTCTGGGGTGGCGAGCTGCCAGGCAACGAAACGTCGATCGCCAGCCGCTGGCGCACCTACGGCGCCCTGGTCGGACTCGGCCTCGAGTTCCGCGTCACTGACGAAGTCACCGTAGCACCGGTCGTCGACGTCGCGCTGGCACACATCGAGAACGACTCCCGCTACGGCGGTCCGGGAGCGGCGCTGACGGCGTCACTCGTCGACGGCATCGCCTTCAACTGGGACGCGCTCGCCGCGACCTACGGCACCGCGGCGCGGGCCCGGTGGCAGCGTCCCCTGGGCGAACAACATCGCCTCGAGGTCGTCGGCCGCTACGACGTGCGTTGGACCGAGACAATCGCCGAAGATGATCCCGCACAGGACTTCGTCGCGCGCTCGCAACTGGTGACATTGCACGGCGACCTGTTCGGCCCCACCGGCGTCACGCGGCACGAGAGACCGGTCGAATGGCAGCTGTCGGCAGCGTTGCGGGCGTTCCCCGAAGGCGACCTTTTCGGCGTCGACCACTACGTGCAAGTCGGCGCCGGGCTCGTGGTGCCGACCGGGGACGACCTGCCCATCGGCAACGGCTTTGCGATTTCTGCCGCGATCATGTGGGGCGAGGATCTGTTCGGCTGGAGTGTCGGCGGTCGGTTGCTGTTCTGACCGGCAGCGTCACCGCCCCACGGTCAACTGCAGACCGTTCGACGTCGCGATAATGAGCGCATTCGCGAGTGTGAAGCCCGCCGACTGCGACGTCTACGCGTCCATGCCCCACTCGTCCAACCAGGAGCACAATGCCGCCGTTACTTCACGACGAAGTTGACGAGCTTGCCCGGCACGACGATCTCCTTCACGACCGTCTTGCCCTCGAGATGCGCGGCCACTGCAGTCCGCGCTGCGGCGATCGCGACGTCGGCGGCGCAGCCGTTCGGCACCAGCGCGCGACCGCGCACCTTGCCGAGCACCTGCACCGCAATCTCGACCTCGTCGTCGACCAGCAGTTTGGCGTCGACCATTGGCCACGGCGCGTACGCGAGCACCCCCTGACCGCCGAGCCGCGCCCACAGTTCTTCGGCCAGATGCGGCGCGAACGGCTGCAGGATCTGCGCGAAGCGCAGCAGCTGGCTGCGGCTCAGCTTGTCCATCGCCTTGGTCGCGTCGTTGACGAACACGATCATCGCCGCGATCGCGGTGTTGAACGCCATGCGCTCGATGTCGCCCTCGACCTTGTGGATCGTGCGGTGCAACGCCTTCTCGAGCGCTGGATCGTCCGGACGATCCGCTCCGAGCCACGCGTGGATCGAACCGTTCTCGACGAACTCGGGCACCGCGAGGCGCCAGCTCCGCTGCAGGAAGCGGAACACGCCCGGCACGTCCTTCGGGTTCCACGGCTTGCTGTCGGCGAGCGGCCCCATGTACATCTCGTACAGCCTCAGGGTGTCGGCGCCGTACTCGTTGACCACGTCGTCCGGGTTGACGACGTTGCCGTAGCGCTTGCTCATCTTGGTGACGATCTGCTTCAGCTTCTCGCCGGTCGTCGCGTGCACGGCATCTTCGCCCGCGTCCTTGACGTCCTTCATCTGCACGACGGCGCCGCGCGAGTCCTCGTAGGCGAACGCCTGGATCATTCCCTGGTTGTAGAGCTTGTGGAACGGCTCCTTCACCCGCACGTGGCCGGCGTCGTGCAGCACCTTGGTCCAGAAGCGCGAATAGAGCAGGTGCCCGACCGCGTGCTCGGTGCCGCCGACGTAGAGGTCGACCGGCAGCCAGTAGTCGCTCGCGGCCTTGCTGCAGAACTCGCGCTCGTTGTGCGGATCGCAGAAGCGCAGGAAGTACCAGCTCGAGCCCGCCGCACCCGGCATGGTGTTGATCTCGCGCTGCGCCGCGCGCCCGCGCGCATCGCGCGTCGCCACCCATTCCTTGGCGCGGATCAGCGGCGACTCCGGCACGCCACCCGGCTTGAAGTCGTCCATGTGCGGCAGTTCGACCGGCAACTGCGCGTCGGGCACCAGCTCGACGCCGTCCTGCGTGTGCAGCACCGGGAACGGCTCGCCCCAGTAGCGCTGCCGCGAGAACAGCCAGTCGCGCAGCTTGTAGGTCACCTTCGCCTGGCCGCGGCCTTGCGCGACCAGCCAGTCGATCATCGTGCGCTTCGCCGCCGCCATGCCGAGGCCCGCGATCGACAGCGAACCGTTCCGGTTGTGCGGTCCGAACGGAACGTCGTCGCTGCAGCACTCCGCGCCCGCCGCGATGCGCGCGTCACGCACCGCATCGCCCGTCTGCGGTGCGAAGATGCCCGGCACCGGCAGGCCGAACTTGGTCGCGAACGCGAAGTCGCGCTCGTCGCCGGCCGGCACCGCCATGATCGCGCCGGTGCCGTAGGTGACGATCACGTAGTCGGCGATCCAGACCGGGATGCGGCCCTTGGGGTCGTTCGCGGCGAACGCCGGGTTGTGCGCGTAGGCGCCAGTCCACACGCCGCTCTTGTCCTTCGCCAGGTCGGTGCGCTCGAGTTCGCTCTTCGCGGCCGCGGCCTTCTGGTAGGCGTCGACGGCGCCGCGCTGCGCCGCCGTCGTGATCGACGCGACCAGCGGATGCTCCGGCGACAGCACCATGAACGACGCGCCGAACAACGTGTCGGGGCGCGTCGTGAACACGCGGATCCTGGTGCCGGCATGCCCGGCGACGTCGAAGTCGATCTCGGCGCCTTCGCTCTTGCCGATCCACTCGCGCTGCATCGTCTTCAGCGACTCGCTCCAATCGACGCCATCGAGGTCCGTCAGCAGGCGCTCGGCGTAGTCGGTGATCTTGAGCACCCACTGGCGCAGCGGCCGCCGTTCGCACGGATGGTCGCCGCGTTCGCTCTTGCCATTGATGACCTCGTCGTTGGCGAGCACGGTGCCGAGCGCCTCGCACCACCACACCGGCGCGTTGCTCTCGTAGGCGAGTCCGCGCGCATGCAGCTGCTTCCAGATCCACTGCGTCCAGCGGAAGTACTTCGGATCCGCGGTGCTGAGTTCCCGATCCCAGTCGTACGAGAAGCCGAGGCGCTGCAGCTGCCGCTTGAACGTCGCGATGTTCGCGACCGTCGTCGTCGACGGATGCGTGTTGGTCTGGATCGCGTACTGCTCGGCGGGCAGGCCGAAGGCCTCCCCGCCC
>SXPB01000182.1 GCA_005776475.1 Planctomycetia bacterium
GAAGAAGCCAACATCCAGTGGGCGCGCCGCATGGAGCAAGCCGGCGTGCACGTCGTCTACGGCATCGTCGGCATGAAGACGCACGCGAAGTGCACGCTCGTCGTGCGCCGCGAAGACGACGGCAGCCTGCGCCGCTACTGCCACCTCGGCACCGGCAACTACAACCCGTCGACCGCACGCCTCTACACCGACATCGGCATCCTCAGCGGACGTACCGACCTCGGCGGGGAAGTGTCGGAGACGTTCAACATGATCACCGGCTACACGCGCGTGCCGCAGATGGAGCACCTGCTGGTGGCGCCGTTCACGCTGCGCGACAAGATCCTGTTGCTGATCAAGAACGAGATCGACGCGAAGAAGGCCGGCAAGCCCGCGGCGATCAAGGCGAAGCTCAACAACCTGGCCGACCCGCAGGTGATCATGGCGCTGTACGAAGCGTCGCGCGCCGGCGTGCGGATCCAACTGTGCGTGCGCAGCGTCTGCTGCCTGCGTCCGGGCGTGCCGGGCCTGTCCGACAACATCACGGTGAAGTGCATCGTCGACCGCTTCCTCGAACACAGCCGCGTCTACTACTTCGAGAACGGTGGCAACCCGCACGTGTTCCTGTCGTCGGCCGACTGGATGGTGCGCAACCTCGACCGTCGCGTCGAAGTGGCCGCGCCGGTGCTCGACCCCGAACTGAAGAAGCGGGTCGTCGACGAGGTGCTGGGCATGGCACTCGGCGACAACGTGAAGGCGCGGCGCATGCTGCCGAACGGCCAGAGCGAGAAGGTGGTGCGCGCCGAGGGCGAACTGCCGTTGCGCAGCCAGTTGGCGCTGCTCGAGATGACGATGAAGCAGCCGGAGTCGACGCCGGAAGGCGGCGTTTCCGACCCGCAAAAGCGGCGTAAGAAGAAGAAGCGCTGATCTCTACGCCCAAGTGGGGTATGGCGAGCAGCCGGCGCCTGCGCCTACGCTGCGTATTCACTGACCACAGGAACACGCTCATGCGTACCACACTCGTTGCCCTCTCGCTCTTCGCCGCCCTGTCCGCCGGTTGCGCGTCCACGTCGATGGACGTCACCACCACGCCCCAGATGGTCGTCGAGGCCGTCGGCAAGGAGAACCCGGACTGCGTGCGCCTCACGGTGCACTGCAAGCAGGGCGACGCGGCGGCGGCGATCTGCGCCAGCACCGATGCGGCGCGCATCGGCCAGCCTTCGCAGGCCGAAGACCTGAAGGTGTTGGCCGGCTCGGCGATGGAAGTGCTCGAAGAGAACGGCGGCTTCGACGTGACGCTGCCGATCGACTGCAAGATGGCGGACTGCAAGTCGGTGTGTGGCGTCACGATGAAGGCCGGCATCACCAAGGAAGCGGCGATCGAGAAGGCGAAGGCGATCGCCAAGGCAGTCGAAGCGCGCCTCGGCGCGTGCGGCACCGGCAAGTGCGCAAGCGGCTGCTGCGAAGGCGGTGCGGCGGGTGCGTGCTGCGCCGAGAAGAAGGCGTGCTGCGAAGACAAGAAGTGATCTGGGCCGCCGGCGTCGCCTTCAGCGCGCCTGCGCAGGCTTCGCCTCCAGCTTCGCAAGCTCGGCGCGCAGCCACTCGCGCATCGTGATCGTCTTGCCGTCCGGCAGCTTCACTTCGTAGGGCTTGCCGGTCTGGCTCGACGTGCTGGCCAGCTTGTCGATGAAATCGTCGACCGTCACCGCCGCTCCGCGGTGCGAGCCGAGCTTGGCGACCAGGAACTGCTTCGCTGCCGCCGGTTCGTAGTCCTTGCCTTCGCGGACGAACGTCGCCGTAGAATCGCCCACGGCGCGGATCAACTGCCCGATGCGGTCCGGCACGAAGCCCTTGGCCGGCCGCACCTGCAACTCGGCGTGGTCGCCGTCGACCAGCCTGTTCACCAGCCGGTCGACCACGATCACACAACGCTCCGCCGGCAACGTCACTTCGACGTAGTCGCGATCGTGCACGAGCTGCGGGGTCGTCACTTCGCGGCCTTCGGCGTCGCGGACGCGCAGCATCGTCCTGCCCATCGTGATGTCGCCGATCTCGACCACCAGCCAGCCGCGGCTGCCGGGCACGTCGACGCGCCGGCGCTGCGGTACGGCGAACTCGGCGCGGCCGCCGTCGAGGCCGAGCTTCGGCGGGACCAGCCTGAACTGGAACACGGCACTCTCGGCGCCGAGCTTCGCCTCGACCTCCAGCGCCTCCTCGTCGCGCAGGCGCTCGCGCAGCCCGGCGTCGATCGCCAGCACCCAGGTGCCACCCGCCGCATGGCGCACCAGCGGCACCTCATGGTCGCCGCCGCGCGCGACGGCAGCACTCTGTCGCGCACCGACACCGAGCACTTCGAGGCGGTCGATGCGGGCGAGGTCGAGCCATTGGGGCTGACCGATGGCGACCGTCTGCGTGGTGCCGTCGCTGGCCCGCACGAGGCATCGCACGTTGCCGTCGTTGGTGGTCGCGCGCGACCACGAGATCGCGGCGCTCTGCTTCATCGCCCCTGCGATCGTCGCGAACACCGTCATCGCGCCGTCGTCGCGGCCGCTCGGGACGATCGCCGCCACGCGCGCATCGGCCAGGTTGAGCTGCCAGCGACGGTCGCCGGCAGGGGTCAGCGACACGCGATCGCGCGACGCGGCGTCGGTGGCGAGCCACACCTCGCTCGGGGTGCCGTCGATCTCGACCTCGAGCAGCAGGTTGCTGCCGGGCGCAGCCGGCAGGCGCACGACCTCGGGCACCTTGGCGAGCCGCACGCCTTGCGCCGGAATCGACGCCACCAGCAGGAGCATGACAACGAACGGCAGTGCCTGGGCCTTCATCGTGACGCGATGATAACGCCGCGGCGCGGTCACCTGCGCCCGCGGCTTGCTGCGCACGTGCACCGAAGGCAGCGGCTCGCTGTCCTTGCTGCGGAACGCGGTGGTACTTGCCGGACGGCGGGAACGAATCCGTGGGCGGCTCGCTCGCCTGGGCCGAGTGCGTCTTGACCGAGCGGGACTGGCTGGACGATCGGGACCGGTTCGAACCCGAACGGCGAAGTCGGTTGTCTTGGCCCAGGTCCTGGTCATCGAGGCGCGCGAGCCCGATTTCCCTCACTCCTCCCTCCCCAGAAACGAAGAACCCCGCCGAACTGCCCTTGTGAGGCTGTTCGTCGGGGGTCTTTCTGGCGAGGACGACGGGAATCGAACCCGCAACCACCGGATCGACAGTCCGGTACTCTAACCAATTGAGCTACGTCCCCACACGTTGGGGGGCGCGGATGCTAGCGGGACGACGAGGACATGCAAGCACGTTCTCGGCGCCGCGCGGGCGCGGCCCGCTTGCGCAGGCCACGCTAGCGGATCGGGCAAGAAAATGGCCGCCGGGAGCCATCCCGGCGGCCGCCACTCTTCGCTCACTCGTCAGTCTGTCGAGCCGGCCATCGCCCCCGCGCGTTTCCGTCCGGAGGCGAGCGGCCAGCCCACTCGCTACCGTCTGTAGGCCGCGTCCCCTGGCTTCCAAGGGGACGCGCCACACGTCGATGTTCCTGCCCAGCCCAACTTCGCGCCTGCAACTCGGTTTCGCCGGCGCCAACGGCTGCCCGGACCCACACTTGTCGGTCGACGGCATGACCACGGCCGGTCCCAATCTGTCGCACTGGCCGGGCAACCGCACCCCACCGGCGTGGAAGGCCGACCTCAGCACCGGCATCGCCTTCCGGTTCGCGCGCGCGGCGGCAGCCGACCAGGACGCCTTCCTCGGCGACGTGCAAGTCGTCGTGAACGACCACTACGACACCGACGGCTTTGGCGCCCTGCTCGCCGTGCTGCGCCCCGAACTCGCACTCGCTCGCGAAGACACGCTGCTGCTCGCGGCGGCCACCGGCGACTACGGCACCTGGCAGACCTGGCGCAGCTTCGCGATCGATCGCATCGTCGCCGGACTGGCGCGGCCCGAGTCACCGATCGGGGCGGTGTTTCGCGGCGTCACCGATCCGGACGAACTGTCGCTGCGCCGGTATGCGTGGTTGCTCGAGAACGCGACCGCGGTGCTCGACCACACCGGCCAGTTCGCGGCGCTCTACGGCCCCGAAATGGCGGCGGTGCAGCAGGAAATCACGCACGGGCTCGCGGGTGGCCTGCAACGGCAGCAACACGACCAGCTCGGCCTCGCGATCGTCACCAGCGACGGCCCGCGCCGGCGCATGACGCTCAACACGTTGGCCGGGGCCTTCCGGGTGCTGCATGTGCAGCGCGACCGCGACGGAACCCGGTATCGCTACCACGACCGCACCGAGAGCTGGTTCGAACTGGTGACGCTGCGGCCGTTGCCGCGCCGCGACCTGCGCCCGCTGGCGGCGCGGCTGGCGACGCTGGAGCCGGACCATGACGGCGCCGGGTGGCACGCGGACCTGCCGACGGAACCGATCCCCGAGCTGTACTTCGGCGTGCGCGCCCCGCAGGCCTACGGCCAACTGACGCGCGACTTGCGGCCAAGCCGGTTGCCGGCCGAGCGTGTCGCCAACGAGGTCATGGCGTTCTTCGCGGCCCCGCCTTTGGCGTCGCCGACCCGCTGACTCCTGGTGTCGCTGCCGCAGGCGCTGCATCATCGACGTCGATGCCACGTTCCACCCCCTTCTCGCTCGCCGCACTGCTCGGGCTCGCCGTGTGCGTCGCCGCGTGCGGCGGCGGCACCGCCACCGCAGATGGGAACGGAACGGTGCGCGTGCTCGCCGATCTGGAATTGCCTGCGGATGTCGAACAGGCACGCATCGCCGTGGCCAAAGAACTCGGCAAGCATCCGAAGGGTGTCGCGCTCGTCGCATTCGACCCCGCGGCATCGTGGGCTGTAATCGGCGCGACGTCGCCGGCGGCGACCGCAACGCATGGCGTTCGCATCACGATCGCCGGAGCGCCGGCGCCCGAA
>SXPB01000183.1 GCA_005776475.1 Planctomycetia bacterium
CGCGCGACGGATATTGACCTGCGACGCCGGCAGGAACACCGGCACGCCGATGTCGACCAGCAGGCCGCCCTTGATCTTGCGCAGCACGAGGCCCTTGACCGAGTCGCCTTCCTTGTGCGTCTGGATGATGTTCTCCCAGCCACGAATGCGGTCGGCCTTCCGCTTGCTCAGCAGGATGTAGCCTTCGGCATCGTTGATGGTCTCGACCAAGCACTCGATTTCGAGGCCGGGGACCACGGCAAGGGGATCGGGGAACTCGCCGATGGAGATCTGGCCTTCGGCCTTGTAGCTGACGTCGACCACCACGGTGCCGTCTTCCTGCACCTTGATGACGCGGCCCTTGACGATCTTGTTGGGGGCCAGTTCGGCGACCGTCTTGCCGATCGCGGTGTCGAGTTCGGCCAGCGTCGCGCTACCGAGCGCTTCGGAAGTGAGCCGCGACAACTCGTCGGCGGACATCGAGAACTTCTTGATCAGATTCTTGCCGTGCATCAAACGAAAAAGGGTTGAGGGGAGGGGAGGGAAACGGAAACGACGATGAAGATGCCCGCCACCGGTGCGAGCACCGGTGCACAAAGCGATCACAGTCCCATCGGCCGGAACATCCGGTTGATGGTTCGCCGCCAGCGGGGTTTTCAGGCCCCGCTATCGGCAGATGAGGTTGGTTCAGTGTGCGCCCGAACGGGCGTGGACACCGATTTCGGCGGACATTCTCGCAGCGGCACCTTGGCCAGGTCGGCGATGGCGCGCCGCAGGGCCTCGACGCCAC
This sequence comes from Planctomycetia bacterium, assembly GCA_005776475.1. Lineage (GTDB taxonomy): Bacteria > Planctomycetota > UBA1135 > UBA1135 > UBA2386 > UBA2386. The sequence continues at coordinate 770 of SXPB01000183.1, forward strand.
CCGGCGCCAGCACCTGTTCGGCCGACCACGCGTTCCCGTAGCGCACCACCAGCTTGGTTGGCTTGACGAACCAGGCGCCGCGGCCGAACGCCCGGTGCGCGCCCTCGATGCCGATCGGCACCACGGTGCAGCCGGTGCGGCGGACCAGGAACTCGACGCCGTTGCGGAACGGGCCGACCGCGCCATCGGCGCTGCGGGTGCCTTCGGGGAAGATGCCGACCACTTCGCCGGCGGCGAGCGTGTCGGCAACCAGCCGCAGGGCGTCTTTCGAAGGGGCTTTGCGATCGATCAGCGTCACGCCGACCTGCCGCAACCACCAGCGCAGCGGGGCGAACGCCGCCAGCCCCGACTGGGCGAGGAAGCCGACTTCGCGCTTCTGCGTGATCCCGACCAGGGGCGGATCGAGATAGCTCGTGTGGTTGGCGACCAGCAGCACGGGCCCGGTCGCCGGCACCGCGCCGGCGTTGTCGGCGCGCAGGCGATGCCACACCTTGCAGACCGCCAGCACTACGACCTTCGAGACCAGCCACACCAGCGTGCTGCGGCGAACGATGCCGCGGCCGCGTGGCTTCTGGTCGAGCTTCTGGTCGACGTCGGCGCTCACGATGCCCCCGAGGCGGCGGCACCAGCCCGCACGAACTTCAGCAACATCGCCACCACCGTTTCGGTGACCATGCCGGTCGAATCGAGGTAGAGGGCATCGGGCGCCTGCCGCAAGGGCGCGTCGGACCGCGTGCTGTCGAGGCGATCGCGCACGAGGATCTCCTCGAGCACGTCGCTCTCGCTGACCACACGACCCTGGCGGGCGAAGTCCTGGCAGCGCCGCCGCGCCCGTTCGCTGGGCGCGGCGTCGAGGAAGACCTTCCAGCGCGCCTGCGGAAACACCACCGAACCCATGTCGCGCCCTTCGGCGACGACCGGGCCGGCCACCGCCACGGCGCGCTGCAGATCGCGCATCGCTTCCCGCACGAACGGCAACGCCGACACCGCGCTCACCTGCGACTCGACTTCGCGAGTGCGCAGATGGGCAGTGACGTCGCGGCCATTGCAGACGACCGCACCGCTGACGAGTTCGAGCTTCGCCCCCGCCAGTGCCTGCCGCATGCGGGCGAGCCCACGGTCGGGATCGCCGGCGCACTCGGCCGGCGCGCAACCTTCCTGCAGGAAGTGCCAGGTGATCGCGCGGTACATCGCCCCCGTGTCGAGAAAGCCAAAGCCAAGCTTCGCCGCCAGTTGCCGCGCCACCGTGCTCTTGCCTGCACCCGACGGGCCATCGATGGCCACGACCTGCGTCGGGATCACGGGGCTGCCTTCGGTTCGGACATCGGAGCGGACGGTCACGCGGAAACGAGCGGAACGAACAGAGAGAATGTCATCCGGATTGGAAAAGAACGCGGCCGGACCACGACCGCGGCCGAACGATCCGGTGCCGACCACCTGGCCGACGAAAGGGGCGGAGAGTCTAGCCCGGCCCTCCGCGCGCTGGCAATCGGGAAGTGCCGGCGATGCGGGCCGGTCTGGCGCCGGGGTGCGGGTCGGCGGGCGCCCCACCTGGACCTGCCGCCAACGCCCGGTACCGTGCGGTTCCCTCGCCGGCTGCGCCCCACGGCCGTCCCACCTCATGCCACGCCATCTCCTAGCCACCACCGGCGTTTCGTTGTTTGCCCTCACCGCTACTGCCCAGGCGGTGCCGACGCCGGCCGAGGCGCTGCAGGAGTTCCAGCGCACCGAAGGGGCCCAGTGGGCGGTGCAAATGCATGCGCCGACGGGCACCCCGCGGGTCCTGTTCGGCAACGGCATCCCGCTCCCCGACTGGCGCGAGAACTCGCTCGCCGAAGCCCGCCGCCACGCCCACCTCCAACTGCAGCAACGGCACGCGCTGCTCGGGCTCGGCCACAGCGAGTTCCGCGAACGCATCGGCGCCCGCATGGGCCGCACCTGGACGTTCCACTTCGACCAGTGGTTCGCCGGCCTGCCGGTGCTCGGCGGCAGCGTCGACGTCCGCCTCCACATGCTCGGCAAGCTGGTGCACCTCGGCAGCACCGCGTGGCCGCTCGCCGCGGACTTCGTCACCGTGCCCACGATCGGCGAAACCGAAGCGGTCGCGCTGGCGTGGCTCGGCGCTGGCTTCGTCCCCAACGACGTGCCGCAACCGGGCACCACGCGCACGCCGCGCCTCGTGATCCATGCGAATGCCGACCCGCTGGCCGTGTCGCCGCCGACGCTGGCGTGGGAGATCCCGATCCGCGCCATCGATGCGCAGGGGCTTGGCCCCCTCGGTTCGGCCTACGTCGACGCGAAGACCGGCGCGTTCCTGCGGTTCGTCAGCGAGAAGCACGAATGTGGTTTCGGTTGTGGGCACACCCCACCGGTTGCCCACGCAGCGGGCGCCAGCAAACCACTGCCGCTGCCGGTGCCGACGACCTGCACGGTCATGGGCTATCTGCACACGGCGTTCTCGCCGGCATCCACGCCCACCAACATTCCGCTGGCCGGCGTCGAAGTCGTCGTGCCGGGGCATGGCACCTACGTCACCAACGCCGCGGGCCAGTTCACCGTCGATCTGGTGGCCCCGACCGCGGTGACCCTCGTGCTGAACGGCGTGCACAGCGCGACCGTGCAGGGCCCCGGCGCCCCGAGCGTGCCGACCACGTTGCAGCCCGGCGTGCCCGTCACGCTGCAGTTCGGCAGTGCAGCTTCGGGCGAGTTCGAGCTCGCCCACACGACCACCTACCACTGGACGTGGCGCATCAACGACTGGGCGCGCACCATCCTCGGCAACACGGCCGAACTGGCGCAGGCCAGCCAGGTGTCCCCGACGGTGAACATCGCCAGCAGCTGCAACGCGTTCTACAGCGGCAACTCGATCAACTTCTACGCCGCCGGCGGCGGCTGCAACAACACCGCCGGCGCCTCGGTGATCGCGCACGAATGGGGCCACGGCCTCGACGATCGCTACGGCGGCATTTCGCAGAACAACGGCCTGAGCGAAGGCTGGGGCGACATCTGCAGCATGTATCTGCTCGACGATCCGGAAATCGGCCACGACTTCTTCCTCGGCGGCGGCGGCATTCGCAACGGCAACAACAACCAGCAGTACCCGAACGGGTCCGGCGTGCACGCGCAGGGCCTGTCGTGGATGGGGTTTGCCTGGCGGTTCCGCCAGAACCTGCGCGCCGCCTTCGGCACCACGCAGGCCCTGCTGGTCAGCAACGACGTCGTGCTGGGTTCGATCGTCGCCAACGCGAGCAGCCAGGCCGATGCGGTGATCGCCGCGTTCCAAGCCGACGACAACGACGGCCAGCTCGGCAACGGCACGCCGCACTACGCCGAACTCGCCGCAGCCTGCCAGGCGCACAGCCTGCCCTATCCCCCGATCATCAACGGCTACCTCGCGCACGCCCAGCTCACCACGACGAAGCAGCAGTGGACGTCGCGCCGCATCGAAGTCGATGCGATCCCGTTCACCGGCCAGTTCACCGAAGTGCGCGCGCACTGGCTCAGCGGCGGCGTGTGGCAGCAACGCAACCTGGTGCCGAGCGGCACGCCGAACCGCTGGCACGGGCTGCTGCCCGGCATCGCGGCGCCGAGTTCGCTGATGTACCACATCGAAGCGGTGCACGGCCTCGGCTCGCTCCACCGGCTGCCACTGACCAACGAGTACGTGGCGATGACGGTCGCCGAACAACGCATCTGGTTCGAGGACTTCGAAACCGGCGGCGCTGGCTGGACGCACGGCGCGACCACCGGCGTCGATGACTGGGAGATCGGCGCCCCAGCGGGCCGCTTCGGTTTTGGCTGGGTCGATCCCGGCGTCGCCGCGAGCGGCATTGCCTGCGCCGGCACCGACCTCGGCCAGAGCAGCGATGGCGCCTATTCGGCGGCCAGCGACTCGTGGTTGCGGTCGCCGCCGATCGACTGCACGGGTTTCACCGGCATCCGCATGCGCTGCAAGCGCTGGGTTTCGTGCGCTGGCCCCGTCGATCGCGTCGAGATCCGCGTCAACGGCGTCGCCTACTGGACGACCCCGACGGCGGTCGCGAACGACACCGGATGGTCGACGCTCGAGTTCTATCTGCCGACCGCCAACAACAACCCCGCCTTGGTGTTCGAGTTCCGCCTCATCAGCAACGGCCCGGTGCAATACGGCGGCTGCCACATCGACGACGTCGAGGTCTACACGCTGGCGATGCCGGTGGCGTTGCCGGCGGTGCTGCGCTGGTTGCCCGAACAGGTCCAACAAGGCAATCCGGTCACGGTCACGGTCAGCACCGGACTCGCGCTGGCGCTGCCGATCGTGCTGGCTCTCGGCGACACGGGTGGACCGACGCTGATTCCGGGCATCCCCACGATGCTGGTCGGCGGCAACGTCGCGGTGTTGTTCGCATCCACCGACGCCAACGGCCAGTTCAGCAGCACCTTCACGGCACCCCCGGCGCTGCCGACGGGATCGTGGTGGTACTCGCAGTGCCTGACGCTCGACGCCAACCTGGCGTTGGTGACCAGCAATCCGAGCCTGAGCCTGTTCACGCAGTGAACGTGAGCGGCCCCGGCGTCGGCGAAGCCAACGGCGTGGCGTGCGGCCGGAACGCAACCGGCGCCATCGAGTCGCTGTCGGCGAACAGGCCTACCGCCGAGGCGTCGAACGCCGGCAGCACCCAGTAGGTCCCCTGGCCGATCTGGCCGTGGGAGTGGCGATGGATGTGCCCGAACACGAGCCGCTGCACGCCGATGGCGAACGCGGCTTGCAGCGCCCCCTGCGTCGGCAGGAAGCGCGTCTGGTCGCCCGTCGCGATCACCATGCGACTCTTCGCCCGCGCGCGCTCGGCGATGCGCAAGGCGAAGACCGTCGGCAACGAACGCGCCAACCAACGGACCGGCGCCGACCGCAGCCACCGCTTCGCGCGCTGGTACGGCACGTCGTTCACGCACAACTCGTCGCCGTGCAGCAGCAGCGTGTCGACGCCACCGAGCCGGCCACGCAGACCGCCGCGCACGATGCGAGCATCGCTGGCCCGCGCAAACTCGTCGCCGAGCAGGAAGTCGCGATTGCCGTGCAACACGGTCACCGGCGCCCCGGCGGCAGCGGCCTGCTGGAAACGCTGTGCGACGTCGCGCCAGACGCCACGGCGCACCTGGCCGCGACTGACGTAGGAATCGAACAGGTCGCCGAGCACGAGCACCGGACAGCGTCGGTGCACGCCGGCATCGAGTGCTGCCTGCAACGCCGACAGGACGGGGCCACCATCGGCCGGCACATGCAGATCGGAGATCAACACCGCCATCGGCACACAGCCGAGGTCGAACACCTCGGTGCCGAGCACCTGCGTCATCGCACGACCTCGAAGAACAGGGCGCCGAACGGATCCAGGTGCACGTCGAAGCCCTTGCCTTCGCCGACGACATCGCCATCGAGGCGCCGCAGCGTCGCCGCCTTCGCCAATTCGAGCCGCAACGCCCGCGCCGGCGCATTCGCCAACTGCTGCAGCACCGCCGGTGCATCGAGTGCGTTGACGCGGATGGCCAACACCGTGCGCCCGTCGCGCAGCAACAACCGGCTGCGATCGATGCAGGTTGGCAGCCCCTCGCCGCGCACCTCGCAGACGGGATCGACGCCGGCCGAATGCAACACCGCGCGCACGCGGCGGCGCAGATCCCGCGCCGGTTCGACGGCGGCAGGGTTCAGTCGCCAGTTGGCGTACGCGACAACGGGAGCGTTGAGGTAGATCGCGCGGCCGCGTTCGACCGTGCGTTCGACATGGGCGTCGCCAGCGCTGCGCGGTTCGCCCAGTTCCCCGCGCAGGCCCCGCTCGGCCAGGGGCAGGCCGCGTTCGCGCGACACCGAGGCACCTTCCTGCACCCACTGGTCGTCCACGGCCAGGCTGCGTTCGCGGATGCCGAACAACTCGTCGAGCGCTCCAGCGTCGCGCCGGCGCAGCGAGCCGTCGTAGAGACCCGTGCTGTGGTCGGCGAGCACGACGCCGCCGTTCTTGACGTAGGTGGCGATCGCCTGCGCGGTGCGGTCGGCGAGCGCGATCGTCGCCGGCAACACGAGGCAACGCGGACGCTCGCGCAGCAGGCGCTCCGGCAACACGTTCTCGGTGACGAAGCGCGGCTGCATGCCGAGGTCCTGCAACAGGCGCAACCACGCCAGGCGGGCCGCCTGGCTCGTGCTGTGCGTGCGTTCGTACGACGGGAAGCGCCGCACCCAGGTCATGCCGTCGCGCGCCGAATCGAGCATCCACCAGACGCGCACCGAGGCCTGCGACTCCACCACCCAGACGTCACTCGGCACCACCGTGGCGCCGGCACAGGCATCGAGGGCCGGCGCCAGCGAGCGCAGCGCATGCGCGACCGCGGCGCCGAACGCGGTGTCCTTGCCCTGCGCATCGGCGATCGTGCCGTCATTCCAGACGACGACGCCGGCCAGGCCCGCACACGCCATCGCCGCGACTTGCGCATGCACGAACGAACGTGGGGACACGGCGCCGAGGCTCACCGCATCGGGCGGCGACAACGTCGCGTAGTGGTGCGACCCACGTGGCGCCAACGATCGCACCAGCTCGGGCGCGCCGGCCACGGGATACGGCTCGAACAGCGACAGCGCGTCGGCGAAGCGGGCGTAGTCCGTGCCGCCGAACGCGGCCGGCGTCTGCAGGCCCGTGATTCCCACCGGCACACCGGGCACCGCCAGGCGCACCGCATCGGCCATCGTGCGCACCGTCGCCGCGTACTGTTCGTCGACGAAGTCGAGCCAGAGCGCGAACGGCCGCAGATCCTTCGGCAACGCAGTATCGCCGAGTTCGCGGCGCCGCAGCTGGTCGACGGTCGGCGGCAGCACGTCGGCAAAGCTCGTGAAGTGGCTGCCCAACGCTTCGTTGGCGGCATCGACGTTGGGAAAGCGGCGACCGAGGAACGTGCGGAACGCGGCGAGGCAGTGTTCGCAGCGGCAGGTGTCGAGCGGCGCGTCGTGGCGCGTCGCCGACGGCTCGTCGGCCAACGCGACGAAGCGCAAGCCGGGGCCCGCCACGCGACGGGCTTCCGTGGCGGCCTCTTCGGCGGCCTTGGCGACGACACCCGGCGTGCGCAGACAACCGGGGCGCACCAGCGTGGCCGGGTCGCGCGTCGACTCGTAGGCATCGCGCACCGGTTGCCACTGCTCGTCGCGCAGTTCGAGCAGACCCTTGCCGATCGGCTGGTCGAGGTAGAAGCCGAGCCCTTGCTGCACGATCGGCGCGGGATCGACTCCCCGTCCCAACTGCACGGCCGAGAAGCCGCGCGCCTTCGCCACCGCGGCACCGGCCGCCGCGTCGCTGCACCACAACACCTGTTCGAAGCGCTCCGGCGCCCGCGTCACCACTCCGTCCTGCGCCACCGCCGCAGCCGCGAGGACGAGTCCGAGCAGCGCGCAACGCGCAGCACGAGCCGAGGTGTTGGAGTTCATTCGATGCCGTAGTCCTTGAGCTTCTCCCACAGCACCTTGCGCGAAATGCCGAGCACCGAGGCCGCCTTGGTGCGGTGGCCGCCGACGGCGCGCAGCACCGCCTTGCAGTGTTCGCGCTCGGCATCGACGAGCACTTCGCGCAACGACCGCAACGCCGTCGGTGGTTCCAACGCCGCGCGGCGCGAACGATCGACCGGCAGCAGGTGCTCCTTCTTCAGGATCGTGGCCCCACCCGACAAGGCGACGGCCTGCGCGATGCGGTTCTCGAGTTCGCGCACGTTGCCCGGCCAGCTGTAGTCCGCCATCGCTTCGAGCACATCGGTCTTCACCGTGTAGGTGCGGCCACCGCCGCCCTTCTCGATGAAATGCTGGACCAGCAACGGCATGTCGCCTTCGCGCTCGCGCAGCGGCGGCAACCGCACCGGCACGACATTGAGCCGGTAGA
>SXPB01000184.1 GCA_005776475.1 Planctomycetia bacterium
GCCAACGCAACCGCGCGTTCGTGGCCCAGGGCCAGTGGCATGCCGTCGATGCCCTCGCGCACGAAGGCTTCGAGATAGTTGCGGCTCGCATCCTTGTAGCGATCCAGTCGCAGTCGGTCCGCCTGCTGCAGCCGATCCAACTCGCGCGCCATCGCGACCACGATGTCGTCGCGCTTGGCACCACTGCGAGCCAGGCGAACGACTTCGCGCGACGAAGTCCCGCCGTGCGCAATGGCTAGTTCCAGCACCCGATCCGGGTCCGTAGTGAACTCGAGTTCCTGGTCGGCTGGCAGCAGGCGCGCCAGCGCCCCGATGATCGGGTAGTCCTTGGCCCGCTGCGTCTGCTTGATCGCGACAAGAGACGGCAGGTCGATGACGGGAGTCGAGCTACCGCCGGCTCCTGCAAACATCGCCGCTACGGCTGTCGCGGACAGCCTGGGAGGCCGCGAAACGAAATCACACCGGATGCGTCGGCTGCTGGCGTCGCTGTATTCGAGGTGAGCCGACCATCCTCCGGCAAGCCACGCCACGTCGAGCGGCGCCCCGGCGCGATACCGAGCTCCCCGCGCCGCCAGAATGTCGAGCACTCTCCGGCAAGCATCGGATTGCTCACGCAGGATCCAGTCGCCGTCCTTGCTCGCCATTGCCAAGCGATACCAAACCACCGCCTGCCCGGAACTCAGCACCGCGATGCAGCCGCCCTGGTTGAACACCTTCGTCAATTCGAAATAGGGGTTCGTCATGTCGGCCTCCCGATTATGCCTTGCGGTAGACGCCGAGCAGGCAGTGCTCGGGATACGGCAATCCGAGCGCGTGGCAGCAGGAACGCACGCGCAGCTCGAGTTCGAGCAGGGAACGGAAGCGCGCAAACGTCCGGCAATCGTCGAGCCGCACGAACGCAGCCTCGCGCATGCCGACTTCGGCGAACTGCCGCTGCAGCGCCGTGCGCGAGTTCATCTTGAAGCAGGTCGGGAACGTGTCCTTTGGCTGCGTGCCCCACAGCCACGACTTCACCACGTGCCGCAACCCCATCGGCGCCAGCCGCGTCAGCAGCGGCATCGGCGACAGTCCGCAGACCGTGAACACCACGGCGAGCCCACCCGGCGCCAGCGCCCGATCGATCGCGCGCACGCAAGCGATCGGATCGGCGATGTGTTCGGCGACCATGCGCAGCGTGACGAGATCGAAGCCGTGCTTGCCGTCGTAGGTGTCGATGCCGTGCGCGATCTTCTCGTGCACCCACGGGTTCTCGAGCAGCGTCGGGTCGGGATCGACTCCGACGAGCCGCGCGCAGCGTTTGCTCAGCATCTCGGCGAGCCCGAGGTTGTTCGGGAACAGCTCGCGCCCGCAGCCGACGTCGAGCCAGCGAAGGCCGGGCACCACGAGGCCGGCGACGAGCGCTTCGTACCAGTCGTCCGGCGTGAAGTAGTCGTGCCGCAGCCGCAGCGCCGGCCCCCAACCGAGCCGGTTCGGCGGCCCGTAGCGCAGGTGGAACATCTGCCGCAGCGACGCCTGGTCGGGCAGGCGCAACAACACCGGAACGCTCACGCCGGGAACGCCTTGTCGATGGCCGCGACGAGGTCGTCGGGCAACCTGGTGTCGACGGCGAGCAGGCTGCCCGCGAGTTGTTGCTCGGTGCGCGCACCGACCAGCACCGAGGCGACGTTCTGCTGCCGCAGGAGGAACGCCAGCGCGGCCTGCGTCGCCGAGATCCGGGCGCGCTCGGCCATGCGCACCAACTGCTGCGCCTGCTGCAGCCGCGGCGGCGTCAGGAAGCGGCCCACGAACTGGTTGGCGCGGGCGTCGGCGGCGCGCGAGTCCGGCGGCAGCGCTGCCCCCGGCGTGTACTTCCCGGTCAGCACCCCCTGCGCCAGCGGCGAGTAGGCGAGCTGGCCGAGCCCGAGCTGTTGGCAGGTGGGGATCACCTGCGCTTCGATAGCGCGGTCGAACAGGTTGTACGGCGGCTGGTTGGAAATCGGCGCGTGCAGGCGTTCGGCGCGACACAACGCCACCACTTCGGCGATCTTCTCGGCCGGCCATTGGCTCACGCCCCAGTAGAGCACGAGCCCGCGCCGGATCAGGTCGTCCATCGCGCGGGCCGTCTCCAGCAGTGGCACATCCGGATCGAACCGGTGGCACTGGTAGAGATCGACGTAGTCCTGCTGCAGCCGCCCGAGCGACGCTTCGATCGACTCGTGGATGTGCTTGCGCGACAGCCCGCGGTCGTTGACGTCGTCGCTCATCGGAAAGAAGCACTTCGTCGCCAGCACGACCCGGTGCCGCGGCAACCCGTGCAGAGCGACGCCGAGCGCGCGCTCGCCTTCGCCTTCCGCATAGACCTCGGCGGTGTCGAACAGGTTGACGCCGCGGTCGAACGCGGCGTGCACGAGGCGCGTGGAGGCCTCGTCGTCGACGGTCTTGCCCAGCGTCAGCCAGGAACCGAGGCCGACGACCGAGACTTTGAGGCCACTGCTGCCGAGGGGGCGATACAGCACGGGCAGCGTTGTAGCGCGGCAACTGGCCGAGAGAAAGCGCGCGCCGAGCGGACCGTGAGGTGCAGGCTGGCCGTCGCAGCCTCTTTGCGCGATGCTGCCGCCGTGGCCAGCAAGAAGCGCATCGCATTGATTTCGACCGGCGGCACGATCGAGAAGACCTACGACGAGCTGCAGGGCGTGCTCGACAACCGCACCAGCGTGCTCGACGTGATGCTGGCGAGCCTGCAGCTCCAGGGCGTCGAGATCGTGCGCATTCCGCTGATGAACAAGGACAGCCTGCAGATGACGCCGCAGGACCACGACCTGATCGCGCGCACCGCCGGTTCGATGGCGGAAGGCCACGACGGCATCGTCATCGTGCACGGCACCGACCGGCTGGCGGTGTCCGGCGAACGCATCGTCACGCTGCTCGGCACGCCGCGGGTGCCGATCGTGTTGACCGGCGCGATGCGGCCGTACGTGATGCGCAACACCGACGCGCTGCAGAACCTCACCGAAGCGATGCTGGCGGTGCAGATGGCCGCGCCCGGCGTCTACGTGTCGATGCACAACCACGTGCTGCGCTTCCCCGGCGTGGTGAAGGACAAGGACCGCGGCACCTTCGTCCGCGTTGCGGAATGACCGCAGCCCCGCCGTCCTTGCGCGCCGTCGGGCGTCACCTGCCGATCGCGACCGTGCTGTTGGTCGCGGTGTGGCCATTCGCGTTGTGGCTGCTGTCCCGCTCAGATCCCGAGTTGGCGGTGCGCTTCGAAAGCGCCGTGTACCACGCGCTGCGCACGCTGGCGTTCTGGCTGCTGGCGGCCGTGGGCGTCGCCTGCATCGTGTTTCCGCCGGCGTGGGCCGGCTTGCGCCTGTTCTGGAGCCGGTTGTGGCGCAGCCTCAGCAACGACCAGGCGCCGCTGCGCCGCGCGATCTCCGAACTGCGCCACTTCGAGTCGGCCGCGCGGCATGCCGAAGTCGGCCGCCTTGCCCGCCTGCGCCAACGCGACGATCTGGCGCGCCCGCACCTCGAGCGCGCGGTCGAACTCGACCCGACCCACGCCGGCAGCTGGTACCAGCTCGGGCTGCTGCAGTTCCACGCCGGGCAATCGGCAGTGGCGGCGGAGTCGTTCCGGCGCGTCGAGGAACTCGACCCAGGCCATGCGTTCGGTGACGCGCTGCTGCTGCGCGGCCGGGCGTTGCACGCACTCGGCGACCCCGAGGCCCTGGCGCTGCTCGTGCAGCACCAACGACAGCACGGCGGCAGCCCGCGCAGCCACGTCTGGCTGGCCGACGCGCACCTTCGCGCCGGCGACCGCGACGCGGCGAACGCAGCCCTGCAACTGGCCGCCGCCCCACCGCGGCTGCGCCTCACCGCCGAAGAGAACTGGTTCCGCGCCTGGGCGCGCGTGCGGTGCCTTGGCAGCCGGAGAACGCCATGAAGGACCTCCTGCGGGAAGTCGACGCCGTCCCGGTGACGATCGTCACCGCCATCGCCTACGGCACGCTTGCCGTCGTCACCCAACCGTTCGGCGACCCACGCGAGTTCGGCCAGCTCCTCGAACGCTTCGGCTGGTTGACGCCGCACGACGTCATCGCCGGCGAGCCGTGGCGGCTGCTGACGCATGCGTACCTGCACGGCGGAGCGGTGCACCTGCTGTTCAACCTGGCGACGCTCTTCGCGTTCGGCCCGGCGCTCGAGCGCTCGCTCGGCAGCGTGCGGTTCCTGCTGCTGTACGTGGTCTCGGCGCTCGGCGGTGCACTCGCCGTCTGCTGCACCTACGAGCCGAACCAGCCGGTGGTCGGCGGCTCCGGCGCCCTGTTCGGCATGATGGGGGCGGCGATGGCGATGAACATGCGCTCCGGCCGGCACGTGCTCGCCTGCCTCGACTTCGATGGCCCGCGCCGCCTGCTCGGCGCGATCGCGGCCAACCTGGTGCTGGGTTTCTTCTTCCCGATGATCAGCAACACGGCGCACGTCGGCGGCCTGCTCGCCGGCTTCCTGCTGACCTTCCTGTGGCTGCGACCGGGCGATGCGACCCTGGCGTTGCAGCGCTGGCGCCTCGCGTCGCTGGCGCTGCTGGCTGGCGCCACGTTCTCGAGCTTCGTGCCGGCCACGCGCATCGACTGGCTGGCGATGCAGTTCGAGGCGACGGACGATCCCCAGCGGCGCGAGGCCCTGCTGCGCGCCGTCTATCGCACCGGCAAGGTGGTGCCGGTCGCCGAGCCGCAACCACGCGGCCGCTGAGTTCGCGCTACGTCACGGCGCGTTGCCGATCGCGCGCAACCGGTCGACGCAGGTCTCCTTGCCGAGCAGGAACACCACGTCGAACAGGCCTGGCCCTTTGTCGGTGCCAGTCAACGCTGCGCGCACGGGGTGCACGAAGCTGCCGAACTTGATGCCGAGGCGATCGACCAGCGCGCGGCACTGCGCTTCGATCCGGGCGGGCGTGTCGAACGCGCACACGGGCTCCGCCGTGTCCTTCTTCGTCGGCAGCACAACCGCCGCGTCGGCGCCCTTGCGCACATCGGACTTGTCCTGCTCGAGCAACCACGGCCGGTAGCTCGGCGGCGCGATGCCCGCCGCGAGCACGTCGGCGAGGGCGCGCAACCACTCCTTCGCGGCCGGCTCCTTGGCGAGGTTCTTCTGCGCGGCAGCATCCATCGTCGGAGCTGCCTGGAACAACCACGGCAGCTTGCCGGGCAGCTCGCTCAGGATCGCGATGCGCTCCTGGTAGCACGCCAGCACGTTCTGCAGCCATGCTGCCTGGAACTGGAACGTGTGCGCCGGCACCGCCGGCAATTCGAGGCCGGCCGCGGCCAGCGTGTGCAGCCGCGCCGCCTGCGGCGAGAACTGCGCCTGTGTCGCCGGCGCGGCGAGCCACGGCCGGGCGCGGTCGACCAGGCTCGCTGGCGTCCAACCGCGCACGTACTCGCCGCACATCCAGCGCAGCTTCTCGTCGTCGAACTTGCTCGGCGACTTGCCGATGCCCTCGATCTTGAACGCTGCCACCATCTCGTCGCGCGAGAACACGTCGCGATCGCCGGAGAAGCTCCAACCGAGCAGCGCGATGTAGTTGAACACGCCTTCGGCCGGGAACCCCTTGTCCCGGTAGTCGAGCATGTTGGTGTCGGCGTCGCGCTTGCTGAGCTTCTTGCCATCCTTGTTGAGGATCAGCGGAATGTGCGCGTAGAGCGGGCATTCGGCGCCGAGTGCCTCGAACAGCAGGCGCTGCTTGATGCCGTTCTGGAAGTGCTCGTTGCCGCGCACCACGTGCGTGATCTGCATGCCGATGTCGTCGACCACGCAGGCGAAGTTGTAGAGCGGCACGCCGTCGGGCCGCAGCATCACCCAGTCGTCGAAGTCACGCGTGTTGACCTCGACGTCGCCGAGGATCAGGTCGTGCACCTGCAGGACGCGCGCATCCGGCATCCGGTAGCGAACGTTCGGCTTGCGGCCCTCGCGTTCGAACGCAGTGCGCTGCTCAGCAGTGAGCGTGCGGCAGCGGCGGTTGTAGCCAGTGAACCCGACCTTCTGCGCCTCCATCTGCTTGCGGCCCGCTTCGATCTCCTCGCTCGTGCAGTAGCAGAGGTACGCGTGCCCCGAAGCGAGCAGGCGATCGGCGGTGGCGCGGTACATCGCCAGCCGCTGCATCTGGAAGTACGGCCCGTAGGCGCCGCCCTTGTCCGGACCTTCGTCCCAATCGATGCCGAGCCAACGCAGACCGGCCAGGATGCTCTGCAGCGACACGTCGGTGCTGCGCGCCTGGTCGGTGTCTTCGATGCGCAGCAGGAACGTGCCGCCCATCGCCCGCGCGGCGGCCCAGTTGTACATCGCGGTACGCGCACCACCGAGGTGGAGCGGTCCGGTGGGAGACGGCGCAAAACGCAGGCGCGGAGTCGGGTGGATCATCGGGGGGCGAAGAGGATCGCGCATTCGCCGAGGCAAGGGAAGAGCGCTACGGCAAGAGCCCGAGCGCTTCCAGCCGCCAACCCCCTTCCTCGCGCACCGTCGACACGCTGCCGAGCTCGACGCCGAACTCGTCCGGCTGCCCGGCCGGCACCGCGAGCAGGGCCCGCAGCGCCTGGCGCGTGGTGCCGCGATGCGACACCACGAGCAGGTCGCCGGACCACTCCGTTGCCGCCAGTTCGCGGATCGCACCCTGCACGCGGGCAACGAACGTGGGCCGCGGCTCGCCTGCGGGGAACGTGTCGGTGCCGCCGCCGCGGTAGCTGCGCCAGAAGTCGGGGAACGCCGCTTCGATCTCCGCCTCGGTCATGCCTTCGCAGGCGCCGAACGAGATCTCGCGCAGCCGCTCTTCGGCCTGCACGCGCGCCGTCGGCACGCCACACGCCGTTGCCAGGATCGCCGCCGACTCGGCAGCGCGCAGGAGCGGCGAATGCACGACCCGGGCGAACTCGACGCCGGCGAGCAACGGCGCCAGGGCCCGGATCTGCGCGCGGCCGAGGTCGGACAGACGCACGTCGTTGCGACCGTGGAAACGGATCGACGACTGGCCTTCGGTCTCGCCGTGCCGCACCAGCCAGAGGCGGCGCGGCGACCGCGGGCCTCCGCTCATCCGAACAACTGCAGCGCGATCAGGGCGCCGATGCCGAGCACGACGAGGCCGACGCCGACCAGCACGGCACGGTTCCAGGACGCGTTCTCCTGCACCACGCGCTGCAGCCGGTTGCTCTGGTCTTCGCTCGACTGGCGCAAGGTCTGCATGCCTTCGTCGGTGGTGCGCTGCAACGCCGTCACCGCCTGCTGCTGCGACGACTCGATGCCGGCCGCCAGCTTCTGCAGTTCGGCGTCGCGGCGCTCGGCGAGGTTCTGCGCCGTCTTCATGTGCTGTTCGCTGTGCTGGACCATCTGGCCCATCGAGCCGTGGATGCGATCCATCGTGGTCTGGAACTCGCGCACGGTCGCCGCGGTGCGTTCGTCGGTCGCAGCGGCGCGGGCCAGCGCCGTCTCGACGTTCTCCAGCAGGTTCGGCAGCTTCGCCATCGTCGTCGTGAGCTGCTCGCCGAGCGCGTTCTGGCGCTCCATCTGCGCCGACAGTGCGCGCAGTGTTTCGAGTTGCTGCTGCGACAACGCCGGCAGCTGCGCCAACGCCGACGTGGCGCCGACGATCTTGCCGAGCTGGTCGTCGACCTTCGCTTGCGAGCCGCGCAACAGCGCCGTCAGTTCCTGGAAGTGGGTGCCGAGTGCCACCATCGCCTCTTCGCGATCGGACAGCTTGCGGCTGCTGCGGGGCTCGATCAGCTCCGGCTCACTGCGAACGGGAACCGCTGCCGGCGCGCGCTCAGGCTCGACACGTTGCACGGGCGTCTTGTCGATGGGCCGACCGTTCTGGGCCTTGCGTGCTTCGACGCGAACACCGGAACCCGAGCCCCACCGCTCCTTCAGCCGCTGGAAGAACGAACCTTGCTTGACCATGGTGCCTCAGTGCGCGGCGCATGACCCGCCGCGTTGCCGCGTCCGTCGAACGGGCCCGACTCACCCGGTGGCTCCGGTGTGCAAGGCAGGCCGTGACCGAAATCGATCGACGGGGCGATGGCAGCGAAACTAGCGAGCCCGGCCAGCACCCGCCAGCCCGCTCCGGCGCCGACTTTTCCCACTGCCAAACCGGGGCCCTGGGTGCGCCAGGTGGCCACCGAGAACGTGCTTGAACTTGCTCGCCTCGTCGCTACCTTCCTCCGCTCCCTTCGCGCGCCGGCGGCTTGCCGACGGATCGTGGAGGGCGCTGCGGCCGCCGGGACGGGGAGTTAGCTCAGTTGGTAGAGCGCGACAATGGCATTGTCGAGGTCAGGGGTTCGACTCCCCTACTCTCCACCATTTCCAGGGTGGCCGCAGCCCCCGCTCCCCTGCCCGTTCGTCGACGAACTACGGGGTCGACGACCTACGGCACGCCCGGGGCGAACCACGCAGTGTGCTCGGTGCCCGTCGCTGCGGCGTGCATCTGGTTCCATATGGCGAGCGCCAACGGGTCGTTCGGCAGGTGGCGCAGCACCACCGCCGGCGCCAACGGCGTGCCGAACAGATACATGCTGGTGTCGGCGTGGAAGCGGCCGTCGAAGGCCACGGCGGAGTGGTTGATCCACACCCCGTTCTGCAACACGAAGGCCTGCGCCAGCACCGCCTGCGCCGCCGCCAACGCCACCGGCCGCCCGGCCGCCGGGCCGAGCACCGCGCAGCCGAGGTCGAGCCCATAGGCGCCGACCGCCTGCTGCCACGGCATCCACCACCAACCCTTGCCCAGGCGCGGGTCGTCGTAGCGTGGGTCCCAGACGCCGAACTGCCGGTTCTGGTAGGCCGGCAGGATCACGTTGGTGACGCGGTCCTGCCAATGCGTGCGCACCGCCGCTGCCATCGGACGATCTTCCAGTTCGCGCCACAGGTGCACCGCCAGGATGCCCTCCCAGCCGACCGCACGCGAAGCGAATGGATTCGACGTCGACAACCCGGGCATGGTCGTGCACTGCAAACGATAGATGCGGGCCTGGTGTCCGAGCAACCACTGGCAAGCCGGGGAACCCGTGAGCCGCGTCGCCGCAGCGAGGGTGTTCATCAACCAGTGTTCGACGTCCGGCCCCCACCAGAGCTTGCTGTCGTCCGGAGTGATGCCACCCGGTTTGCCGAGCCGGTCAGGACTCAGCACCGGCGACCAGTGCGGTCGCCCGTCCCAGAACACGAGGCGCGGATTCACGTGCAATGCGAGATCGAGCGGCCGGCCGTCCTCTTCGAGGTGATGGCAAGGTCGCGAGCCGAGGCGCAACGCGTTCAGGTAGGCGATCCACTCGGCCCCGGTCCCGCCCGGCAGCAGCGCTTCGCCGCGCACGAACGTCTGGTCCTCCTGGCGACCAGTGACCGAACTCATCTTGGCGGGGCCACACAGGAGTTCTTCGTTGGTGTGCAACCGGCGCACCGACTCGCTGAACCTGGCCGAGGCCCACGCCTGCGGATGGAAGCCCGCCGGATAGGTCGGGTTGCCATCCGCGAGCAACTGCTGCAGGCCACAGGCGCCGACGAGGTAGTTCGCGATCACGACGGCGTTCAGCCAATCCTGCGTCGCCGGCAGCCGCGCCGGCCACACGAACGTGACGGGCTGCAGCCGCGACTGGCCATCGGCGAAGAGCGTGTCGTTCGGCAGCAGCGAGAACAGCGACCCCTGCGTGGTCAGCGTCACCGCGTCGCCGAGCTGCAACGGAAAGCCGGCCGGCAACCACGCCGCCAGATCGGGCACCGCGGGGTTGCTGGCGGTGATCGCGACTTCGCCCGAACACAGTCCAGGCTGGTCGGGATACCAGGTGCACCACAGGTCGACGGCGATCATCGGGATCGTGCGACGGCGCCAGTGGCACGTGTAGCCAGCGCCATCGCCGAGCACGTTGAGCAGCGTCATCGGCAGGCCGTTGATCGCCGCCACGCCGCCGAACGCGACGGCGGACGACACGAACGGCCCGCGCACGAAGTTGATCGGCTGCGCTTGCGACAGATCGAGTGCCACCGTCTGGAACGGTTGCAGTGCTATGCGCACATCGACCACATGGGTGTCGAGTCCGACCGCGCGACCGAGCACATAGGTGGCGCCAGCAACGGTGCCGCTCGCGTGCGGCGGCATCACATCGACCGTCGTGCGCTTCCAACCCTGGAATGGCAGCGGCGAGTGATTGGCGATGCGCACCACCTGCGCCGGAAGGGTGGCGACGATCGCAAAGGGAATGGCGAGCAACAGTGCTTTCACGCAGGATCTCGAGCGAAGTCGCGAAGCGGGTCCTGGGGCGAGACACGCTGGCACGCGACAGCAGGGAGCGAGAGCCCCCTACGCTACGACAACGCCCATGCGGTCGTCATTTCCTGTTTGGCGGCGAGCAACACAGACCCTACCGCCGACCGTCATGGATGCGCGGTGGCGCGCAATCAGCCGCCGTACTCGAAGCCGTCGGTGCCGGCGAGTTCGGCATTGGGCCAGATCAGGTAGCACGACTTGCACTTGCCGAGTGGCTTGTCGGTGAAGACGTGCTTGCGGTAGCTCTGGTAGGTGTCGCCGTTCCAGACGTCGAAGAACGACGTCTTCGCCATGTTGCCGAAGGCCGGCATGCCGGCGAGGCAGCACGGCACCACGTCGCCGAACGGCGCGATGTAGACGCGCTGCCACAGGAACCAGCACTTCACCGGCGGCGGTCCACACGGGCGGTTCTTCGCCTTGCCGGGTGCCACCGCGGCGGCCTCGCCGGCGGGCGCCGGCGTCGTCGCAGCGGCCGGCGCCGGCGCATCGGATGGAGTCGCGAGGTCGGCGAAGTTCGGCGGAATCGAGATCTTCACGCCCAGGGCCGCGGCGACTTCGCGGGTGCGATCCTGCCACTCGTTGGCGTAGGCGCGGCAGTAGTTCAGCGACTCGCCTTTCAGGCTCGGATGGAAGGTCACCAGGTGGTTGAACACGATCTGGTCGCCGCCCCAACGGTGCACCATCTCGACGAACTTCGGCGCCTCCGCCACCGTGCGGCGCATCAGGATGTAGTTGAAGTTCATCAGCGGGCGCTTCGCCGCTGGCATCTCGAGGCGTCGCTCGGCGAACCGGCTGATGTTGGCGAACACTTCGTCGAACTCGGCGCCGGTGCGCACCGAGTTGTAGGTGGCCCGCGTGGCGCCATCCATCGAGAACGTCACCAGCTCCAGCGTGCGCAGCAGTTGCTCGCGGAACTTCGACTCCTTCATCATCAGCGTGCCGTTGCTGACCATCTCGAGCTTCATGCCGTGGCGCTCGAGGTCGTCCAGCTTCTGGTCCATCTTCGGCGTCATCAACGGCTCGCCGAACGCCGACAGCTGCATGGTGCGCGCATACGGATACAGTTCGCGCACGACCTTCTGGTAGACGTCCTCGTCCAGCATCACCTTCGGTGAATCGGGGTCGAGGAATTGGTTGCACATGAAGCACTTCAGGTTGCAGGCCGTCGTGCTCGTCAAGTTGATCCAGGTCGGCATCGCCCGCGCGAACGGAGTACACGCTGCTTCGTCCGCCGCGGCGAGGCGCGCGTTCGCGGCCTTGAACTCGGGGCTGCCGAACGGCAGCGAGGCGAGTTCGGGCGGCCACGACTCGAGGATGCGCGGGTCGGAGATGGCGATGGTCATCGGAAAGGCGGTTTCGGCCAGAGCGAGGTCGGGGCCGCAGTTCTACCAGGAATCACGGCGCCGCCGGGTCACTGTCGCTGCCGCTCGGGCGCCACGAAGGCGCGCTCGAGCACGAGGCCGGTGCGACCGATGCTCTCGCCTTCGATGCGTTTGGCCAGAAGCATCGAAACCTTGGGGTGCACCAACAACGCCACCGGCTGCTCGGCGTGCGCCAGTTCGTGCGCCTCGATCCACAGGCGCGCCCGTGCGGCAGGATCGAGCTCGCGCTGCGCGCGATCGAGCAGGCCGTCCATGCGCTCGTCGGCGAACTTGCCGATGTTGTCGGGACTGCCGCTCCGCAAGAACGGCGCCGGGTCACCCCACGGCCGGAACGACTGCAGCACCAGGATGCCGTCCCAGTCGCCCGAATTGCGCGCATCGATGAACCCGCTTTGGTTGCAGCGCACCACGGTGAGTTCGACGCCCGCCTTGCCGGCCGCGTCCTCGAAGTGCTCGATGATGCGCCGCAGCACGTCGGTGGCCGCCATCGCCACGAGCCGGAGGCGCAACGGGGTTCCGCGTTCCGGATCGTGCCCTGCCTCGCGCAACAGCGCCCGCGCCGCCGGGGGATCGAAGGCGATCGGTTTGACTGCGCGCGGATACGCCGGGGCATCGGGTTTCGCGTGCGCCACGGCGCGAACCATCGCCGCGGGGTCGCGCGCCAACAGGCTGTCGATGTCGAACAGCATCGCCAGCGCCCGCCGCACGCGCGCATCGTGCATCGACGGACGCGCGCAGTTCCACACCGTGCGGTAGACGCCCAACGACTCGTAGTCGTAGTCCAGCCGATCGTGGTCGGTGGCGAGTTCGGGTCGCGCCGTCACCAGTTCGTCGATGCCGAAGCTGGTGAACCAATCGATCTCGCCGCGCAGCAGCGCCATCGTCGCCGCCGTCGAGAGCCGGAACAGCAGGCGGATGCCGGCGAAGTTCCAGGTGCCCGGCGACGCCGTGCGGCGCCAGCAATGCGGGTTGCGCACCAGCAGCAGTTCCTGGCGCGGCTTCCAGTTCATCGGACCTTCGGGCTGGTTCAGCAGCTGGTACGGCCCCGTGCCCGGGCCGCTGGATGACTTGATTGCGGCGAGCTGCTCGGCGAACTGCGCACTGTCGATCGCCGGCATCGGCGCCGGGGCAACGCGGGCGGCGACGCGAGCGAGGAACCACGCGCGGCAGGGCACCAACCACGTCTCGCCGACGATCCGCACCGAGGCGTAGTGGCGCTCGCGAAAGTGCACGCGGATCCGGCGGGAATCGAGCACTTCGACGTCGGCAACGCGGTCGAAGGCGTCGAGCATCGCGCCGAACGCCAGGTGGCCGGCGCGGCGGAGTTGCCAGGGAAACAGCACGTCGTCGAGGGTGAGTTCGCTGCCGTCGGCGAAGCGAACGCCCGCGCGCAGCGTGAACGTGCACGACATGCCGTCGGCGGCTGGCTCGAACGACTCGGCCAAGGCCGGCCGCAGGCCGCCGGTGACCGGGTCGATGTCGAGCAACGCTTCGTGCGTGTAGGCGTGCACCATGCGCTTCGCCACCTGCGTATGGGCCGTGAGTGGATTGACGTCGTCGGGCTCCTCGCAGACACCCGTGTAGACGTGGCCCTGGGGCATGCCGCCGAGCCACAGCGGGTCCGTCGCCGCCGGCGGGACCGTGCCGAGACTGGTTCCACTCCACATCACGCGCAGCCCGAGCGCCACTGCGGCGCAGCATCCGAGTGCAACCAGCAACGTGGGCAAAGGGCGCATTGGCGACGACCAGGGATGCTATACGCACGTCGCTGCGCAATCGGCCCAACTTTCGCCGGCCGGTCGTGAGCGACCTGTCAGCACGGCCTCATCCGCGCAGCCAACGGGCGCCGAGCAGGATGCCGGCGGCAAGGCCGAAGATTCCGAGCAGGTTCTGGCCGAGCACGTTGGCGGCGAACAGCCCGAACCTGCGCGCCGCCAGCAATTCGTGGCAGTCGAAGGCGAACGACGAGAAGGTCGTGAAGGCGCCGAAGAACCCGGCCAGCACGGCGGTCGAGGCGAACGCCAACGCGAGCAGCAACGGGAAGGGCATGCCGGCGGCGACTACTTCTTCGGGTAGGTCTTCAGCACCCACTCACGCCACCTGGTGTCGAAGGTCGGCCCGTCGAGCTCGAACAGTTCGAACAGCAGCTTCTGCGCCATCGTCCGCAACGCCGGCGCCTGGCCTTCGAACGTGCCGTCCGACGGCACCGCCTTCATCTGGCGCAGCATCAGCCCGACCTTCTCGCGATCGAGTTGCATCAGGTAGTCGAGCCGCGACCACGACTGCGAATGCGCGTGGTAGCCCATCTCCTCCCACTTCGCCCAGTTCGCCATGTCGTCGAACGGAAACCAGGTGCCGTCGTGCTGCGCGCGCCGCCGCACCTTCACCGGCCAGTTGTGCTGCTTCTCCTCGGCGATCGCCTCGTCGTCGCGCACCTGCACACTGAGGAACTCGGTCGGCACCTTGCGCGCATACCAATGGCACACGCCTTCGCCAAACCACAGTGGCAGCGGGAAGGCGTAGCCGTTGTAGCCGTTGATGAGATTCTGCCAGGTGGCGAACAACACGTGCGCGTGCAGCCCGCTCTCGTCGATGCCGTCGAGCCCTTCGGCGGCCACCGCGAGCAGCATCTGGTAGGTCTTGTCGTGGTAGAAGCGCATCGACTTGTCGACCTTGCGATTGCAGAAGCGGTCCATGTAGCGGCCCATGTCCGACTGCTTCTGGAAGGTCAACAGCAGGAACTTGCCCGGCAAGCCCAGGTACTGGCCTTCGCGCGGCAGCTTGCCCTTGTCGGGAAAGTCGGCGTCGGTGACCCCGAGCAACAGCTGGCACTCCGCGTAGGCCTTCTCGCAACGTTGCGCGTAGAGATGCAGCCGCAGCCACGGGTCGAGCTTCTTCGGCTTCTCCGGGACCTTCGGCAGCTTCTTGCGCAGCGCCTTGACCTCGTCCTGCAGGAACTTCTTCGCGTCGGCGTGCTCCGGCCAGGCGGTCGACTTGAGGCTGGAGCCGATCTTGAAGTGCGCCGTCTCGAGCCACAGGATGCGGCGTTCGCCGAGCACGCGATCGATGTCGGTGGTGCTGTGGTGGTCGGCCCAGGGGAACGGGCCGTAGGCGACGACGCCAGCCTGCGCCATCACTGCCTTGTCACCCCCGGTGTAGGGATCGACCGGGCCGAGCTTGGCGACTTCGTCTTCGTCTTTGGGCGACGGCTTCTCTTGCGCGAGCAAAGCGGCCCCGAACAGCACGAACAGCGCGAACACGCGCAGCACAAGACACGGACTCATCGACATCTTCCTCGGAATACGCAGCGTGGGGCAGGCTGCGACCGCCGCGAGTGCGGCGGTGTGGCGCCAGGACCTGGTCCCGGCGCCCATCACGCCAGCCGGGTGCGCCGTGCGCGCCCGGCCGCGCGCTTCACTTCGTGGCGCCAGCAGCGGCAACCGTGGGCATCGCCTTCAGGGCGAGTTCCCGCAGTTCCTTCTCCTTCGCCACCAACTTCGCACGGTCCTTCGCGACCTTCTTCAGGTCGGCGTCGAACTTCTTCACCTTCTCTGACTCCGGACCGTTCTTCTCGATCTCGCGATCGAGCCGGCCCTTGATCAGCTGCTCTTCGGAATCGAGCTTGTCGTACTGGCTGAGCACCTGGCGCAGCTCCTTGATCGCTTCCTTCGCGTTCTCCGCGTAGCAGCGTTCGAGGTAGGAGAACATGGTCTCCCACAGCACCGTCTGCGACTGGTCGCCCGGCAGTTCCTTCTTGTTGCTGCCGTCGGGGTCGACGAAGAACAAGTGCGGGATCTTGTCGCCTTCCTTGGTGCGCGCGAACAGGTTGTAGAACGGGTGCTTGTCGGTCAGCACGTTCGGCGGCAGCTTCACGCAGCGGAACCAGTGCGTCAGCAGCACCGTCTGCTCGTTGTCGAGCGAACGGCTCAGCAGCGCGTGGTCGGTGCCCTTGCAGCGTTCGCACTCGCGCAGGATCAGCACCGGGCGCTTGTCGCCGTCGGTGACCAATTCGTACGCCTGTTCGACCGGCAACGCGCGCTCGACCTGTTGCGCGACCGTTCCGGTCGGCGCCTGGCCGGGCGTCGAGGGCTGCTCGATCGGCTTCCACACGGGGTAGACCCACGTGATCTCGAGCGCCTTCTTCGCAGTCTTGCCGCGCGTGAAGTCGAGCGCGATGCCACCACCGCGACCGCCACCACCACGGGCACCAGCGCCGGCGCCGCCACGCGCACCGCCGCCTGTGTTGCCGGCACCACTGCCACCGGCGACACCACCACTACCCCCACCATCGGCCGGTGACCAACTGGGCACCGAAGGACCGCTTCATCATTGGGGGGCTGCGGGCCGCGCCAGCACCAGCGCAGCAGCCGCACAGACCGCGGAAACGAAGACTCTGTTCAACATGAGGACCTCCGAATAGAGACTGCCGCAAGCGCGGCTGGGCTGTCAGTTTTGGGCAGGCAGCCGTCAGGGCACAGTATCGGCTCGGCCCACCATGGCAACCGGAGGGGAAAAGAAACCGTGCGTTCGAAGGCATGGGGCGGTCCCGACCCCGGCGCACCGGAACGCGGCTCCGTACAGGAAACGACCCACGCGCCGTTGCCGGCGCGCGGGTCGCTCCCGTGCCGATCGGACCTGCGAACTACTTGGTGTCGTTGGCAGGCGCCCCGGGAACCGTGGGAACCGGCGCCGTGGCCTGCATCGTCTTCAGGGCGAGGTCGCGCAGTTCCTTCTCGCGGGCAACCAGCTTGTCGCGCTCCTGCGCAACCTTGGCCAGTTCGGCATCGAACTTCTTGCCCTTCTGCGAGTCGGGACCGTTCTTCTCGATCTCGCGCGCGCGGCGCGAGTGGATCTGCTGCTCCTCGGCATCGAGCTTGTCGTACTGGCTGAGCAGCTGACGCAGTTCCTTGATCGCGGCCTTCGCGTTGTCGGCGTAGCAGCGTTCGAGGTAGGAGAACATGGTCTCCCACAACACCGTCTGCGCCTGATCGCCCGGCAGTTCCTTCTTGTTGCTGCCGTCGGGATCAACGAAGAACAAGTGCGGGATCTTGTCGCCTTCCTTGGTGCGCGCGAACAGGTTGTAGAACGGGTGCTTGTCGGTCAGCACGTTCGGCGGCAGCTTCACGCAACGGAACCAGTGCGCCAGCAGCACTGTCTGCTCGTTGTCGAGTGAACGGCTCAGCAGCGCGTGGTCGGTGCCCTTGCAGCGTTCGCACTCGCGCAGGATCAGCACCGGGCGCTTGTCGCCGTCGGTGACCAATTCGTACGCCTGCTCAAGCGGCAAGGCGCGTTCGACCTGGCCCGCGACGGTGCCGGTCGGGGCTTGCCCCGGGGCCGACGCGACGTCGATCGGTTTCCAGACCGGATGCACCCACTGGATCTCCAGCAGCTTCTTGGCCGACCTGCCGCGGGTGAAGTCGAGCGCGATGCCACCACCGCGACCGCCACCACCGCCGCCGCGAGCACCGGCTCCACCGGCACCACCACCACCACCAGGCGGGGACCAACTGGGCCCCGAACCACCGCCTCATCATTGCGGGGCGGCAGGCCGCGCCAGCACCAGCGCGGCTGCAGCAACCAAGACGGAAACGAAAACACGGTGCAGCATGGGAATCTCCAAGTCGGACTGTGGGGCAGCCCTCGGCTTCCGGTCAGGATGCCGGCCCAGATCCTATCGGCTGTCCGAAGGCATGCAACGGGAGCCCGACTCCTACTTTCGGGGCGAAGGAGCCGCCGGTTGACGTTACCGACCCGGAACGCCACTCTCCTCGCCGCCTGTTGCCGACTCCGGCAGCGGCGCGCAGCCTTCCCCTGAACATACCTCCCGTGACCGCATCCGAGACCGACGTCCCCCCCGCCAACAGCTGGGAGGGCATTCTCGCCGCCCTTCGCCGCCGCTACCCCGGCCAGAAGGACAGCGTGCTGTTCTGCATCCACAAGCTGCAGCACAACAGCGACCTGACCCTGCGCGACTTCCGCGCCGAAGCCGAACTGCACGGCATCCCGATGGCGGGCCGTTCGCTGCACTCGGCGCGCGTGCTGCTCGGCCTGATCAAGGAGGCGCCGGCGCCGGCGCCCACGTTGCCGACGGCCCTGCCGCCGTTGCCGAAGCTGGCGCGCAAACTCCCGTCCGCAGTCGAGGACACGAACGGCAACTCGATCGAGACGAAGGTGCTCGCGGCCGTGCGCCAGATCCAGTCGGCGGCTGGCGCCGACTCGGAGAACCTGCGCCAGGCGATCCGTCAGGCGATCGCGATCCTGCAGCGCGCGCTCGGCTGAGCGCCACGCCCGCGCGTCGGCGCGACACCGCGCGGCGAACTCAGAACACCGGCTTGCCGAGCACGGCGCGGCCACCCAGGTACGGCCGCAGGGCTGGCGGCACCATGATCGTGCCGTCCGGCTGCTGGTGGTTCTCCAGCAACGGAATCAGGATGCGCGGGCTCGCCGCCACGGTGTTGTTGAGCGTGTGGCAATAGGTCGCCTTGCCGCCTTCCTTCTGCCGGTAACGCAGGTCGAGGCGGCGCGCCTGGTAGTCGTAGAAGCGCGACGCCGAGTGGGTCTCGCCGTAGCCGTTGCGTGACGGCATCCACGTCTCGATGTCGTACTTCATCGCCTGCGGCACGCCGAGATCGCCGCCGCACACCGCGACCACGCGGTACGGCAACTCGAACGCCTGCAGCATGTCCTCGGCGTTCTTGACGATCTCGTGGTGGTGCTGGATCGAACGCGCCTTGTCGCCGACATCGACGATCACCTGCTCCACCTTGTGGAACTGGTGCACGCGGTAGAGACCACGCGTGTCCTTGCCGTAGGTGCCCGCTTCGCGGCGGAAGCACGCCGACCGCGCGACGTATTTCTTCGGCAGCTGGTCCTCGCTCATCATCTCGCCGCCGTGCAGCGACGTGACCGGAACCTCGCTGGTGCCGATCAGGTTGAGTCCGTCCTTCTCGCAGCGGTAGGTCTGCTCTTCGCCGCCGGGGAAGAAGCCGGTGCCGAACATCGCCGCATCGCGCACCAGCAAGGGCGGATCGATCGGCGTGAAGCCGCGGGCGACGAGCAGGTCGACGGCGTAGCGCAGCACCGCGTCGTGCAGCAGCGCCAGATCGCCGAACAGGATGTAGTTGCGCGACCCGGCCATCGCCGCGGCCCGGTTGAAATCGAGCCAGCCCTGGGCCTCGCCGATCTCGTAGTGGGCCTTCGGCGTGAAGCCGAACTGGCGCACCGTCCCGATGCGGCGCACTTCGACGTTCTCGCTGTCGTCCTTGCCCTCGGGCACGTCGCTATCGGGCACGTTGGGAATGAGCCCCATCTGCACGTCGAGGTCGGCGCGCAGCTGCTTCTCCTTCTCCTCGTGCGCCTGCAACTCGACCTTGCGCTCCTTCTGCTTCACCAGGAACGCTTCGCGCTCAGGCGGCGACAGCTTGCCCATCTCCTTGCCGGCGTTCTTCTGCTCGCTGCGCATCGCGTCGAGCCTGGGCAGCATCGCCCGCAACTCCGCGTCGATCGCCAACGCCTTGTCGACCGCAGCGGCGCGGTCGGGCAGCCGTTTCTTCAGGGCACCAGCGCGCACCGCATCCGGGTTCTCGCGCACGAACTTGAGGTCCAACATGCGCGCCGCAGTCTATCGGCGCGCCCCAGCGGAGCCAGCGCGCAGCGGCGCGACCCGCGTCACTGCCACGCTGACTTCAACTCACCGAACACGGCGTTCTTCTTGATCACCAGCGCCACTTTCCAGCCGGCGCCGGGCATCGGGCAGGTCAGCACCATCTCGCCGTTCCGGTAGCCGTCCGGCATCGGAAAGCAGGCCAGCAGGTTGCCCATGTTGTTGTGCTTCTTCGACGCTTCGTTGACGAGCTCCGGGTCGGTGAAGCGCACGAACTTGCCGACGACCTTGGCGCCCTTGCCGTCCACTTCCTTGGCCGCCATCACCTCGGCCGCCAGGTTGATGCCGTGCAGGTCGCCAAACAGGCAACCGGACGACTCCGCCAGCAGGATCTTCAGCGCGTCGATCGAGACCTTCTCGTCGCCGCGGCGCGTGAACTGGATCGTGAACGGCCCGCCCATCTTCAACTCGAAGGTCTTGCCGGCCTCGACGACGAACGGCTTCGCTTCGCCCTGGTAGAGGTTGGCGATCTGCGCCCGCACGCCCTTGCCGATCATCATGCGACCCCAGATCACGGTGTACTCGGCCGCCGGCACTTCGATCTCCTTGCCACCGGCGACGTCGAACATCGCCGTGCGGTAGTCACCGCTGCCGCGCACGACCAGCTGCACGGGGGCCGTGGGTTTCGGGCCCGACCACACCAGCTTGATCTTGCCGGTCTTCACGTACTCCGGATTGAGCGGACGCACGCCAACTTCGTCGCCGTCGCCCTTCTTCAGATGGACCCAGCCGGCCGTCAGCTTGACGAACTCGGAGAACGGCAGGCGCGGCCCCTTGCCGACCCGCATCGAATCGAGCAACGGCACCACGGTGCCGGCTTCGATGTCGTGCGCGCCGAGCGTCGGCATCTTGAGTTCGCCGCCGTAGGGATCGGCGTCACCGAACGTGCCGTTGCAGCTGTCATCGTAGAAGACCACCGGATCGGCACCGACCGTGCCCTTCCAGCTCGCCGCGCTGCGGTAGTAGACGTTGCAGACGTTGTCGGCCGGCGCCAGGTTGCACTCCGCTTCGTTGACCATCTGGCGGTCGCTGCCGGTCCAGAACACCATCGAGTACGGCATCTTCTTGTCGGCATCGAGCCAGAACGTGCTGATCTTGCCCTTGCTCGAGATGTCGACCTCGACGCCGTCCTTGGCTTCGGCCGCGGTCAACGCCACCACGGCCTTGGTGGCGCCGGTGCGGTGCAGGAACACATCGCGGCGGCGAAACCAATCGAGCTTGCGCGCACTGCTGACCTTCTCCAGTGACACCAGCCACCAGAACGGCGCCAGCGGCCCGCCCTTGGCGCCGTAGTCGAGCTCGTCGACGTTGGGCAGCGACTCGAACTTGAACACATGCTTCTGCGCCACCGAGTTCGGCATCACCAGCGAGTCGACGCCCTTCGCATTCGGGTCGTAGCCCTCACCCTTGCGCTTGTCGCCGGCCTTCTCGTCGGCCTCGATCTTCGCGAGCTCCGACTTCAGCCACTCGGCGCTCTTGTGGTAGTGCTCGTCGAAGGTGAAGCCCCAGCGCTTGCGCGCCTCGAGGAACTGCTCGGTCGCGAACACGACGTCGCGGCGATTGGGGATCGTCTTGTCGGGCATCTTGCTGCCGACGACGCTCGCGAAGTTCCACAGCTCGGCGACCTCCATCGAATGCCCGATCGACTCGGCGTTGCGCGCCAGGTCCATGAACTGCTGCATCACCTGCTCGTAGTCGGCCTTCACGAACGCCTTGCTGACGACGTCGGTGTAATGCGACCACAGCTTGAACGACTGCGAGCGGCCGTTGCTGAGCGTCTGGCGCGCGGTGTTGTCGGCGCCGCTTTGCCAGCGATCCAGTTTCTCCAGCGTCTCGCTGCCTTCGAAGCTGCGCTTCCAGGCCGCCAGCATCGCATCGCACCGCGCCTTCGGTTCGGCCTTGCCAGCGGCACTGTCCTGCCACAGCGCTTCGAAGTGGTTCAGCGCGTGGTACGGCGAACGTTTCACCGCCTTGTCGACCAGTTTCTCGTCGCCGAGTTCGAGCGCCTTCGACAGCTCGGCCCGGAACTGCTCCGGCGTGATCTGCGCCGCGGCGAACGCGGGCAGCGCGAGCAAGGCGACCAACAGCGACAGGAAGCGGAACGCGGGGCGGATCGTGATCATCGGCAGCAACTCGGTTGCCGACGATGGTAGCGGCGCTTTGGCGCCGGGCCAGCGACCTCAGCCGACCGGGACCGGTTCGGGGCAGCGGCGTTACGAACGACTGCCGTGCTTCTGCCGACTGACGCGGTCCAGGAAGCGCCGCTCGTCGGGGTGCAGCGCGCCGATGCCCTCGGCCTTGACCTTGGCCAGGATCGCGTCGAGCTGCATTTCCTGCTGGGCCATCGCCCGGTGCGCGCGTTCGGCTCGCCGCTGCCGCAAGGCCGCCCGCCAACGCGCGAGCAGACCTTGGCCCGGACGATCGTCCCCGACGTCGAGCCACTGCACGAACCAACCGAACTTCCAGGCGAGGAAGCCGAGCAGGGCGCCGCCGAGATGCGCGCTGTGCGAAACCCGATCGCCGTAGCCGGTCGCCAGTTCGATGAAGGTCGAGTAGGCACCGATGCCGACGAACAGCGCCGCCAGCCCCCACAACGGCATCTGCACGACGAAGAACACGATGCGCGCCTGCGGCGCCACGCACGCGGCGTGCACCAGCATGGCGTAGCAGGCGCCGCTGGCACCGACCAGCGGCACCGCCGCGAGTCCCTGCACCGAAGCGACGGCGAGGTGCCCCATGGCGCCAGCAAACCCACCCCACAGGTAGAGCCGCAGGGTGCCGGCGCGACCGAGGCGCGCTTCGACCATGGGCCCGAACACCCACAGCGTCACCATGTTCATCAGCACGTGCATGATGTCGGCGAAGCTGTGCGTGAACTGGTAGGTGAGCACGCGCAGGAAACCGAGACCGAAGCCGTCGAACAGACCGGGCCCCGAGAACGCGAACCACTGGCCGAGGCGGCCGAGCAGGAGCGCGTTGACGACGAACACGGCGACGTTCACGACGAACAACGCCCTGGTCGCGGGTGGCAACGGGATGCGGGGGCCTCGGTAGTTCATGGCGGTGGCGGGGATGCTGTGGCATCTTTCGGCACAACCCCCTTCGGAGGCGTAGTCGGTGCCCGCCCAAATCCTCGATGGCAAGCTGATCGCGCAGCAGATGCGCCTGAAACTGCGGGTGGCGCGCGACGGCCTCGGCCCGTGCCCCATCCGCCTGGTCTCGGTCGAAGTCGGCCAGAATCCGGCGGCGGCCGTCTACGTGCGCAACCAGCAGCGCGCCGCCACCGAAGTCGGGATCGAGATGGAGGTGCGCAACCTGCCGGTCACGACGACCGAGGCCCAGCTGGTGGCGACGATCGCCGAACTCAGCGGCCGCGCCGACGTGGCCGGCATCCTGGTGCAGCGGCCGTTGCCGCCTGGCATCGACCCACGCACCGTGCAGTCCGCGATCGATCCGGCCAAGGACGTCGAAGGCATGCACCCGGCGAACATGGGCGCGATCCTCTACCGCGAACCGTCGTTGCCGCCGTGCACCGCGGCGGCCGCGCAGCAGCTGATCCTCGCGACCGGCCGCGACCTGCGCGGCACCGAGACCGTCGTCGTCGGCCACAGCGAAATCGTCGGCAAGCCGATCGCGATCCTGCTGCTGCACCGCCTGTCGACGGTCACCGTCTGCCACATCGGGACGAAGCACCTGATCGAACACACGCGCCGCGCCGACATCGTCGTGGTCGCCGTCGGTAAGGCCGGACTCGTGCACGGCGACATGCTGAAGCCCGGCGCGTGCGTGATCGACGTCGGCATCAACCAGGGGGCCGACGGCCGCATCGTCGGCGACGTCGACTTCGCCTCGTGCCGCGAAGTGGCCGGATTCCTGACGCCGGTGCCGGGCGGTGTCGGTCCGGTGACCGTGGCGATGCTCTTGCGCAACACACTGCGGGCAGCCGGGGCCACCGTTTGAAGACGCTCGTCGGCGGCGTCGCGCTGGCGTTGCTGGTTGGCTGCGCCACATCGCCGCAGGCGACGATGCCGCGGCGACCGAACGTGGTGGTGTTCCTCGTCGACGACCTCGGCTGGCAGGACAGCAGCGAACCGTTCCATCGCGAGCGCACGCCGTGGAACGACCGTTACCGCACGCCGAACCTCGAACGGTTGTGTCGCGCCGGCACGAAGTTCACGCAGGCCTATGCCCACCCGGTCTGCACGCCGTCGCGCGCGAGCCTGCTCACCGGCATGGCGGCGGCGACGCACCGCGCCACCCACTGGACGTTGCGGCAGGACACGCCCACCGACCCGCAGCGCCACGGATTGCTGCGGCCGGAGTGGAACCTGCACGGGCTCTCCAGCGAGGCGACGACGCCGCGGGCGTTCCACGCGCCGACGTTGCCGATGCGCCTGCGCACGGTCGGCTACCGCTCGATCCTGGTCGGCAAGGCCCACTTCGGCGCCATCGGCACGCCGGGCGCGGATCCGCGGCAGCTCGGCTTCGACGAGAACGTCGCCGGCCACGCCGCCGGCGCGCCCTCGAGCTATCTGGCGAAGAACGGGTTCTTGCGCAACGACAAGGACACCGTGTGGCAGGTGCCGGGTCTCGAACGCCACCACGGCAGCGACCGCTTCCTGACCGACGTGCTGACCGACGAAGCGATCGCGGCGGCGGCGCGGGCGCGCGCCGATGGCGCCCCGTTCTTCCTGTATCTGGCGCACTACGCGGTGCACACGCCGCTCGATGCCGATGCCCGCTTCGTGCAGCGCTACCTCGATGCCGGGCTGCCCGAAGCCGAAGCGCGCTACGCAGCACTGGTCGAAGGCATGGACCACTCGCTCGGCCGCCTGCTCGACTGGCTCGAGGCGCAGGGCATCGCCGACGACACGCTGGTCGTGTTCGCCAGCGACAACGGTGGGCTGTCGGCGAACTCGCGCGGCGGCGAACCGCACCGGCACAACTCGCCGCTGCGGAGCGGCAAGGGTTCGCTCTACGAAGGCGGCCTGCGCATCCCGTTCGTGGCGAGCTGGCCTGGCCACGTGCCGGCGAATGCCACCAGCCCACAGCCGGTGCAGCTCGAGGACCTGCTGCCGACCGTGTGCGGGTTGCTCGGCCTCGACGCCGGCGCTGTCGACGGCACGTCGCTGGCGGCGGCGTGGACCGGTGGCCCGGCCGCGCCGCATCCGCTGTTCTTCCACCATCCGCACTACTGGGGCAGCCAGGGCCCCGGCATCGAACCGGGCAGTGCGGTGCGCGACGGCGACTGGAAGCTGGTCTGGTTCTATCGCGACGCGCGCGCCGAACTGTACGACCTCGCGCACGACCTCGGCGAGACTCAGGATCTCGCGGCGGCTCGCCCCGAAGTCACGGCCCGGTTGCGCGCACTGCTGCGCGCGCACCTGCAGGCGAAGAACGCGCAAGTGCCGAGTCGCGCCGACGGCACTCCGTGCGCGCTGCCGTGACGCAACCGACGCTCAGTTCGTGAACGCGGACTCGGCGGCGTTCGGCAACGGCAGCTTGATCGGCTCGGGCTTCGGACGCGCCAGCAAGTCGACGGCGCCAACGCAGAGGAAGATCCCCAGCACCGTGTAGCTGGTCCACACGCCGGTCAGCAGCGCGCTGGAGAACCCGTACGCGTGCAGTCCGACGCCGAGCAAGTTGGTGTGGAACCACGAGAACACCACGACGATGCCGGTGGCGATCGCCCACATCACGAAGCCGGCGTCGCGCACCATGCCGCTCATGCGCGCGTGCAGCAGCGCGATCTGCGACA
>SXPB01000185.1 GCA_005776475.1 Planctomycetia bacterium
CGGTGCGGCCGCCTGCTCGGCGGCGGCACGATCCATGCTCGGCAACGTCGCCGCGGCGACCGCGGCCGCCGCATCGGCACCGGCGCGCAGTTCCGCCGCCGCGGCCGCATCGGCGAGCTGCGCCGTGGCTTCGATCGACTTCGCTGCCGCGCTGCGCTCCCACTCGCCCTGCCCGGCATCCACCGTCGCCGCTGCGGGCGCCGTCAGTTCCCCGGCTGCCGGCGCGTCGGCTGCCAGCGACCGTTCCTGGGGTTGGAAGCTCACTTCGGCGGCGACCTCACCGCCACCGCTGGCACTCGCCTGGGCCGACGTCGAGGCGACCACGGCGACTTCGAAGCCGCCGGTCTCGTCGTCGCCCGGCAGCAGCGAGCCGGTGATCTCGACGCCCATCAGCCACAGGAACAGCAGGAAGTGCAGCAGCAGCGACAACAGCAGGCACTGCGCCACGAGATCGAGCGCCGACCAGCGCCGGCCAAGGTGCAGCAGCAGCACCAGCAACAGGCCCGTCAGCGCACCGCCGAGCAGCAACCACTCGAGCCAGCGTTGGCCCGGCCACCAGGGGCTCACTTCGTACGCCGTCGCCGCATACCAGAGATCGACGCCATCGTCACCGACGCGCGGCGCCAGCAACGCCAGCGAACGACCGTCGGCACGCGGCCACGGCGACCGCAGATCGCGCGCGAAACCCAGCCTGACGGGAATGCCCTCGGCGAACTCGCCCTGCAGCGAACTCGAACGCAGCAGCTGCAGCGGCTGGCCCGCGACCTTGCGCACGAACCACAGCGACGCCCCATCGGCGGCGAACACGGGATCGCGGTCGATCGGCCGTTGGCGCGGCGACTGCGGGGCGAACAGCGGCTGCGGATCGAGGGCGTCGCCCATACGCCAGCGCCACAGCACGCCATCGTTGCCGCCATCGCGCGCGCGGTCGCTGCGCACGAACACGAAGTCCACGTCATTGCTGGACAACGCCGGATCGGTTTCGTCCTTGGCGGTGCTGGTCGCCGGCAGCGGCTGCACTTCCGCACTCGTCGCCAACAGCCGCGGCGCCACGTAGAGGTCGTAGCCACCCGCTCCCCCGTCACGATCCGACGCGAAGAAGATGCGGCCGTCGGCGGCCACCGTCGGCCCCAGGTCGTTCTGCGCGCTGTTGCAGCCGAACAGCGGTTCCGGCGGCAGGCTCGCGCGCGCCGGATCCCACACGACGAGGTCGGCAGTGCCATCGGCACCGAGCCTCCCGTACAGCAACCGCCCGTCGGCGAGCTCGGCGACACGCCCCGTCACCGGCCCGGGAATCTCGGCCAGCACTTCGGGCGTACGCCATTCGAGCATGCCGTTGCCGGCCAGCGCGTGGCCCGACAATTCGCGCGCGCCATCGGTGTAGTAGACCGGCCGCCCGACGCGCACGCCGACCAGCATCGCGCTGCAAACCAACAGCACCGCCCACGCGAAGCGCAGGAACCAACGGCGGGTGTTCTCGCGCAGCGCCATGCGTCACTTCACCGGTTCGGCTGCGAAGTCGACCTTCTTGATCTTGGCGATGCGGCACAGGTCGAGCACCTGCACGCCGATGCCGAACTGCGCCTTCTCGTCGCCGCGCACCAGCACCGTCTGTTCGGGATTGCGTTGGCCGGCGGCGGCGAGCTTCTGCTTCAGCGCCTCCAGCGTCACCGCCCGCCCATCGACGCGAATGCTGCTGTCGGCGAGCAGGTTGACGACCATGGGCTTGTCGCCCTTGCCGGCCTGCCCCGACTTCGCCTGCGGCAAGCGCAGGTCGAGTTCGACCTCTTCGCTGGCGAACGTGGTCGCGGCGAGGAAGAAGATCAGCAGCAGGAAGACGCAATCGATCATCGGCGTCATGTTGATGCCGAGGTCTTCGTCGTCGCTTGCCCTGTCATGCCGCATGGGTGCCTCCGGCATGCTTCGTGGTCGCCGTGGCTGGAGCGGGCGGCGGCGCCGCCAACGCTTCGATCGCCGGCGACACCGCATCGCCGATGCGCGCCGTCAGCTTCTTGGCGCGGCCTTGCAGCCACGCGCCGAGCACCGTCGCCGGCACCGCGACGTAGAGACCGAAGATCGTCGTGTAGAGCGCGACCTTGATGCCGCCCGCCAGCGCTTCGCTGCTCTCGGCTTTGCCGAGCCCCGTGGTTTCGACGGCGGCGAACGCATCGGCGATGCCGAGCACCGTGCCGA
Source organism: Planctomycetia bacterium (assembly GCA_005776475.1). Taxonomy (GTDB): domain Bacteria; phylum Planctomycetota; class UBA1135; order UBA1135; family UBA2386; genus UBA2386. The sequence continues at coordinate 2,194 of SXPB01000185.1, forward strand.
GCAACCCGAGCAGCGGTGCCACCGACGCCATCAGGAAGATGCCGCGCACGTTGCCGCGCAACCGCGCACCCTCTTCGAGCAAGCGGTCCTCCATCGCCTTCTCGACGTCGGTCAGCGCATAGCCGCGCCGGCGAAGTCCGGCGGCGAGCACGCGCGCGGCAGGCGCCTGCGCTTCGGCGATGCCGGCGGCGATCACGTCGGCGCGCCCCTGCACGACCTGTTCGACGGCATCGACGACGACCTGCGGCAGCACGCGGCTCGCGCGCAGGCTCAGCCAACGTTCGAGCGCGAGTCCGGCGACGACCACCGAACAGGCGAGGATCGGCCACATCAACGTGCCACCGGCGAGGAAGAACTCGCCGACCGTCGCGATGGTCGGCTCTTGGGGCAGATTCAGCATGGGCATCACCAGTCGGGATCAGTTCGGACGAATGTGTTGGGCGGCGGTCTTGCTCTCTTCACTGCCGGGGTGCTTCTCCACCAGCTCCTTCCACAGCAGCTGCGCCTTGTCGGGCTGCTGCAGCCGCTCGTACGCCAGCGCTGCCTGCACGAGCCCGCGCCGCACCCATTCGGCGTGCGCGTAGAGGATCGGCAACTTCACGTAGGCATCGACGGCCCCGCGCAGATCGCCGCGCGCCTCACGATTCTCGCCGATGCGGAACTGGGCCTCGGCGGCGAGCGGACCGTCGCTGAGTTCGGTGACCTTGGTCAGCAGCGTCTCAGCGGCATCGTTTTCCTTGCGGGCCAGGCGGGCGCGGCCGAGCCACAGGCTGGCGCGAGCCTGGTCGGTCCGATCGAGCTCCTTGCCGCGCAGGAACGGTTCCAGCGCCGCCACCACCGTCGCGTGGTCGCCCACGTGCAACGCACTCTCGCCGAGCAACAGGCGGGCGCGCTCGCTGCGCGCGTGCTGCGGGCTGTCGGTGACGAACTGGCGCAGGCGGTCGACCACGGCCTTGTGGTCCGCGAGGCGCTGCGCGCATTCCGCCGCGAGGTAGGTGCATTCGCCGGCCAGCTCTTCGTTCGGCATGGCGGCGACCACGGTGAAGCGCTCGCGCGCGGTGGCGAGGACCTGCTGGTCGGCGCCGGCCGCTTCGAACTCGGCGAAACCGAGCCGGTACAACGCGCGGCCGCGCTGGCTGCCCTGCACTTCGGCGAGCCACTTGCGGGCGCCGTCGAGGTCCTTCTGTTCGAGTCGCGCAACGCCGAGATGCAGCCGCGCTTCGCCGGCGAGTTCGACGTCCGCGGAGTCCTTGGCGACCGGCTGCCAGGCCGCGAGCGCCGCCGGTTCATCGCCATCCCTTCGGCAGGCCCAGCCGAGCTCGTAGTGCACGCGATCCATGCGGTCGTAGCCGCCCGACGCCGCCAACGCCGCCAGGGTGCGCCGTGCGGCCTTCGCGTCGCCGTTGCGCGCTTCGGCAACGCCGAGGGCGTATCGCAGCGCCGGGGCCTTGGCGTGCTTGCCGAACTGCTGCAGGAACGACTGCGCGACCGCGATCGCCGCCGGCCAGTCCTTTGCGCGGTGCGCCAGGGCCGATTCGAGTTCGAGCAGGCCGGCGAGTTCTCCCGTGGCCTGCCCATGCGCCTTCGCCGTCGCCAGTGCGGCTTTGCACGCGGCATCGTCGCCGAGTTCGAACGCGCACCAGGCGCGACCCGCGCACGCCCGCGCGCCGGTCGGGTCGGTGCGCGCCGTCAACGCCGCGAACTTCTCGTCGGCGAGACGGAAGTCGCCCTGCTGGTAGGCAAGCTCGGCCTGCTCGACGATGTCACCACTCGCCGCCGCGTCGCCACCGCGCGCCTGCGCGACTGCCGCCGCTTTCGCCAGGCGCTTCTGTGCGCCCGCCAGATCACCCTTCTGCCGCAGCACGCGCGACGCCACGCGTTCGGTGCGTTCGAGGAAGGCGCCGTCGCGATGCCGCGCCAGGTAGCGGTCGGCGGTCGCCAGCGCCCCGTCGGCATCGCCGGCTTCGAGCTGCGCCAGCGCCTGCATCGCCAGCGCCTCTTCGGCGTGCGGCGAAGCCTGATCCCCGGCGATGCCTGCAAAGCGCTTGCCGGCATCCGCCTTGTCGCCGCGCAGGTACCGACACCACGCGAGCTTCCACTGCGCGGTCGCGCGGTGCGGGCCGTCGCCCAGGACCGCGTAGGCCGCTTCGGCTTCGACATACTGCTGCAGCGCGAACCGGTTCTCGGCCAACGCCAGCCGCGCATCCGGATGCAGGCGATGGTTCGGCAGCGCGAGGACCGCTTCGGCGCGCGCGATCGAATCCTGGTGGCGACCGAGGGCATGCAACGCGAAGCAGGCGCCGTAGGCCGCATCGCCGCGCAACGCTTCGGGCGCGTCCTTGCCGACCGCCTCGTACGCCGCAAACGCTTCCTGCCAACGCTCCAAGTTGGCCAGCGCCTCGCCGAGCGCAAACGACAGCCGCGCCTGGTCCGCCGGCGCCGCCGCCGCCAACGCCTGCTGCAGTGCGGCGACGGCATCGGCACCTGCACCGGTTGCGAGCGCACACAGCCCCAGCAGTTCTTGCGCCTGCTGCCGCACGGCCGCCGGCACCGACGCCGCCACCAACGGCTGCAGCTGCTGCGCCGCTTCGGCCGCCTTCTGGTCCTGGTACAACGCCCGCCCCAGTTCGAGCCGCGCGCCGGCCGCCAACGGCGACTCGGCATGGCGTTCGAGGAAGGTGCGGAACGCGCGCGCCGTGGCCGCCCGATCGCCGCGCCCGACTGCGACCCAGCCGAGGCCGAGCCCGGCATCGTCGGCGAACTCCGACTTCAGCTTCTGCGCCCGTGTGAACGCTTTCTCGGCCGCATCGTGCTCGCCGAGCCGCAGCAACGCGTCGCCGCTCAGGTAGAAGCACTCGCCCTTCGCCGCTTCGTCGGGCGCTGCCGCGGCAGCCATGGCGAACGTCGCCGCGGCATCCGCGTGCAACTGCCGGCGCGCCATCGTGAAGCCGAGCTGGTAGAGCGCCGGAAACTTGTACGACGCACGCTCGCCCGTCGCCGCTTCTGCCGCTGCCGCAAACGCGGTCCCGGCCTTGGCGTCGTCCTTGCGCTCGCGCCACGCTTCGCCACACGCGTACTGCGCCGCCGCGAACAGGTAGTGCTCGGCGCCGACCTTCGCCGCCAGCGCTTCGAACTGCTCCACCGCGCCTTGGTGGTCACCCTTGCCTTCGAGCAGGTTGCCGAGCCGGTAGCGCGCCTCGGGTTCGAGCCGGAAGTCGGCACCGCGGTTCTGCAGGGCCGAACGGAAGGCGGCGATCGCCGGATCGATCGCCTTCGTCTCGATGCGCGCGAGGCCGAGCCGGTACCACGCCTCGGCGGCGACCGCGTGGTTGCCGTGCTGCTGCAGGAACTGTTCGAAGTTGCGCGCCGCCTCTTCGTGCAGGCCGCGCTGGGCGAGGCCGACCGCGATTTGGAATTGTTCGGGTGGGCGTTCGTTTTGGGCCGCGAGAGTGGCCGCGAGGGCGAGGAACGGCAGCGCGATCCGGGGGACGAACATCTTGGTGGCTTCGTTGGCGCGCCGAACTATTTCGGACGCGGGCGCCGCAACGTAGCTGTTCGTCGCGTCGGTCGCATGGCGATGTTGGCGCTGGCGACGAGGGCCGGAAAGTGGCCCGAAGTACCAACACGCAGCCACTGGGGGTGGAGACCCCGACTGACCGTGCCCATGGTGGTGATCCCTACGATGCCATGGGCTTCTGCGCCTCGCTGCTGGCCTCACCGACCCACGTTGCGCAAGATGCGGGCGCACCATGGTCGCCAAGGTTTTTTCTTCGTCGCTGCTCGTCATGGTCGCGGCCTGCAGTTCGCCACTGGCCCACCCACAGAAGGGGCAGCCCACGAACCCGACGCCGGCAACCGGGACGGCGGTGACCACCGATGCCCCCGCGGCGCGCGCGCAAGCGAACTCGATGCCGACGCCACCCCCGCTGCCGCGCGAGTTTCGCGGCGCCTGGGTCGCGACCGTCGACAACATCGACTTCCCGAGCAAGCCCGGCTTGCCGGTGGCAACGCTGCGCGCCGAACTCGATGCGATCGTCGGCCGCGCCGTCGACCTGCGGCTCAACGCGTTGGTGTTCCAGGTGCGCCCCGCCGCCGATGCGTTCTACGCATCGCCACTGGAACCATGGTCCGAGTGGCTGACCGGCAAACAAGGCAAGGCGCCCGCTGACAACTTTGATCCGCTCGCCTACCTGACCGAGCAATGCCACCGGAACGGACTGTGGCTGCACGCGTGGTTCAATCCGTACCGCGCCAGCCATCCGGGCGGCAAGTCCGCACCCGCGGCCGGCCACGTGCGGCAACGGGCGTCGAAGATCGTGCGCCGCTACGGCGTCTACGACTGGATGGATCCGGGCGAACCGCTCGCGGCGAAGTGGTCGCTCGCGGTGATCCAGGATGTGGTGCGTCGCTACGACATCGATGGCGTGCACATCGACGACTACTTCTATCCGTACCCCGACGACAAGAAGACGCCGTTCCCCGACGACGCCAGCTGGCAGGCCTACCGCAACAACGGCGGCAAGCTCGACCGCGGCGATTGGCGACGGCACAACATCGACGAGTTCGTGCAGCGCATGTACTCGATCGTGCACGACGACAAGCCGTGGGTCGCGGTCGGCATCAGTCCGTTCGGCATCGCGCGGCCCGGCATGCCGAAGGGCATCCAAGCGGGCATCGACCAGTTCGCCCAGCTCTATGCCGACGTGCCGAAGTGGATGGAGCAAGGCTGGCTCGACTACCTGGCGCCGCAGCTCTACTGGCCGATCGATCGCAAGGCGCAGAGCTTCGCGGTGCTGCTGCCGTGGTGGCGTTCGATCAACCCGCAGCGGCGGGCGATCTGGCCTGGGTTGGCGACGCACAAGATCCGCGAAGGTGGCAAGGACATGCGTGCCACCGAGATGCGCGACGAGATCGAACTGATCCGCGCCGGCGATCGCGCTCCGGGGCACGTGCACTTCTCGTGGAAGCACGTCGCCGCAAACACGCCGCAGGTGCAGGGTGTGCTGCGGCAGCTCTACCGCGAGGTAGCGCTGCCGCCGGCGATGCCATGGCTCAACGAAGCAGCGCCCGCACCGGTGCAGGCCCAGGTGTCGGGCAGTCAGGTGACGTGGCAGGCGGACGCGCGCACCCGCTTCGTGGCGATCCAGGTGCGCGACCAGAACGGTTGGCGCACGGCCGGCGTCGTCGGCGGCCGCACCGCGTTCGAACTGCCGCCGGGTGCCTTGACGGTCGCGCTCACCGCGATCGGGCGTACGGCAGTCGCGAGTGCGCCGACCGTTCTCCCGCTGCAGCGGTAACCGCGTCGCGGAGCCTTTCTCGTGAGCCTGCGCAGCGTGCCTCAGTCTCACTCCATGAAGCCGGAGATCGCGAGGTCCTGGCCGTAGGGCTCGTACTTCACGTCGCCGAGCCGCCACGCTTCCGCCATGAACGGACGCCCTTCCCCGGCGACCGGCGTCGGCGCGAACCGCCCGCCGATGATCTTCGGCGCCACGAACGCCAGCACCTGGTCGATCGCGTTCCACGACAGCATCTGCGCCACCAGCCCGCCGCCACCTTCGACCAGCACGCGACGCAGGCCGCGTCGTTGCAGCTCGCGGAACGCCTGCCCCAGGTGCAATCGCCGCGGCCCTTCCGCCACCGGCACCAGGATCACCGTGACCCCGAGGTCCTGCAGGTGCCCGCTGCGCCGCGGATCGACGTCTTCGCTGGCGAGCAGCCAGGTCGGCGCCTGCTTGCACGTGCGCACCAGATTGCTGTCGTCGTCGATCTCGCCGAGCGGATCGACCACGATCCGGATCGGCTGCTTGCCGGCCACGTGCCGCACCGTGAGTTCCGGATCGTCGATCTGGGCGGTGCGGAACCCAACCATCACGCCGTCACAGCGCGCCCGCAGTTCGTGCGTCTTCTTGCGCGCCTCCGGGCCCGAGATCCAGCGCGCTTCGCCGGTCGGCGCCGCCGTCTTGCCATCGAGCGTCATCGCCCACTTGCCGAGCATCCATGGCCGGTCGAGCGACAGCGCGCGCCGGAATGGCAACAGCAGGCTATCGCAGTGCGATGCCAGCACGCCGTCGATGACCTCGATGCCGGCGTGCTCGAGCGCCGCGATGCCCTGCCGCCGATGCCGCGGATCCGGATCGACGCTGCCGATCACGACGGTGCGCACCCCAGCCGCGACCAACGCCTGCACGCACGGATCGGTCTTCTTGCCGTCGATGCCCTTCTGCGTCGAACACGGTTCCAGCGTCACCACCGCGGTGTCGGGCCGCACGCCGTTCGCCTGCGCCTCGGCCAACGCCATCGCTTCGGCGTGCCGGCCGCCAAACCACTCATGGAAGCCTCGCGCGACGACCTCGCCCTCGCGCAGCAGCACGCAGCCGACCCGTGGGTTCGGCTCGACCTCGCCGCGGCCGCGTTCGGCCAGCGCGATGGCTTCCCGCATCGGCTCTTCGTGGTTCACGAAAGCGCCTCGGCGGGGTCGTGCCTGCCTTCCTGCGCAGCGTCGTGCGCCAGCAACTCGCCGACGCACGAATGGGCGAGTGCTTCGGTGACGCGCACCGGCATGTACTGGCCGATCAGGTCCTGGTCGGTGGCGGCGAAGTGCACCAGGCGATGGTGCGCGGTGCGGCCGCTGAGTCGGCCCGCAACCTTGCTCTCGCCTTCGACCAGCACTTCGACGGTCTGCCCGACCAGCGCCTGGTTCTTCGCCAGCGTCAGTTCGGACTGCACCGCGAGCAGTACGGCATTGCGCCGTTCCTTCTCGGCTTCGGGCACGTCGTCGGGCAGGTCGGCAGCGAGCGTGCCCGGCCGCGGCGAGTACTTGAACACGTAGCTCTGCGCGAAACCGACCGTGCGCACGAACTGCACCGTCGCGTCGAAGTCGGCCGCGGTCTCGCCCGGATAGCCGACGATGAAGTCGCTGTGCAGCTCGACGTCGGGCGCCTGTTGGCGCAGCTGCTCGATGCGCGCGAGGTAGCGTTCGACGGTGTAGCCGCGCCGCATCGCCTTGAGCACGGCGTTGCTGCCCGACTGCGCCGGCAGATGCAGGTAGCGCGCGACCTTCGGCAGCTCGGCCATCGCGGTGACGAGGTCGGGGCCGAGGAAGTTCGGGTGGCTGGTGATGAACGCGAGCCGCCGCAGCGACGGGATCGCATGCAGCGCGCGCAGCAGGTTGGCCAGCGTCGCATTCTGGCCGGTGAGGTCGCGCCCGTAGGCGTTCACGGTCTGGCCGAGCAAGGTGATCTCGGTGACGCCGTCGTCGCACAGGCGCTGGCTTTCTTCGACGAGGTCGGCGATCGGCCGCGACACTTCTTCGCCGCGCGTGGTCGGCACGATGCAGTACGTGCACGGCATGTTGCAGCCGCGCATCACCGACACGAACGCTTGCGAACGGTGCGGTCGCACGCGCACGTCGCGGCGGATGGTGTCGCCCGACACGCCCTGGTCCACCGCCACCACGCCAGCACCGGCCACCTGGTGTTTGGTGCGCGCCGGTTCACGCTCGGCGGCGATCTCCTGGTTGCGCGAGCGCGCCGCTTCGACGGTGGTGTCGATGTCGCCGAACGCCGACGGCCCGACCACCAGATCGACGTGCGGCATGCGCGACAGCAGGTAGCGCTTGTGCTCCTGCGCCATGCAGCCGAGCACCCCGACGACGAGGCCGGGCTCGGTGCGCTTGCGGACGCGCAGCTTGCCGAGCTTGCTCCAGACGCGGTCCTCGGCGTGTTGACGCACCGAGCAGGTGTTCAGCAACACCACGTCGGCCGCGCCTTCCTCGGCGGCAGCTTCGTAGCCGCGCTGGCGCAACTTGCTCTCGACCAATTCGCTGTCGAGCTTGTTCATCTGGCAGCCGTAGCTGGTCAGGAAGTACTTCGGTGCCGGCATCGTGGGGTGCGGGATCTTACGGAACGAAACGCGCCGGCACAGCCTTCGTTCGGGCGGGCCGGCGACCGCCGCCGGCACCGTGGCACCGACCCATCGCTGGGGCGCTCCACGAAGCCGTTCTCACCGGGCTGTGCGCCGCTACGTAGAAAACGCGCCATGCGAAACCTGACCCGACGCTCGTTCCTCGCCACTTCCACCGCCGCCGCATCGGCGCTTTGTCTGCCGCGCAGTCCGCGCCCGCACGGGAAGAAGAGGATCCTGGTGCTCGGCGGCACGACCTTCCTCGGCCCGGCGATCGTCGAGGCCGGTCTCGCCGCCGGCCACGCGTTCACGCTGTTCAATCGCGGCAGGACCAACCCGAAGTTGTTCCCGGACGTCGAGAAGCTGCAGGGCCAGCGTCGCCGGCCCCGGCCGGATCGCCCGAACGACCCCGCCCAGGACCTGAAGGCACTCGAGAATCGCACCTGGGACGCGGTGATCGACACCAGCGCCTACTACACCGGCGAAGTCGAGGACATGGGCAAGGTGCTCGCCGGCAAGGTCGGTCAGTACGTCTACATCAGTTCGCTGAGTGTCTACAAGACGCTCGAAGTGGACGCGACGCCGATCGACGAGCAGAGCCCACTCGCCGAGTGCGCCGACAAGTACACGCAGAAGATGGGCGACAACTACGAGAACTACGGCGGGCTGAAGCGCCACTGCGAAGACGCGGTCGCAGCCGCGTTCCCCGGCAAGGCGACGTTGGTTCGACCCGGCTACATCGTCGGCCCCGGCGATCCGACCGACCGCTTCACCTACTGGCCGGCGCGGTTTGCGCGCGGCGGCGAATGCCTGGCGCCCGGCGCTCCCGACAACGACCTGCAGTTCATCGACGTGCGCGACCTCGGTGCCTGGATCGTGCACCTGGTCGAACAGGGCATCACCGGCCCGCTCAACGCGGTCGGTTTCGACGGCCGCATCTCGGTGGCGGAGTTCCTGCACACCGGCAAGGGCACCATCAACCACACCTGTTCGTTCACCTGGATCGACGACGCGTTCCTCGAAGCGAACGGAGTGTCGGCATGGGGCGAAATGGGCTGCTGGACGCCGAAGGCGAAGAACGGGCACTGCAGCAATGCGAAGTCGATCGCCGCGGGCGCCAAGTACCGGCCGATCGCCGAGACGATCCGCGACACCGCCGCCTGGGTGCAGTCCGGCCGCGGCGACAAGCCGTGGCAGGCCGGCATGAAAGCAGAGCGCGAGAAGGAACTGCTGGCGAAGTGGAAGGCGCGCTGAACAAGCGCACCGGGGGCATCGACGCGACGACAGGTTACACTGCGCAGCGTGCCCGACTCCCACCCGCCAACCAACCACGCACCATGAGCGGACGGCTCGTGCGTCCTGGCGACGACCCTGATGACTCGATCGCGAGTTCTGGCGACGGTGACGTTCCACGCACGGCCTCGCTTCACCAACGACCTCGATGTCTGGGTCGAACCGACCTCAGCCAATGGCGATCGGGTGTTTGCCGCCCTGGCGGGGTTTGGCGCACCTCTGGCGGCACACGGCGTGCGCGCGCAGGACTTCGCGACACCGGGGACCCTCTACCAGATCGGCTTGCCGTTCGCCTTCCAGTCGCTCGCCGGCGATTCCTTCCGGCTCTTTCTCAGCAACGCATCGCTACTCACCGTCACGCCGTGACATCGGCGACTCGGCCGCGCCCTGGGACGGCGACATTTGTGCCAACCTGGTCAACCGGATGTCCCCGTCTCGCACCACCGGATAACTGAAGCCATACTCCCCATGATGTACGCCGGAAACCGCACCACGAACCTCCTCTCCCTCGGTCTGCTTGCCGCCCTCGCGAGCCCCGCGCTTGCCCAGAACCTGTCGCTCGACAAGGTTGGCGGCGTACTCGGCAGCACGGTGTCGTTCCCGATCAAGGGCAACCCCAATGAGCCCTACTTCCTGCTGATCGACATCGTCGAACAGCAGACCACGCTGCCGAGCCTCGGCGTCACGCTGGACATCACCGACCAGTTCGCGTGGCTGACCTTCGCCGCGCCGGGTTGGGTCGGTGTGTGCAACGGCACCGGCAACGCGGCGCCGCAGATCGTGATTCCGAACGATCCGTTCTTCGCCAGCCTGCCGTTCTCGCTGCAGGCGATCGGCGGGGCGGGACCGTGGCGCGTGTCGAACCTGGTCCGGCTGACGGCGCAGACGGGTGCGACCTGGGTGCCCGCCCTCAACAACCCGACCGTGCCGGTGCTCGGTGGAACCACCGCCGTGGCGCCGAACAACGAGCTGCTGTTCATCGGCGGCTCCGGCCCGGTGGCGCAGCGCTACAAGTCGCGCACCGAAGACTGGGAGCTCTCGGGCGCCTCGTTCGGCATCGGCCTGCTCGGCCAGACGACGGGCCTCGCGGACGGCCGCGTGCTGTTCACCGGCGGTCTCGACCTGACCACTGGCCAGCCCTCGGCGGCCGCTGCGGTCTACGACCCGACGACGCAGGTCACGACCACGCTGGCGATGGCCGCCGCGCGCGCCGGCCACGGCGCTTCGCTGATGCCGAACGGCAAGGTGCTGATCACCGGCGGTAGCAACGCGTTCGACATCGCGAACCCGTTGAGCCTGTTCACCGGGCTGCTCGGCAGCACCGAGATCTTCGATCCGGTCACCAATACCTTCGGCCCGGGCCCCAACATGCTCGAGGCGCGCGCCTTCCACACCTCGACCACGCTGACCACCGGTCGCGTGCTGATCGCAGGCGGCATGGCGGTGCTGCCGATCGTCAACCTGCCGAACGTCTCGTCGACGGCCTACCTGTTCAACCCCACCACCAACAGCTTCGGCCTGCCGGCGTTCATGAACGGTGCGCGCTTCCTGCACACCGCGACGGCGCTGAGCAACGGCCGCGTGCTGCTGGTCGGCGGCATCACGCTCGACCTGACCACGTTCCTCACCACGCTCGATCCGCTCGACATCATCGTCGGCACGCGCACCGACTGCCAGGTGTTCGCTTCGGGTGGCTTCTTCGGCACCTTCTCGACGGTGAACGGCATGCAGGTCGGTCGCGCCGGCGCCGCCGTGGCGCCGCTGCCGAACGGTGGCGCGGTGATCGCCGGTGGTTTCCAGATGCAGATCGACTTCGCGACCTCGACGTTCCTGCTGAACGCGACCGCGACGACGGATCGTTTCACGCAGGGCCCGAACCTGCTGACGCCGGTTGGTTCGATGGCGGCCCCGCGCCTGTTCCCGACCACGGTGAGCCTGCCCGACGGCTCGATCATGGTGGTCGGCGGCGGTCCGACCGGCGCCGAGATCTACCACCAGTAGTCGCGCGCCCGCAGCGGCTGGCCGTCAGTCCGGCTGGCCCATCGGGTCGAGACGACGGATCTCGACCGAACCGGCGATCGACAGCTCCGGATGGTCGCGGCACAACTCGACCGCATGGTCGTAGTCGCGGGCCTCGAGCAGGTGGAAGCCGCCGACGATCTCCTTGGCCTCGCCATAGGGACCGTCGGTGATGCGCACGGTGTCGCCGTCGCGCACGATCACCCTGCCTTCGCCGTCGGCGAGTTTCTTGCCGTCGAGGAAGCGGCGCTCGGCCATCAGGCCACCGGCCCACCGTTCGAAGCGTTCGATCAGCGCCTGGATCTCCGCCGCCGGCCGCTGCCGCCAGATGTCGGGATCGCCGCGCAGCACCAACAGGAACTTCGGCATCCGCGCATGCGAGCGCAGGTGGCCGCCCGGCGCCACGCTATCCTGCGCGCCGTGATCACGAACCTGCCGCAGGAACCGGTGCCGATGTTTCCGCTGCCGGGCGCGTTCCTGTTTCCGCACCAGGCGCTGCCGTTGCACGTGTTCGAACCGCGCTACCGGCAACTGGTCGAAGACCTGCTCGACGGTCCGGGCCGCTTCGTGCTGGCGACGATCCTGCCGGGCGAAGTCGAAGTCGCAGGCGTGCCGCCGGCGGTGCTCCCGGTGGCCGGACTCGGCGAAATCCTCCGCCACGAGAAGCTGCCCGATGGCCGCTACCTGATCTGGATGCTCGGCCGGCGCCGCGTACAGCTCGAAGAAGTGCCGTCGACGAAGCCGTACCGCCTCGTGCGCTGCCACAGCTTCGTCGAATGCGACGTGGCCGCCGACCGCGTGCCCGGACTCACTGCCGAACTTCGCGCCGCCACCACCGCCCGCTTGCGACACCCGCTGCCGCTGCCGGCGGAGACGCCGCCGAGCCTGCTCTGCGACCTGCTGCTGCAGACCCTGCCCCCGAACCCGGACGTGCTGGCGCAGGCCTTCGGCGAACCGCGCATCGAAGCGCGGGCGCGCCTGGTGCTCGGAGCCGCGGCCAGGACGCCGCCGCCGGACCCGGTCTAGAAAGCCGGATTGCGTCGGTAAGGGCAAGGGTGCGAGCGGCTCATGCGGTCGTGACCTCCGGATCCGTCTTGGCTCCGGCGGCGCACCTTCCCCGTTTCGTCATCAAGGCGACCGATGCTTCGCTCCTCCATTCCCTGGCTGTGTCTGCCGGCCTTCGTCCTCACCGCGTGCGGCGGTGGCGGCGGCGGCGGCGCTCCCGCGGCTCCTCTCCTCCGCTTGCTCAACACCAGCGGCTCGATCCAGTTGTCGGCGAACGCCCAGTACGCGTTCGTCGTCAACAAGAACGCCACGCCCGCACTCAGTGCGACGGCCGGCTCGGTGACCATCGTGCGCGTCAAGAACGACGCCGGCGCCGACATCCAGGACGTCGTGACCGAGATCGCGGTTGGCCGCGATCCCTACAGCCTGACCGCGACCGCCGACGGCAAACGCCTGTTCGTCGCCAACTCGCAGGACAACACGGTGTCCGTGATCGACCTCGGCCCGATCGGGGAAGGCCCCTACACGCGACTCGCCGACGTGCTGGTCGGCGCCGAACCGCGCGCCACCGCCGAACTCGACAACAAGATCTACGTGTCGAACTTCGCCGAAGGCACGTTGACCGTGATCAACGGCAAGACGCTCAGCCGCGAAGCGACGATCGATCTGGTGAAGAACGGCACGCGCATCCAGAACCCGTTCGCACTGGCGGCGCTGCCGGATGGTCGCCTGTGGGTCAGCGACTTCTTCTGTCGCGCGATTCCGGGCAAGACCGTCGACCAGATCGAAGGCTTCGACGACGGCAAGGAAGGCCGCGTCGCCATCGTGCAAAGCCAGCTGGTGCAGCAGATCGTGGTGCTGCCGCCGGTCGCCGACGCCGGCTTCACCGCCGATCGCACGCTGTTCGACACCGCCAACGGTGCCGTCAACAACACCTTCAAGGCCCCCGCCGGTGTGCCGGTGAACGCGGTGCCGCAGGGGGCGCTGTTCAACCAACTGTTCGCGTTCGCGTTCGACGAAGCGGGCAAGCGTCTCTACCTGCCGACGGTCGCCGCCCAGCCGGCCCCGCCAGTCAAGTTCGACGTCAACGTGCAGGCGCTGGTCGGTGTCATCGACACCGGCACCAACGCCGCCGTGCCGGCCTTGCATCGCAACCTGAACGTGCTCGTGCGCGACAACTTCGCCAACGAAGCCGCGCCGGTGCCGCCGTTCGTCAACAACAACATCGCGCGCCTCGACCGCGCCTTCGCCGGTGACACGACTGCCGCCGTCATCAAGAACCGCGTCGGGGCGTTCCTCAGCCGCGCCGGCAGCTTCCTGATGAAGGCCGACATCGCCGCCGACGGCGTGCTGACGCTCGCCAAGGACAGCCGCGGCGCCATCCTGCGCGTGCCGGTCGCCAACATTCCCGGCGGCGTCGCGATGAGCAACGATGGCAAACGCGCCTACGTCGCCAGCGAGTTGATCGGCCAGATGACGGTCATCGACATGACGGCCGGCAGCGTGGTCGCCACCGTCGACACCGCGGTCACGTCCACTGAGGCGACGCGCAACAAGGAGTTGCTCGGCCAACTGAAGTTCTTCAGCGGCATGGGCATCGCCCACAACACCGCGGCCAACACCGACCCGCGTTCGATCGACACGCACCGCTTCCGCAACATGCAGTCGGAGAACAACTGGAGCTCGTGCGCGTCGTGCCATCCGTTCGGCAGCGCCGACACGATGACCTGGATCTTCGCCACCGGCCCGCGCCAGACGCTGCCGCTGGAAGCGTTCTTCGCGCCGGGCAGCACGATCGAGAACAACGTCGCCACCACCGACCAGAAGATCTCCAACTGGAACGCCGAGCGGCAAGGTTCGACCGAGTTCAACAACAACAGCCGCGCCGTGCAGGGTGGCCATGGTTTCACGGCGGACGCGCTGGTGTCGATCGACGCCGGCGAGGCCGCAAACCAGGTCAACGACGCCGGCACGATCTTCAACGGCAGCGCGCGCCTCGGCGCCAGCAACGCGCTCGACTTCGAGACGCAGTGGATCGCCTCGCTGCGTTCGCCGAACCAGCCGACCACGCTGGTGCAAGCCGATGTCGACCAGGGTCGGGCGCTGTTCGCGGGTGCCTGCGCCACCTGCCACGGCGGCACCAAGTGGTCGCGCAGCACGCGCGTCACCAACAATTTCCGCTGGCCGGACCCGGCGTTCGTGATCGTCGGCAACCCGCCGCAAACGGTGCCTGCCAACAACTTCCTGCAGGTGCCGAACGCAACCACCGTCGCCGCCTTCAACGCCGACGGTGCCGGCGTTGGTGCCAACCAGTTCGAGACACTGGTGATCGACACGACCGTGCCCAACACCACGATCGACTTCAACGACCCGATCGAACTGCGTGGCGCTGGCGGCGCCACCGGCAAGATCTCGGCCCCGCTGAACAGCTCGTTCGCGATCCCGTCGCTGTTCAACGCCCGCAACACGGCTCCGTTCGGCCACCACGGCCGGGCGCAGACGCTCGAAGCGGTGTTCGACACGCGCGCCAACAACGGCCTCGGCCACTCGGCCTTCGGCCTGTCGACGGCGGACCTTGCCAAGGTGCTCGAGTTCGTGCGCTCGATCGACGAGACGACGCCGATCTTCCCATGATCTCTTGGCGGTGACGGTCACCGCCTTCGTGAGTGCGCGGGCGCGGGACGGATCGCCGTTCCGCGCCCGCGTTATTCGTTGGCCCGGAGTTCGTCGCCACGACCTCGACGCGGCCGACCGCCGCCAAGCCACGAACTTCTTGCCAGGAACGAGGGGGCGCCCGGTAACCTAGTCGGCATGGCCTCGCCAGCGCCGTCCCGTCACCTCGCCCGCGAGATCGCACAGTTCGTCCACGAACGTACTACGCTGCGCCCGCGCGTCGCGATGCTGCTCGGTTCGGGACATGCGTCGATCGCCAACCAGCTGAAGGAGAAGGTCGTGCTGCACGGCGACGACTTCCCCGGCGCACCGCTGCACTCGCCGCTGCTGGTCGGCCTGCTCGAAGGCATCCCGGTCGCCGTCGCCGACGCACCGTTCGCCGCCTTCGAAGGGCTCTCCGGCGCCGAACTCGCATTGCCGGTGCGCGTGCTCAAGGCGATGGGCTGCGACCTGCTGATCCTCACGGCCGGCGCAGCGAGCCTGTCGCAACAGATCGAGCCGGGCACGATTGCCGTGGTCGAAGACCACCTCAACTTCAGCGGCCTGCATCCGCTGGTCGGGCCGAACGACGACCAGGTCGGGCCCCGATTCCCGGACATGAACGAGCCCTACGCGCGCGAATGGATGGAGGTCGCCCGCGACGTCGCCGTGCGGGCCGGCATTCCGTGCACGCCCGGCGTGTTCGCCGCCGTGGCCGGCCCCAACATGCCGACGCGCGCCGAATACCACTTCCTGCGCCAGGCGGGTGCCGATCTCGTCGGCATGTCGCTGGTGCCGGAAGCGCTCGCCGCGGTGCACTCGGGCTTCCAGGTGCTCGCGTTGGTCGGCGTCACGCAACAAGTGCTGCCCGGCCGATCGACCCAGGTGTCGATCGAGTCGATGATCGACGCCGCCGACCTCGCCGCGCCGCGCATGGCGACCCTGCTCGTCGGCATCGTCGCCGCCACCCGCGATCGCTGACACCATGGCCAGCCGCGTGATCCAACGGCCGCGCCTCGCGGTGCTGCTCAGCGGCTCCGGCCGCACGCTGCAGAACCTGCTCGACCGCATCGGCGATGGGCGCATGCACGCCGCAATCGCCGGTGTCGGCAGCGACCGCGCCGATGCGTTCGGTCTGCAACGCGCGATGGATCACGGGCTCGAAGCGCGCACCCTGAAGGACGGCTCCGCGACGTTGTCGTGGCTGTCCGAACTGGACGCCGACCTGATCATTCTCGCCGGCTACCTGCGGTTGCTGCCGATCGTGCCGGAGTTCCAGAACCGGGTGCTCAACATCCACCCGTCGCTGCTGCCGAAGTTCGGCGGCAAGGGCATGCACGGCGAACGGGTGCATGCGGCGGTGCTGGCGGCGCGGGAGACCGAGTCGGGCTGCACCGTGCACCTGTGCAACGACAAGTACGACGACGGCCGCATCATCCTGCAGGCGCGCGTTCCGGTGCAGCCTGGCGACGATGCGAAGACGCTGGCGGCGCGCGTGTTCGCCGCCGAGTGCGAAGCGTTGCCGGCGGCGATCGCCCTGCATTGGCGGACGTTGACTTCGGCCTGAGTCCTCGCAACCTCGAGAGCTGCCGCAACGCGTCGCTCGCGGTATCTTCGCGAGGCATGATCGCCAGCCTTCGCCTGGTCTGTGCCGCGTTGTTCGCGGGCTCCGTCGCTTCGGCCCAGATCACGGTGCAGATCGTGCTCGCGCAACCGCTGCAGCTGCAGGCGCAGGTCACTGGCGGGCCGCTGCAAACGGCGACCCATCCGATCGGCCTCGACATCACGAACGTCGGCACTCTCGGCGTCAGCAGCCATGTGCCCCCGGGCTTGGGCGGTGGCACGCAACTGACGGTGACGCCAGCAACGACGGGGCCGTACGGCACGACCTGCGAACTCGTCGCGAGCGCCAACTACTACACCGGCGGCCTCGGTGCCGTGCCGTTCGCTTCGAGTGAGAGCGGCGCCGAGCTGGTTTCATTCCAAAGCCCAACGCCGATCGCCGGCGTGCTGCTCGTCGAAACGCAGTTCACGCCGTCGGCGGGCTACGGCACCGGCACCGGCACCGTGCAGATCGACTTCGGCAACGACGGCAGTGTCGAGTTGCCGCTGCTTGGTCTGCTCGGTCCGCGCTTCAGCCAACCGTGCACACTCGGGCCTGGGCAGGACTTCGTCGTGAAAGTCACCCACCAGGGATCACTCATCGGCTCGCAAATCGGCGACTACTCGACGCGCGCGACGCTGCGCTTCCTGCCGCACGCCGATGGACTCGTCACGTATGGGCCGACGAACGGCTGCAGGCCGGTCGCGCACGTGCACTTCATGACGGGCGGCGCCGTGCTCGCGGCGGCTTCGACGAATCCACCGGCGGACTTCCACGTGCTTGCCCTCGGCCATTCGCAGATCGCCTCGCCGATGCCGATTCCCAGCGCTTGTCCGCTGTTGTCGAGCGCCGATCTGCTCCTCATGCCGCTCAGCGGGGCATACCTTCAATTGCCGCACGCCGCCGTCGCGTCCGGGTCGCACGTGTGGCTGCAGTTCCTCGGCCTGCGGGTCGCCAACTGGACGATCGAAGGCAGCCGGGGCATCCACGTCTTCGGGCAGTGAATCCCGGCCGCGCCTACGGCGGCAACCAGCCGAGCTCGGCCAGCTTCGCCGCCACCGCTTCCGCCCAGAAGCCGTGCACCATCGCGGTAGGGTGCGGATCGTCGGGTGCGATCTGCAGCGCAGCGGCGCTGCCGCCGCCCTGCAGGAACGCGTCGATGCGCGGGCGTATGCTGACGGTCGGCAACGCCAGTTCGGTGCAGACCGCAGCCACTTCGCTCGGCAACCCGTACTGGGTCGTGACCAGGACCCGGAAGCCGTGCTGGCGCCCCATCGCGGCGATCGCCGTCATCGCGCGGCGATAGCCGTCGATCCCCACCATCGCGCGATACTCCGCGGGCACACGTTCCGGATCGGACTCGAAGTGGCCCTGGCCGTCGCCGGGCGCCCACACGAACGGCGTGCGCGGATCCAGCCACGACGAGCGCCAGACGCGGCGCCCGAGGTCGACCAGGAAGCAGTGGTCCAGGCGCCACCAGTCCTGCGGCGCCAGCAGGAAGTTCGGCAGGTCGAGGTCGTTGCCGACGAAGTCCACCACGACGACGTCCGGTTGCCAGGCGAGTCCATGGTGGGCCAGCACCTCGGCTTCGATCGCGGTGTTGTAGCCCGGCACGCCGGTGCCGATCGCGTCGACGTGCCGACCCGGTCGCAGGGCCGACAGCAGCGCGGGCAGTCGCGCGATGCCGGTGTCGTCCCATCCGACGCCCCAGCCAAACAGCACCGAATCCCCTAGCGCCACCACGCGGAAGCCACCGGCAGGCTTCGACGCCGGCAACTCCGGCCCGCGAAACCCGGCCGCATTCGTCGTCACGGCGACGCCCTGGAACCGCACGTCGAGGCCCGGCTGCAATGCGTAGACGATCGAGCGGTGCGGCGAGGGCTGCAGCATCTCCACCAGCATCACGTCGCCGCCGGCCGTCGGCCGCTGCGGCCCCGCTTCGTTCCAGTGCCGGATCGCCAGGCGCGCCGCGACCTCGCAGACGAGACGCGCGACCAAGGTTGATCCCAGGAGCAGCAACCAACGGCGTCGTCGCGGCTTCATGGCGAACTGCGTCGCCGACGCCACCATCGGCTCAGGCCTTCATCGGCGATGGCACCGAGCAGGATCACGCCGCCCACCACCGCGAACTCGAGCTTGTCGGAGTCGCCGAGCAAGCGGATCGTGTTCGGCAGCAACTGCATGAGGGCCGCACCGAGCACGACGCCGAGCACGGTGCCTTCGCCGCCGCGCAGCGCCACGCCACCGAGCACGGCGCCGGCGATCGCGTACAGCTCGTAGAAGTTGCCGAAGCTCGACGCCTGCGCCGAGTTCACGTCGAGTACGAACAGGCAGCCGCCAAGCCCCGCCAGCATGGAACAGACGACATAGGCGAGCACGGTGAGCTGACCGGTGGCGACACCGGAGAACCGCGCCGCCTGCTCGCTGCGGCCGAGCGCGAACAGATGGCGGCCCGCGACCGTGCGCGTCCACAGCACCCACGTCACCACCGCGACCGCGACGAGCAACAGCAACGGCACCGGCAGCCCGAACGAGTCGGACAACGGCACCTTGCCGGTCGCCAGCCAGCGCAGCCCTTCCGCCGTGTCGCCGAGCCCCATCGTCTGGTCGTCGGTGAAGGCCCGCATCAGGCCGCGGTAAAGCAACAGCCCGCACAGCGTCACCACGAACGGTTGCAGCCCCACGCCGACGACGAGCAGTCCATGCCAGAGCCCGATGCAGGCGCAGCCGAGCAGGACCGCCGGCATCGCCAGCCACGGCGACCAGCCGAGATCCCGCAGCAACCAGGGCAGCACGCAGCCGGCGACGCACACCACCGCACCGATCGACAGGTCGACACCGCCGGTGACGATCACGAACGCGGCGGCGAGGCTGAGCACGCCGTACAGGCCGATGCGCTGCAGCAGGTTCTCCAGGTTGAACGGACTCAGGAACGTGTAGCTGCCGGACTCCGGGTCGTACGAACCGAACGCCGTGACGATGCCGATGACGAACAGCAGCACCGCGATGCCGACGACCTTCTTCACGCCGACTCCATCGCCGTCGCGGCGAGCATGATCGCCTGCTCGGTCATGCGACTGCGCGGCAACTCGGCGGTGATCGCTCCCTGGCGCAACACCAGCACGCGGTCGGCGAGCTGCAGCACCTCCTCCAGTTCGGAACTGACGAACACGATGGCGAGTCCCTGCGCCGCCAGTTCGTGCAACCGCGCGTAGATCTCAGCGCGGGCGCCGACATCGACGCCGCGGGTCGGTACGTCGAGCAGCAGCACCTTGGGCGCTGCTGCGAGCCA
>SXPB01000186.1 GCA_005776475.1 Planctomycetia bacterium
ACCAATACGACGACCGCACTTCGGTGCGCGTCGGCGCGCACGGCTCGCTGATCGTCGACGACCAGATCGACCAGTGGTTCGCCGACCTGGGCATCGACGACGATCCGATCTGGTTCAGCGCCGGCGTCGTCTGGGTCTTCTGATCGACGCCTCGCGCCGCTGACTCAGCGGCGCTTGAGGCGGAAGCGGCCGAGGCCCTGATCGACGACGAGGCTGAGAGTGCCGGCGTCAGCGTTTGCCGGCAGATCCACCGTGATCGTGTTCGCGTCCGGTTCCGGAATCTCGGGCTCCGTCTCCACTGGCGTCTTGCGGGCCTTGCCCACCTGCAGCGCCAGCTTGTTGCCACGACGCTGCACCGAGAACCAACCACGGTAGTCATCCGCGGTGTCCTCGGGCTCGTTCCACACGAACGCCTTGGCGCCGACGATCTGGCTCGACTCCCATTTGTCGCCGGAACGGATCAGCTCGCGAGCTTCGACCGTCCAGGTGATTCCATCGGCCCCCGAACGGTGGCAACGGATCATCCAACCCTTGTCGCCGAACTCGAACCGGACGCAGACCTTGGCGAAGTCGGTGTTCTCCTCCTGCTCCGACGCCAACGAGCCCGCCCATTCCCAATACGGCTCGGAACCAAGCGCCGTGTTCATCACCCGGATTTCCTTGCCGGCTCGGCAGGACACGTGGGGATCGTTGCGGTCGTTCACCACATCCGTCCAGCGAAGACGGTCGTCGGGTTTCCAGTCCGGCTTCACCTTGAAGCCCACCAACGGCGAATCCCACGCAATCTCATCGACGAGGATGGTGTGTTGGATCGGAGTGACGTTCACGCCGTCGCGAACCTCGCAAGTCACCGCGATGGGCAGGTCGGGCAGGCCTTCCTCGATCACCAGCTTGAACGACGCTTCGTTGGTTGCCCCACGCGGACTCACGAGTCCTTCGTCGAAGATCCAACGGTAGGTCAGTTGCTTGCTGTCCGGATCGCTCGCTTCCGCCGTCAAGGTGAACGCCTTGCCGATCTTGTGCTTCTGTCGATCCGGCTCCTTGATCGCAACCACCGGCGGCTTGTTGGCAGAGGGTTGGGTGGTCGGCTTGTCCCGGTTCGGATCCACGACCACCGGCTTGTCGCCGCTGCCGCCATTCGCAGGCCCCGGCTGCACCGGGTCATCCGCGGGACGCGACATCCAGAAGCCACCGCCGGCCGCGACGACGGCCAGCACGGCGACGATCGCGATGACGCCACCCTTCTTGTTCGGCGCTGCGGCGACACCATTCGGCGCGGCGGTCGGCGCCGGAGCCGCAGTCGGCGCGGGAGTCGCAGCCACCGGCGCCGGCTGCGGTGCAATCGTGCCGCCCTTCGGCGTGGCACCGCCCGGGCCAGCCCCATCGAACATGTCGTCGCGGAACGCCGGCGGCGCATTCGCCGGACCAGCGCCGCCGTCGAGACCTTCCGCCAGGAAGTTGAGCTCCGAGGTGCGCAACAGGCCGGGACTCGACTTGTCCAGGCTCTGCGGCGGCTGGCTCTTGGGTGGCTGGCTCTTCGGCGGCTGCGACCCTGACCCTGGTGGCTTCGACTTCAACGCACCCGGCTTCTGGATGATCGTCGCGCCGGTCTCTTCACCGACGATGCGCTTCTGCACCGCACTCGTCGTCACCGACTGCAACAGCGCATCGATCTGCTCGTCGAGCGCCTTGTAGGTGCGCGGCCGCATCTCGCGATCGGTCGCCAGCATGGACTGCACCAGCATCGCCACTTCGGGCGGCACGTTCGGATTCTCGACGCTCGGGTCGGGCGCCACCGCCGATCGCTTCTGCATGACGATCTCGGTCAGCTTCTTGGACCGGAACGCCGGCTGTCCGACCAGCATCTCGAACAACGCACAGCCGAGTCCGTAGATGTCGCTGCGGAAATCGACCGAGTCCGGATCGTCGAACTGTTCGGGCGACATCGTCGCCGGCGTGCCCATCACCGAACCAGGTGAGGTGAGTCCCATTGCGGCGTTGCCGCTGTCGGCGCGCGCGAGGCCGAGATCGACGACCTTGGGCGTGTAGGGGAACGTGATGTCGAGCGCCGTCGACGTCACCATCTCGAGGAGGATGTTCTCGGGCTTGACGTCGCGGTGGATGATGCCGAGCGTGTGCGCATGGCCGAGGGCCTGCGCAATGGCGCGGGTCGCGCGCAACGCCGCCTTGACCGGCACCGGCCCATTGTCGGCAATCCACTTCTTCAGGCTCGGCCCGTCGATGAACTCCATCACCAGGTACGACTGGCCTTCGTCGGTCTGCCCCGCCATGTGGCACGCAACGATGTTGGGATGCTTGATGCCGGCGAGGATCTTGGCTTCGCGCTGGAAGCGCTGCACGAACGACTCCCCGCCGAGTTCCACCGACAGCAACTTCACCGCGACGCGACGATCGAGGAAGTCCTGGCGGCCGACATAGACGACACCCATGCCGCCGCGAGCGACCTCGTGGTGCAGGGTGATGCCGGGGACCTTCGGCAGGTTCGGGTCGGACATCGGCTCGGGCTGCGGCTCCGCCGGCCGGTACGGGCGGGTGCCGTCTGGGCGATTGTTGCTCGGATCCGGGTCGGTGCGGCTCACTTCTTCATTCCCTCGATGATCTCCAGCAGCTTCTTCGCTGCCGGCCGGTCGGCGCGGTGTTCACCCTTGTAGAAGAACTGGATGTTGCCGTTCAGGTCGACGATCAACGTCGATGGCGATGCGAGGTCGCCCTCGATGCCGAGCTTCGTGACCAGCTCGAGATTCGGATCGTAGAAGACGCGGTAGGGCGGGCCGCCTTCGTTGAACGTCATCTTGTAGGCCTGCTCGAACGACTCTTCGTTCTCTTTGGCGCCGGGGTAGATGACCAGCACTTCGACGCCGAGCTCGGCGAGCTTGTCCTTCTGTTGCGACAGCGCCTTCGTCTGCGCGACGCAGTAGGCGCACACTTCACCGAGGAAGCCGCGCAGCACGACGACCATCACCTGCTTCTTGCCGTGGAATTGTGTGAGGTCGATGTCCTTGCCATCGACGCCCTTCATGCTCGTGAACGGCAACGGCTTGCCGTACCACTGCGACAGCTCGCCGTCCTTCAAGGTGCGTGGCTTGGCGGCGTCGACGCGGTACTTGTCCATGAACGAACCGCCGCCGGGTTTGGGCCCATCGGTGTATTCGGTCACGTAGTCCTTCATCTCCTGCCGTTGCTTCACCGACAGGTCGGGCTGCATCGGCGCTGGCGCGCGCGTCTGGCCGTCGTCGATCGCCTGCACGACCGCGGCGGTCTCGGCGGCGGGTGGCGGCGGCGGTGTCGTGGTCTCGGTGATCTTCGCGGCGATCGCTTCCGGGGCCACCGGCGCGCCCGCTTCGGCGAGGAACGTGCCCACGGCGGTCTCCGGCGCGAGCTTCGCGAGCTCGTCCTGGGCCGTCCACGGGTTCGTCGCCGCGACCGTTGGCACTGGTCCGGCGAGCGCCCGGCTCTGGCCGCCGCCAACCGCGACGCTGCCTGGCGCGAACGCGCCGCCGGCGAGCACGCCTTGCGCCAGCACGTTGCCGGCAGTGTCGCGCGCTTCGAACACACCACTCGCCGCTGTGCCACTCCAACTGCAGCAGAACCGCATCGCGCCGTTTTCGTGGTAGCTGGTCCAACGCCCCGTCGGAGCCCCGTTGAACAACACGCCCGCGCGCCGCGGCTTCCCGTTCGCCCAGGTCTCGCGCACGATCTGCACGCCGGCCTTGCCGCCGAAATCCTGCATGCGCTCCTGACCGCGTTCGTCGACGACCCGCCAGGCGCCGATGCGTTGGCCGCGGAAGCACAGTCCTTCGGCCTTCAACTTGCCACCCGGCCAATAGTACGTCCACGGACCCGACAGCTTGCCGGCGTCGAATTGGCCGGCCCGCTCGAGCGAGCCGTCCTTGCCGAAGAACTGCCACGGCCCATCTTCGAAGTCGGCGATGTAGCTGCCTCGCGCTTGCGGCGTCTGGTCCTGGTACTGCAACGACCACTCGCCGGTGCGCAGGCCCTTCTCGTCGAACGAACCAGTGCGCTCGACGACTTCGTTTTCGTAATAGTACGTCCAGGGACCGATCTGGCGGTCGGATACGTATTGGCCCTTGGCGCGCGGCTTGCCCGATTCGTAATAGAAGACCCAGTCGCCGTTCTGCAGCCCTCCGGCGAGCGACCCCTTGCTCTTCGGCAACCCGCTCGACCAGCGTTCGCTGTAGTCGACCAGTTGTTGCGCCAGGAACTTGCAGGCAGGCGCACACAGGGCGAGTGCCGCACACAGTACGAGTGTCTTCGTCTTCATCGTGGCCAATGGGGGCGTACGCCGCCGCGGCTGAGTATCGGTGGGCAACCCGGACAGCGCCACCATGCAGCGTTGCGAGATGCCGACGCTATCGGCAGTTCGGCCACGTCGACCGCACCGTTATCGCGACCCGCGCGGTAGGCTTTGCGCCCGTTGCGGACCCGCGTGGTGTCCGCCACGAAGAACCCCATGCCGGCACGCCTCGTCCTCGGGCTCGTCCTCGCCCTCCTCGTTCTCTGGTTCAACGCCTGTTCGTCCGGTCTCGGCAACAACCTGCCGACGAACAACCCCGGCAACAACACCGTTGCGAGCAGCAACCTGCCGGTCGGCCTCGACCTCGGCCTCGTGCCGACGAGCCCGGCCATCGAACCGTCGGTGACGGGCGTCGTGATCCCGGCGATCGGCGCCACACCGCGCCGCGAAGTCGTGCTGCTCGGCTTCGCCACCGCGGCGGCGGCCGACAACGGCGATGGCAGCGGCACCGACCTGTCGCGTGATCCGGTCACCGACACGAACACGGCGGCCGACGTGTTCGTCGCCGCGATCTGCGCCCAGGACATCGAAACGCGCGCCTTCAGCCATTCGCTCGCCGGCAAGTTCCGGCATCCGCGCTGCGTCACCTGCCACATGATGCAGTCGCCGACGACGACGGCGTTCCAGACGGCGACCGAGTACGCATTCCCCTACCACGCCGGTCCGGCCCCTGGCCCGGGCTTCCCCAACAACGATCCGGCGACGTGTGCGCCGTGCCACGTCACCAGCACGAACTTCCCCGTCGTTGGCTGGCAGGCTCCCGCGGTGACGTTCGACATGCGCACCGAGACGGTGGCGCAGCTCGCCGAACGCGCGACCCGCATTCCGGCCGGCGACCTCGAACACTTCGTCACCGACGCGCGGGTGTTGTGGGCGCTCGACTCCGGCATCCTGCCCAACGTCGGTGGCCGCAACGGCGTCGCCGACGACGACCACGACGGTGTCGACGAGCCCGAAGACCGCGACGGCACGCCGCGCACGGTGCCCGGCGGTTCGGTCAACTTCCTGGACGAGATCGAAGAGTGGATCGCCAGCGGTCGCGTGGTCAGCGCGGCGGCGTCGGTGAAGGACATCACGCTCGCGAGCCGCGCCAGCAGCAACACCGGGGCGGCCAACGGCGCCTCGGGCAAGCCGAAGCTGCTGTGGGTGCCGAACGGCTCGTTCAACCCGACCAGCTCGGTCACCGCCGCGGCGACCAACCCGATCGGTACGCTCTACGTCGCGTTCGAATCGGCCGGCAGCGACCTGACGGCCGGCGACAGCAACGGCGCCAGCGACATCTACCGCGCCACGCTGCAACTGCGCGCGGAAGAGAACGCGCTCGGCGTGTCCACCGTCGGCGGCCTCAACCTCGTGTTCGTGAACGGCGGCAACGTGCTCGCCAGTGCGCGCAACGGCCTCGCCACCTCGGGCGACGCCGGCTCGTCGAACCCGCGCCTCGGCGGCAGCACCGGCGACGTCGTCGCCTTCCAATCGACCGCGTCGAACCTGGTCGCCGGCTTCGTCGACGGCAACGGCAGCGGCGCCGACGTCTACGTGCGTCGCATCGGCACGACCACCACGCTGCTGGTCAGCCACTCGCAAGGCGGCACCGCGAACGGCGGCAACGGCGCCAGCGAGAATCCGGCCATCGACGCGACCGGCGCCGCCGTCGCCTTCGAATCCGACGCCAGCGATCTGCTCGCCGGCGACACCAACGCAGTGCGCGACGTGTTCCATGCGCGGGTCGACGGCGCGACGCCGTTCACCAAGGTGCGCTCCAGCGTGACCGATGCCGGCGCCGAAGGCACCGGCGGTGCCAGCAGCGCGGCGAGCATCCACCTCGACGGTTCGCGCATTCGGGTCGCCTTCCAGTCGGCGAAGACGAACCTCGAAACCGGCCTCGTCGCCGCGACCAACGTCTACCTGTTCGACAGCGACACCGGCTTCACGACGCTGCTCAACCAACGCATCTCGGCGGCCGGCTCGGCCATCGGCAACGGTTCGGCACGCGCGCCCGTGCTCACCGGCGACGGCAACTCGGTCGCCTTCGAGTCGGACGCCACCAACATCGACGTGTTGCGCGGCACCGACGGCAACCGCGCCACCGACGTGTTCCTGGTCGAAGTGCCGCAACTCGCCGCCGGCAACGTGCTGCCGTTCCGCATCAGCATGACCGCCGCCGAGAGCGCCGACGGCAATGGCGCTTCGACGGCGCCGTTCGTCGGCAGCTTCGTCGGCACCGCGAGCGAGGAGTACCCGGTCGGCTTCGTGGTCTACTCGACCGCGGCGACGAACCTCGGCAACTCCGACAGCACGAACCTGCTGGTGTCGTTCCTCAGCGAGACCTCGGGCGTGTTCGCCGACTTCACGACCAACGTCACGCGCGGCGCCGCACCGCTGACCGTGCAGTTCACCGACGAGACGACCGGCAACCCGACGGCGTGGCAGTGGGACTTCGACAACGACGGCAACGTCGATTCGACGGTGCAGAACCCGACCTACACCTACACGACGGCCGGCGTCTACTCGGTGCGTCTGGTCGCGAGCACCGCAATCAGCAACGGAACCACGACGCAGTCGAACCTGATCACGGCGGTGGCTACGCCAGACGCCAATTTCACGGCGTCGGTCACGAGCGGTGTCGCTTCGCTGTCGGTGACGTTCACCGACACTTCGACGCAATCGCCGACGAGCTGGGCCTGGGACTTCCAGAACGACGGCTCGGTCGATTCGACCGTGCAGAACCCGACGTTCTCGTTCACGACGCCGGGCGTCTACGACGTCAAGCTGACCGTCACCAACGAGGCCGGCTCCAACACCGAGACGAAGACCGCGTTCATCGAGGCGTTCACGCCGGTCAACGCCGCGTTCTCGCCGTCGACCAGTTCGGGCACGGTGTCGTTCGCGGTGACGTTCACCAACTCGTCGACCGGCGCCACCAGCTATTCGTGGGACTTCGGCGACGGCGGGTCGTCGACGGCGACGAGCCCGACATACACCTACACCGTCGGCGGCAGCTACACGGTGACGCTGACCGCGACGGGGCCTGGCGGTGTCGACACGGCGACGACGCCGATCACAGCGAACAGTGCGGTGACGGCCGGCTTCACCGTGAGTGGCGGCGGCGGCACCGGCAACCTGTCGGCCTACGAGTCGACCTCGCTGACGTTCACCAACACGTCGTCGGGTGCGACCAGCTACGCGTGGGACTTCGACTTCGTCAGCAACCCGGGCACGCTGACCGCGACGACCACCAACGTGGTGCGCAACTTCGCGAACACCACGTCGTCGACGCGCACGTTCGTGGTGCGGCTCGTCGCGACGGGTCCGGGCGGCAGCAGCTCGACGACGCGCACGCTCACGATCGTCTCGGACACGGAATCGACGACGTTGAATCCGAGTGCGGACACGACGATCTACCAAGAGTCGACCGGCAACAGCAACGGCGCCAACACGCGCATGATCGCTGGCCGAACGCTCGGCACAGCCGGTGCCTTGTCGCGCCGGGCGTTGCTCCGGTTCGATCTCTCCTCGATCCCATCGAGCTCCACCATCAACTCGTCGTCGCTCACCCTGACGCACGACACGCCGCTACTGAACCCGGCGCAGTCGTTCGGCATCCATCGCGTGACGCAATCCTGGGTCCAGGGCACCGCGAATGCCACCGTTGGAACGGGCACCCCGACGGCAGGCGGCGGAGCGACTTGGAACAACCGCACGACGGGAACGCCCTGGTCGTCCGCCGGCGGCACCTTCAACGCGGCGACGACGACGATCCTGGTTCCCCAAGCGCTGGGCAACGCGACTTCGGGATCGCTCGTCACCGACGTGCAAGCGTGGGTCAACGGCACCACCAACAACGGCTGGTTGCTGCAAGGCAATGAAGCAGCCACGCAGACCGTGAAGCGATTCCTCACCAGCGAGTCGGTTTCCCCCCCGAGTTTGAGCGTCAACTACACGCGCCCGCTGCCCTGATCGGAATCTTGCGACCGGCGCCGCGTAGCGCCGGCCACAAATGCCACCCATGCGCCACCTCTCCCTCGTCGTCCTCCCGCTGTTCGCGACCGCCTGCGTCTTCCCGAACTACAAGGCGTCGAAGGTGGTCGAGTACACCCTGCCCGCCGACCAGATCACCCGGCTGCAGTGCGATTCGCACAACGGCGACATCACCGTCACGGGGGTTCCGGGCGCGACCGAAATCGCCTTGCGAGCGGAACTCTCGGTGCGGGGCACGTCGCAGTCCGAGGCCGACAGCAACCTGCACCTGATGGAAGTCGTGCGCGACACGAAGGGCGACCTGTTGCACGTGTTCGGCCGGCACCCGACGGGCTCACTCAACAACCGTTCGCCGAACTACCGCTTCGTGCTGAAGGTGCCGACGGCGATGGCGATGGCGCTCGAATCGCACAACGGCGACATCGTCACGACGGGCATGGTCGGCACGGTGAAGCTGGAGACGCACAACGGCGACATCCAGGGCCAGGCCCGCACCAACCACGTCACCGCGCTGAGCCACAACGGCGATGTGAACCTGCGCATCGATGGCGAGGGCCCGCTCGACGGCGAGATCACCACGCACAACGGCGACATCGACCTCGCCCTCGCCGAGAGCCTCGGCACGCGCCTCGAAGCCTCGACCCACAACGGTCGCGTGTCGCCGCCGGCGAAGCTGTACGACGCCGCGATTTCCCGCCGCAAGCTGTCGTGCAGCATCGGCGACGGCAAAGGCCGTCTGGTCGTCGACACGCACAACGGCGACGTCGTCGTTCGCTGATCCGTCGCGCGCCGTCCGACCCATCTCGATCCTTCCCATGCGCCAATACTCTGTACTCCCGGCGACGCTCGTCGTCGCCCTCGTCGCTGCCTCCCTGCCCGCGCAAGACCCGGCCTGGTTGCCGCGCCTCGACGCCCTCGTGCAAAAGCGCGTGGCGCAACCTGACGCCGTCGGCTTCTCGATCGGCATCGCGCAGAAGGGCAAGCTCCTGCTCGCCAAGGGCTACGGCCTCGCCGACCTCGAGGCCGACATGGCTGCGAACGGCGACACCATGTTCCGCATCGGTTCGGTGACCAAGCAGTTCACCGCCGCGCTGATCCTGCGCGCCGTCGAGAAGGGCCTGCTCACGCTCGACGACGGGCTCGAACGCTTCGTCGAGTTCCCGCTGCAAGGCAAGGTCGTCACGATCCGCCACCTGCTCAACCATTCGAGCGGCATCCCGAGCTACACCGGTCTGGGCGAAGAGTGGAAGAAGACCACGCCGCTCGACATCAGCCAGAAGGACCTGCTCGCGTTCGTCGCCGGCAAGCCGTTCGAGTTCGAGCCCGGCAAGGGCTTCGAATACAACAACACCGGCTACTTCCTGCTCGGCATGGTGCTCGAGAAGCTGCACGGCAAGACCTACGCGCAGATCGTGCACGACGAGCTGTGCGCGCCGCTCGGCCTCACTCGCACGCGCTACGACAGCAACAAGGAGCTGATCAAGAACCGGGCGCAGGGCTACGGCGTCGTCGATGGCAAGCCCGCGAACGACGACCCGCTCAGCCCGAACCACCCGTACGCAGCGGGTTCGCTGCTGTCGTCCGGCGGCGACCTCGTGCGTTGGTCGATGGCGCTCGCCGGTGGCAAGGTCGTGAGTGCCGCGAACTACACAGCGATGGCGACGCCGCTCGTCGTCGATGGGCGCGACACGCACTACGGCTTTGGTCTGATGACCGGCTCGGTCGCCGAAATGCCGACGGTCATGCACGGCGGCGGCATCCACGGTTTCAACTCGTTCCTACTGCACGTACCGCAGCACGACCTGCACGTCGCCGTGATCAGCAACTCGGAACGCGCCAACAGCCAGCGGCTCGCCGGCGCCATCGTGCGCGCCGTGCTCGACGTCGCCGACTTCGTCGCCAAGGACCTGCCGTTGCCGGTGGCGCAGCGCGACGGCTGTGTGGGCGTCTATGACTTCCCCGAAGTCGGCATGGCGCTGCACGTGACGGTCGTGGGCGAGAAGCTGCA
>SXPB01000187.1 GCA_005776475.1 Planctomycetia bacterium
GGCACGAAGTCGGCGAGATCGACCTGGACCTGTTCCTGCCCCACCGCACGCGCATCCATGCCGTGGCCGGTTTCGCGCACCGGCACGCGCAGCAGTTCGATCATCAGGTTGGCGGCTGCTTCGAGCGGCACCCAACTCGAACCGGGTTCGCCGAGCAGATGACGGAACAACCGCAAGCTCGCGGTGCCGCGATCGCACGCGGTCTGGATCGCAGCGCGACTGCGCACGAGGGTCGTCTGGTCGAGCACGCTCGCGTGGCCCTGGATGGTGAACAGCAGGTTGCCGAACTGGTGGACCAGGCCAGGGGCGAGGAAGGCGGCGGAATCGGAAGTCTCGTTCTTCACCACGATGCGCTCATGCTGCCAGGAGAACCGGCGGCGGGGAACAGGCGATCGGAAAACGTGCGGGTCCTGATTGTCGTTCGCGGCGATTCAGTTCGGTTGGTCGGCGCGCCGCACGGCGGCCTCGCCAAGCACGGCCTTGATCGGATCGGTCACGGCACCGGAACGCAGCACCTGCAGGGCGATCTCGGTGCCGGGCTGGGCTCGCACGATGCACTCGTGCAGTGCCTTCGCGTCGAGCACGGACTTGCCGTCGATGCCGAACACGATGTCGCCGGGGCGTACGCCGGCGCGATGCGCCGGTTGGCCTTCGACCACCTGCACGATCACCGCCCCATGCAGTTCGTTGCCGTCGTCGTCCTGGCCCAGCACGCTCGCGAACTCGATGCCGAGGTAGCCGCGGCGCACGCGCCCGTCCGGCACTTCCTGCATCTGCTGCAAGGCCCACTTCACCGAATGGCCGGGCACCGCGAACGAGATGCCCTGGCCTTCGATCGGCGCCTGCGTGGTGACGCCCACCACGCGGCCGTGCAGGTCCACCACGGGGCAACCCGAGTTGCCGGGATTCACCGGCGCACTGATCTGCAGGAAGTCGTTGGTGACGGCGTAGTCGGAGTGGCGCAGGTGGCGACCGACGAAACTGACGATGCCGGCCGTCACCGTCTGCGCGAACCCGAGTGGGTTGCCGACGGCGACGATCCAATCGCCCGCTTCGAGGTCGGTGCCGTCGGCGAGCGGCAACGCGCAGAGGTCGTCGGGCGCGTCGATGAGGCGCAGCAGCGCGAGGTCGGTGGCGAGGTCTTCGCCGATCAACTCGGCTTCGAACCAGCCTCGCTCCGGCACGCTCACTTCGATCGATCCGGCATCGACGACGACATGGCGGCTGGTCAGGCACAGTCCGCCGGCCTGCACGACGAAGCCCGAACCCGAACGTTCGCGTGGTCCGGCGGCGTGCACGGCGCGCATGCCATCGGCGACGCCGGATGCGGTGTTGGCAGTCGCCTCGCGCGGAACGGGGCGCACCGCGCGCACCGTGACGACGCCGGGGCCGATCTGGCGCACGACCGCCGCGAACGACGGCAACGCACTCGACGAACGCTGCGGGCCGGGTTCGGTCCACAGCGGAGCCGGCTTCGCGTCGGGCCACGTCAACCCGAGGGCGAGGCCCAAGGCAAGGCAAGCTGCCCCGCACAGCAACGAACCTCGTAGCGAGTTCCGTGCGACCATGAGCGGGAGCGTAGCCGCGGACGGGCACCCGGGAAGCCCCTCCCCCGTTCCGGGTCCACGGCAGTTCGCCCGCCTGGCGCGCGATGGCGCCACGTTCGCAGTGGTCGGGAAGTGCCGGTAGCGTGCGTCGATGGTGCACGCCTACGACGCTCTGCTCGCCCACCAACGCGCCACTTCGCTGCTCGGTTCGACGGCCGCCCTGCTCGCCTGGGACCAGGAGACGCAGATGCCGCGCGGGGCCGGGGATGTGCGGGCGCAGCAACTGTCCCAGCTCGCCGAACTGCAGCACGAACGTGCCACCGACCCGCGGGTCGCTGAGTGGCTGTCGCAATGCGCTGCCGACGCGCGCGTGCAGCAGGATGCCGACCGCGCGGCGAACGTGCGCGAATGGCAGCGCGACCACGACCGCGCCACCAGGTTGCCGAGTGCGCTGGTGGCGGAACTCGCGGAGGTCGAGAGCAAGGCGCAGCAAGCATGGGCCGAGGCGCGCAGCCGCGATGCGTTCGCGAAGTTCCGGCCGTGGCTCGACCGCATGGTGGCACTGCAACAGCAGAAGGCGGACTGCCTGAAGCGGCCGGATCAGTCGCGGTGGGATGCGCTCGCCGACCTCTACGAGCCCGGCATGAACGCGGCCGACCTGCGCGCGCTGTTCGCGCCGCTGCGCACGGCACTGGTGGCACTGCGCGATCGCTTGCGCGGCGGCACGCCGCCGACCGACGCGTTCGCGCGACAGCCGATCGCCGAAGCGCAGCAGGAATCGTTCGTGCGCGCCGTGCTCGCCGCGATGGGCTTCGACGACAAGCGCGGACGCCTCGATCGCAGCGCGCACCCGTTCTGCACCAAGGTCGGCGCCGACGTGCGGTTGACCACGCGCTTTCGCCCCGAGGCGGTGCTCGACGCGCTGGGTTCGACCATGCACGAAGGTGGCCACGGCCTCTACGAACAGGGGTTCGACGATGCGCACTTCGGCACGCCGCTCGGCGAAGCGGTGTCGCTCGGCGTGCACGAGAGCCAGAGCCGGTTGTGGGAGAACCACGTCGGCCGCTCGCTGGCGTTCTGGCAATGGTGCCTGCCGATCGCGCAGAAGCAGCTGGGTGGCTGGCGGGACGTCGACGCGATGGCGGTGTTTCGCGCCGTCAACGTGGTGCGACCGAGCCTCATCCGCGTCGAAGCCGACGAGGCGACCTACGACCTGCACGTGATGGTGCGCTTCGAGATCGAGCAGCAACTGATCGACGGCCAACTCGGCACCAGCAACCTGCCGGGCGAATGGAATCGGCTGTATCGCGAGTACCTCGGCATCGCGGTGCCCGACGACAAGCACGGCTGCCTGCAGGACGTGCACTGGTCGTGTGGCCTGTTCGGCTACTTCCCGACCTACACGCTCGGCAACCTGTATGCGGCGCAGTTCGCGGCAGCGGCGGACAAGGCGTTGGGCGGGCTGCCGGCCCTGCTCGAACGTGGCCAGTTCACGACGCTGCGCGAGTGGCTGCGCCGGCAGATCCACCGGCACGGGCGGCGCCACTCCCCCGCCGAGTTGTGCCGCCTCGTCACCGGCGCGCCGTTGTCGTCGGCGCCGTTCCTGCAGCACCTCGAGAAGAAGCTCGCCGTCGTCTACGGCATCTGAGCGCCCCGGCGAACAGCTGACACGAAACGGCCGCCAGCGCACGATGCTACGGCCATGCAGATCCTCGTCCCGGTTCTGTTCTTCGCCGCCACCCTGACTGCGCAAGGCCGGCAGTCGTTGGATGGCCCCTGGGAAGTGCGGCCCGAGTCCGAGCCCTCGGCATGGCGACCGGTCGTGGTGCCGTCCGCGTTCGAGACGGCGCTCGGCACGAGATTCGACGGCGTCGCGGTCTATCGGCGTGCCTTGCCGTTGCCGAAGGACAAGGCCGCACGCACGCGCATCGAGTTCGCGGCGGTGGCGACGCACGCCATCGTCACCTGCAACGGCACCAAGGTCGGTGAACATCTCGGCGGCTGGACCCCGTTCCGCGTCGATGTGACCGCGGCGCTGCGGCACGACGGCACCGACACGATCGAAGTGCGCGTCGATGAGAAAGTCGGCCACAACACGCAGGGATTCCTGCCGATCATCCAGCCCCACTTCGGCGGCATCTGGCAAGGCGTCACGCTGTGCAGCGATGCCGCGCCCGTGCTCGACCGCCAGTCGCTGTTCGCCTTCGCCACCGTCGACGGCACGCTGCGCTTCGGCATCGACGTGCTGCCGTGCGGTGAGCGCAAAGGCGAAGTCGTGCTCGATGTCGTCGATGGCGACTCGGTGTTGGCGACGGCGCGCGGCCCTGGCCCGCACTTCGCCGGCTCGCTGACGATTCCCAACGCGACACCCTGGTGGCCTGATGCGCCGAAGCTCTACACGCTGCGGGTGCGCGCGTTGGACGGCGAAGCCGAAACCGACCGCGTCGAACGCCGCATCGGTTGCCGCGACCTGCGCGCCGAGGGCCAGAAGGTGCTGTGGAACGGCACGGCGCTGCAGGTGCGCGGCATCCTGCACTGGGGCTACTCGCCCCCGCACCTGGCGCCGCCGGTCGATCCCGCATTCTGGCGCCACCAACTCGAAGGCTTCCGCGCCCGCGGCTTCAATCTGCTGAAGTGCTGCCTCTGGGTGCCGCCGCGCTGCGTCTACGAGCTCGCCGACGAACTCGGCATGCTCGTGTGGCAGGAGTACCCGACCTGGCATCCGCAGATGGACCAGGCGCACAAGCAGGAGCTGCTCACGGAGTACGCCGAGTTCTTCGTGCACGACCGCAGCCACGCTGCGGTCGCGTTCCGCAGCATCACCTGCGAAACGGGCCACGGGGCCGATCTCGATGTCGTGCAAGCGCTCTACTCGGCGTGCAAGGCAGCGGTGCCCGACACGTTGGTCGTCGACGATTCGAGTTGGATCGGCTGGCAACGTGTCACCGACTTCTGGGACGAACATCCCTACGGCAACAACTCGTGGTTGCCCGGCCGCCTCGCTGAGTTCGAACGGCACATTCGCGACAAGGGCGAGAAGCCGCTGCTGCTCGGCGAGTGCATCGCGGCGGACACGTGGGTCGATGCCGCTGCGTGGCGTACGCGGTACGGCGACGAAGCGATGTGGTGGCGGCCCGATTGCTGGACGGCACAGCAGACGGCGGAACCATGGTTGCTGGCGCGCAGCGACGCCGCGACGTTGGCGTCGCTGCGGCCGCTGTCGCTCGACTTCGCGCTGCGGAACCGCAAGTTCCAGATCGAGCAGTTGCGCCTTCGCCTGCCGCACGCCGGCTACGTGGTGTCGGTCGCGCGCGACTTCGCGAAGGCCCGCATGGGGTTGCTCGACGACCACGAC
This sequence comes from Planctomycetia bacterium, assembly GCA_005776475.1. Taxonomy (GTDB): domain Bacteria; phylum Planctomycetota; class UBA1135; order UBA1135; family UBA2386; genus UBA2386. The sequence goes on from SXPB01000187.1 coordinate 4,903, forward strand.
CAGTGGAAGTGGACCGAGGCGCAGTGGGCGTGGCACGGCGACACGATGCTGTGCCTCGATGCGGGGCACGACCAGCGCACCGTGCACGAAGAGCCGCGCGCCGTTCGCGTTTCGCACTTCGGCCGCACACCGTTGCGCGGCGAACTGGTGCTGCAGACCGACCAGCCCGGGGCGAAGCCGATGCGATTCCCGGTGGAACTGCCGCCCGGCGCCACCAGCGAACCCTTTGCGCTGCCGCTGCGCGCATCGACGCTCACCCGCGTTCGGCTCTCGGCGACGCTTTCGGGAACGCATCCGGCGACGAACCACTGGGACCTCTGGGCAATTCCCGATTGGCACTACCGCGGTACGCCGACGATCACGGAATTGACGCCGGCGATGCTCGACCGCCTGGAAGCAGGGGCGCACCTCGTGCTCGAAGCGGGACCGCGGCCGGGTTCGCCGCGCACCGAAGCGATGTGGTTCCTGAAAGGCGCGCCGTTCGCCTTCCCCTACCGCGGCGCCGACCGGTTGCCGCCGGACTTCCTGCTCGAGACGTGCAGTTTCGACCTCGAGTCCGGGCACGTGCTGCCGTGGGCGCCCTGGTTCGACGAGTTCGATCCGCTGCTCGCGTTCTGGGAAACGCACGACGTGCCCGAGGTGCGGTTCCATCTGCTGGCCGGCGTCACGCGGGTCGGCAAGGGGCGTTTGCTGGTGACGTCGCTGAACCTCTCCGGTAACGATGCTGCCGACACGAATGCCCATCGCGGTCGCCTGCATGCGCGCGAGCTGCTGCACAACCTGCTGTCGCAGCACGAACCCAAACACGCGCTGTCGCCGGCGACGTTGGCGACGCTGCGGGCGCAACTCACCGAAAAGAAGATCGAACTGCCGACGTGGCGCTTTCGCACCGATGCCGACGACGCCGGCAGCGCCGGCAACTGGCAGGATCCGTCGCTCGATGTGGCCCAGGCGCCCTGGCGCGACCTGCGCGCCGGTTCGCACTGGGAGAACCAGGGGGACGACCTGAAGCACTTCACCGGGGTCGCATGGTATCGCGTCGACATCGAGGTGCCCGCCGATTGGAACGGGCTGCCGGCGCGCGTTGTGTTCGATGGCGTCGACGATTCGTTCCACTGCTGGTGCAACGGCGAGCTGGTCGGCACCTTCGGCGATCCGGCGACGCAGACGACGATCTGGCTGCAGCGGCAGGTGGCCGAACTCGGCCAGACGCTGCGCGCCGGGCAGCGCAACACGCTGGTGCTGCGCGTCGTCGACCATGCCGGTGCGGGTGGCCTCTGGAAACCCGTGCACCTCACCACCGGCCCCGCCGGCGCGCCGCTGCTGCATTGAGCGAAAGAACGGCCCTTGTCGGCGGAATGCCGAGAGCGCATCAGCGCGCCTTCCGCCTCTCCCTGCTACGCTCACGTCCCGCATGAAGGTCTCCAGCATCCAGCCGACGCCGAATCCCAACGCGTTCAAATTCCTCGTCGACGGTCCGATCGTGAAGAGCGGCCAGACGCTCGCCTACGCCAAGCCCGACCAGGCCCGCAACGACGTGCTGGCGCAGGGCCTGTTCGCGATCCCGAACGTGGACACGCTGTTCTTCTGCGAGAACTTCGTCACCGTCAGCATGACGCCGCAGGCCGATTGGCGCGCGGTCTGCGAGCAGGTCACCCGCTTGCTCGAAAGCCACATCGCTGAGGATTGCAGCGCGACCCCGCCGCCGCCGAGCGACGATCCGCTGGCGACGCTGCCGAAGGGTGGCGATCCGGAAGTGCTGGCGAAGATCAATTCGCTGCTCGACGACCGCGTTCGCCCGGCCCTCGCAGGCGACGGTGGCGGTCTGCAGGTGATGGGGCTCGAAGGCAAGACGCTGTTCATCCGCTACCAGGGCGCGTGCGGCAGCTGCCCGAGTTCGACCTCCGGTACGTTGATGGCGATCCAGCGGCTGCTGCAGAGCGAAGTCGACGAGGAACTCGTCGTCACCATGTCGTGAGCATGCTGCCGTGACCAAGGTGCGGTGTGCGTACTGTGGTCACGAAGCGGCACCGCTGCCGGTGCACGGGCACGGGCAATGCGAGCGTTGCGGCACCAACATCGAGCCGTGCTGCTCCGGCGCCAATGCGTTCGGGGAAGCGGCGGCGACGGCGGCGATCGACGTCGTGCCCGATCCGACGATCTTCGCGCGGTTGTTCGAGTTGCTCGGCGGTGCGGCGGCAACGGTGACGACCGATGCGCTGCTGTTCGCGCTCGTGCAGCGCTTGGGCAGCGACCTCGACGAAGCGCGGGTGGTGCTCGAAGCCGGCGAACGGCTCGGCTTGATTGCGCGCGCTGGCGACGGGATGCATCGGCTGCGGGCCTGAACGGACGGGCGCGAACACGCGCTTGCCTCCGTCGCGTCGCGTGCCTACGCTCCGCGCCCCCATTCCCGCCGGAGTGGCGGAATCGGCAGACGCACAGGTTTCAAAAACCTGCGCCCTCACGGGCGTGCGGGTTCAAGTCCCGCCTCCGGCACCAGTTTCAGGACATCCTGCGCGCGCTTGCGGCCGTCATTCGGCTGCAGGCCCAGGCGACCCGGCCAGCAGGCGCGCCACCGTCTGCTCGCGCAGCAGCCGCGCCTTCGCTTCCTGACCAAGCAGGCCGAGCACCTCCGCCAGCACCGCGCACACGGTCGGCGTCGGCCCGAGCGCTTCGGCCGCCAACCGCGCCGCCCGTTCGGCCCGCGCCGTCTCGCCCTGCCGCGCCAGCTCCCGCGCGACCAGGAGCAACGTGCCCTGCAGCGGACAACACTCCAGCAACTCGCGCGGATCGAGCGCGCCCGGATGCGCCGCCAGCAATTCGGCGATGCGGTCGAGACCCTGCGGCGAACGCGTCGCCCCCCAGGTCCGGATCGCGGTGCGCAGGTCGCCCAGCTGCCGCTGCAGCTCGCCGAGCAACAGCCCGGACGACGGCCCATCCTTGTCGGCGACCGCGAGCTTCTTCGCGAGCTTCTTCACCACATCGCGCTCTTCGGCCGCGATGGCGGCAGCACCGGCCTGCGTCAACGCCTCGATCCAACGTTGCCGTTCGTGCGCCTTCTGCGCCGGTGGTGCGTGCTGGAAGACCCGCTCCTGGATCGCCGCGAACGCGTGCGGGTCGCCGTCGCCGACGACGAGGTCGCGTTGTTCGCCGAGCAGCGCATGGTCGTTCGGGAAGCGGTCGAGCGCGCGTTCGACTTCGCTGCGCAAGGCGCCGGGCAGGATCTCGCCTTGCCGACGCCAGGCGCGAACCCGCAACTGCAGCAGCGACCGCAGCAGCTCGTTGGGCAGCCCTGGCTCGATCACGCGCGACAGCCAGCCGAGCGCTTCGTCGGTGCGGCCGGCGTCGAGACTCTCGCGCGCGAGCTTGAGGTTGGCGTCGGCGACCACGTGCGGATAGCGCGTTGGCGGGGCGCCGCGGTAGCGCGCCACCTTGCGGAACAGATCGCGGCAGCGGCGGCGATCCTGGCCGACCAAGGCACCCACCGCCTGCAGATGGCGACCGAGCACCGCTTCGGCCCGCATGTCGCGCACGCGGCTCTTCAACAACCACACCGCGAACATGCCGCCGAACGTGAACACGAGCAGCAGCAGCAGCACGCGGCCGAGCGTCGTCTGCAGCAGGGGTTCGATCAGCCGCAGCACCAGTTCGAGCAGGCGCACGACGACGTCGAGGGCCGGGCTGAACAGCGCCAGCAACAACACCACCGGCAACGCGTAGACGAGCACGCGCAGCCACGGATTCTTCGGCAGCAGCGCCTTGAGCGGGAACAACAGCCCGCGCCGCACCCAGTCGCCGACCTTACCCACGGGCGCCCCCCTCGTCGTTCGCCCCGTGCAGCGACTGCTGCAGACGCAGGCAGAGGTTGGCATCACTTTCGTCGGCGAGCAGCGCGCGCAGCACGTCGTTGGCGTTGCCCGTGCCGATCGCGCGAAGGGCCAGGATGATCTGCACGCGCCGGTTGGTGTGCCTGGAAATGAGTCCGAGGCTCACCTTCTCGAGCCAGCCCGAACGTCCGTACGCGGCCTGCAGCACCGGCACGGCGGCGGCGCCGATGCCGACGAGGATCGCGCGCAGTTCGTCGTCGAGAGCCGTCGGTTCCGGGCCGAAGCTGTCGCACACCGCCGTCGCCGCCGCACCGCCGAGCCGCACCAGCACGCGCTGCAGCCGGCGCCGTTCGGAGGCGCCCTGTTCGGGATCGGCGAAGGCGGCGAGCACGTGGTCGAGCGCGCCCGGGCCGAGTTCGCTGAGCACCTGTTCGGCGGTGTCGGCGAGTTCGGCCGTCGACAGGCCGGCCAGCAGCACCGTCAGCGCCGAGCGCGACGGCCCGCGCGCGCGCATCACCGCGACCAGCACTTCGCGATCGGCCGCACCGGGAATCGCCGCCAGCAGTTCTTCGTCGCGATGGAACGTCTCTTCACGCAGCAGCGACTCGGCGACGAAGTGGCCGCGCGGGACCGCCTGCAGGAAGCGCCGCAGCACTTCGGCATCGGCCTTGTTGAGGCGATGCAGGATCTCCATCGGCGGGAAGCGTTCGAGCACGAGCTGGAACTGTTGCAGGTCGTGCAGGCCGAGGAAAAAGTCGATCAGGATCTTGCGATGCTCGGCTTTCGCCGACGCGAACAACGGCTCGACGTGCGGCAACGCGGCGCGGTCGAAGCCCTGGATCACGCGGCCCACAAGCGCCGCCGGCGAACGTGAACCGAGCGGCAGGATGCGTTGGCTGCCGAGTTCGTCGCTGGCCGAGAACAGGTCCGGCGCGATCGACGGGCCCATGGCGCGCAACACTTCGATCGCCTTGTCCTGGGTGCTGCCGCTCTGGTTCCAGGCGGCGCGCAGCAACGCCAGCACGGCGATCTCGCGCAGTTCGAGCAGTTCGGCGCGAGCGAGGCGCGCTTCGTCGCCGGTGCCGTCGAGCAGGCGCAGCACGAGCCGTTGCACGTGCGCATCGTTGACGTCGATCGCGTCCATCGTCTGCAGCGGCGAGGCGAGATCGGCGACGATGCGCGGTTCGCCGAGTTCGGCCGGTGCCGAGGCGTGGCACCGCGGGCACGCAGCGACGCGGTCGGGCAGCGGCGCCTTGCACGCGCGGCAGGTGAAGCGGCTGGGCGCGAGGCCGCCGAGCGCGGCCAACGGCAGGCCTTCGGTGCGGTGCTTCGCGGCGACGGCCACTGCCGGTACCTGCGACGTGGCTGCGTCCGGGTTCGCGAGCAACGCCTGCACGGTGGCGGGAACGCCACTGCGGCGCACTTCGAGCCGGGCCGCCAGCAGTTGCACGGGTGCGGTGTTGCCGCCGTGGCGCTGCGCGTCGCCGAGCAACGCGGTGGCGCCGGCGACGTCGCCGCTGCGCAGCCGCAAGTCGCCAGCCTGCGCCTGCGTGTGCGCCAGATCGACCGTGAACTCGCGCCGCGCCTTGCCGTCGCGCAGCAGGTCGAGCAACTTCTTGCCGGCCACCTGGGCGGCTTCGAAGTCGCCGCTCTGCAGCCGCGCGCGATACACGAAGTCCCACGCCGCCGCCCGTTCGGGTGCTTTCTGCAGCGCGCGCTGCGCGGTGTCGCCGGCTTCGCGCGGCAGGCCCGCGAGCAGCAGGCTGTGCGCCAGCATCAGGTCGTTCTCGGCGCTGTCGATGCCGAACGCCGTCTTCAGGCAGACGTGCTGCTGGTGCGCCTGCTCGGGCTCGCCGCGTTCGGCCAGCACCTTGCCGAGCATCAGTCGCGCGAAGTGGTTCTCGGGGTCGTTGGCGACCACCTGGGTCAGGCGATCGTGGGCGCCGTCGAGATCGCCGTGCAACGCTTGTTCGACGCCGAGCAGGTAGTCGGCGAGCGCCTGCCGCGAACGCGCATCGCGCACCAGTGCCGCCATGCGCCACCAGAACATGAACGCGGTGCCGAGCACGAGCACGGCAAGTGCCACTTCGACGACGCCGGGCTTCTGGCCGAGATCGAACAACCACTGCCAGAACGAACCGTCGGCGGCCGGCGCCGGCGCGGTCGGCGCCTGCGGCAGCTGCCATGGGGCCAGGTCGTGCACGCGGGCCCCCACGGGTTCAGGCCTCCGCGCTGCGGGATGAGGGTGGCGGCGGCGCGACGTTCGCCGCGGGGGCAGCCTTCTGGTTCGGCGACTTCGTGCGCTGCAGCGCGAAGCCGAGCAGGCGATCGAGCAGGGCCGGGAACGTGTAGCCGGCGGCGGCCGCGGCCTGCGGCAGCAAGCTGGTCTTGGTGAGTCCAGGAATGGTGTTGGTCTCGAGCACCCGCGGGCCGTCCTTGGTGACGATCATGTCGGTGCGCGACATGCCGTCGCAGACGAGGGCTTCATGGCAGCGGATGGCGAGGGCTTGCACGTCGGCGATCTGGGCCGGCGAAAGACCGCGCGGCGGAATCACCTCTTCGGTGGCACCCGGAATGTACTTCGCTTCGTGGGTGAACCAGTCGGCGCACTTGGGATAGATCCCGACCGGCGGCAAGGCTTCCAGGACATCCCCCGTGTTGCCGAGCACCGCGACCGTGATCTCCTCGCCGACCAGGGCCTGCTCGGCGAACCAGCGACGGAACGTGCCGCGGAACTCGGTGAGGAAGCGCGCCAGGTCCGCTTCGCTGGTGATGCGCTGCACGCCGAACGTGCTGCCCGACGCATCGACCTTGACGAAGGCCGGGCTGCCGACCGTGGCCTGCATGCGCGCGAACTCGATCGCGGCGGTGGCGCGCGCCAGCGGCGTCGTCGGTTCGTAGGCCTTGGCCAGCGGCACGCCGACGGCGGCAAGCGTTTGCCGGGTGCGCAGCTTGTCCATCGCCACGGCCGACGCGGCGCAGCCCGAGCCGACGCATGGCAGGTCGTAGAGCTCGCACAGGCCTTGCACGGTGCCGTCTTCGCCGAACGGGCCGTGCAGGATGGGCATCACCACGTCGATGCGCGCGTGGTCGAGCAGGAAGTCGAATGCCGCGCCGGGACGCATGCGCCCCGCGGTGCTGCCGGCGGCGTCGTGTTGCCACGGCGCTCCCGCCGGCAACGGCGCGCGCGCCGGCCAGAAGCCGCCGCTGCGGTCGAGGTACACCGGCCAGACCCGGTGTTGCTGGCGGTCGAGGTGGTGCAGGACCTGCGCCGCCGAAGCCAACGAGACATCGTGTTCCGGCGAGCGCCCGCCGGCGAGAACGCATACATCCATCGCATCACCCTCCCAGGTGAACGTGGCGCGAGCATACGGCGAGGTCGAACGACCGCGAGCGCCGGGCGGCAGTTCCCGTCCAGGCGGCGGCGAAGGAACGGTGGCCGCAGTGCGGGCGAATCAGCGGCGGCGCGGCCACAGGGCTTCCGTCGATGCGGCTGCCCCCCACAGAATCGCGTCGGAGCCGCCGAGCGTCGGCGCAAACTGCAGGCGATCGTGGATCGCGTGGCTGGTGTGCGAGCGCACATGCGTCTCGATGCGCGCGGTGAGTTCGGGCCAGCCCGACAACACGCCGCCGCCGAGCACCACGGCGCTCGGGTTGAGCAGCGTGCACGCGTTCTCGACCAGGGTGCAGGCCGCGTCGGCGGCTTCGTCGAGCAGGCTCTGGGCGATCGTCTGCAGTGCCGACCCGGCGCGACTCGCGGCGACGACGTCGCCGACGGTCCAGGTTCCCGCGGGGGCCTTGCCGAGCAACTCGGCGGCCCGTTCGGTGATCGCGCGGCCACCGCAGTAGGCTTCGAAGTGGCCGAGTCCGCCGCACGGGCAGCGTCGGCCCCCGGGACGGAAGGTCGTGTGGCCGATCTCGCCGGCCGCGTTGGTGCCGCCCGCGAGGGGGCGACCGTCGTGGATCAGGCCGATGCCGATGCCGGTGCCGAAGAACAGGCACAGCAGCGGATCGCGCCCGGCGGCGTGGCCGCGCAGGAACTCGCCCCAGGCGCTGGCCCGGCCGTCGTTGAGCAGCGTGGTCGGCAGGCCGAAGCGGTCTTCGACGAACTTCGCCAACGGGAAGCCGTCGAGCGGCAGGTTCGGCGCGCGATCGATCGAGCGGCCGTCCTTGGGGATCACGCCCGCGGTGCCGAACCCGGCCGCCGTCGGCGGTTCGCAGCCCTTGGGCAGACTCGCGAGAATGCGGGCGACGGATTGCTCGAGCGCCTGCAGGAACGGGGCGCGCTCGCGCACCGTCGGGACGTGCTGCACGGAGTGGACCGAAAAATCTTCGCCGACAAGGGCGAACCGGCATTTGGTGCCGCCGAGGTCGCCGGCGAGGACTGTTCGCATCATTCCTCCGACAACGCTTCCATCAGCTCATCGAGAAGCTTCACCATGTTGGCGTTCTGGTGCTCGAGCACGGTAATCCGGCGCATCAGCTTCTCGACGACCGGCGGCAGCAGCGTCTCCAGCGCCACCGACTTGATCATCTGGAAAATCTCGACGCGGTGCGGAGGGGTGTTCTTGTCGAAATGGAAGTGGTAGGCGTTCTGCAGCGCCTGGCCCGTGTGATCCATGATCTCGCGAGCGAGCTCCTGGTGGTTGTCGGGGCCGTGGTGCGTCATCCGGAAGGTCTCGACCTTGAAGCGGTGCAGTGCGTCTTTCAGCTTCTTCTTCATGGGAACTCCTCGCCCGGCGGGCGTGATGACTGGGATGGCTGAGAAAGAGGGAACGCCCCCTCCGTAGCCGTGCGCGGCGATTCTTGCAACGGGGCGCTTTCCCCAGAACGACGTTTCGCCCCTGGCATCGGCGCTTGCCTGCGGCATGGCTCATGCCGGCAGGCTTCCGGCGGACGCCGCAGCGGGGCCAGTTGCGTCAATTCGCCGGAGGACGGCCCCCGCGTTGCGGCGTCCAAGCAATCGCTGAGTCGGGTCGCCGCCGGCGACGCGGCACACAAGGTGACGCTGCAGCGGGGCCAGTTGCGTCAATTCGCCGGAGGACGGCCCCCGCGTTGCGGCGTCCAAGCAATCGCTGAGTCGGGTCGCCGCCGGCGACGCGGCTCAGATTCGGCCGAGCAGGAGGCTCGTGTTGTGGCCGCCGAAGCCGAGCGAGTTGCTGATGGCGCAGTCGATCTTGAGGTCGCGGGCCACGTTCGGAACGTAGTCGAGGTCGCAGTCCGGGTCCGGCGTCTGGTAGTTGATCGTCGGGTGGACCTTGCCGTCGCGGATCGACATCACGCAGGCCGCGAGTTCGATCGCGCCCGAAGCGCCGAGCAGGTGGCCGACCATCGACTTCGTCGACGACACGGCGAGGCGCTTCGCGTGGTTGCCGAACACGCGCTTGATCGCTGCGGTTTCGATCTTGTCGTTGAGGTGCGTGCTGGTGCCGTGGGCGTTGATGTAGCCGACGCGTTCGGCGGCAACGCCCCCATCGCGCAGCGCCTGCGCCATGGCCCGGCTGGGCCCATCGGCGTCTTCGTTCGGCGCGGTGATGTGGTGCGCGTCGTCCGTCGATCCGTAGCCGAGCATCTCGCACAGGATCGGCGCGCCGCGGCGTTTCGCGTGTTCGTACTCTTCGAGCACGAGGGCTGCCCCGCCTTCGCCCATCACGAAGCCGTCGCGGTCGCGGTCGCAGGGGCGCGACGCCTGCTTCGGGGCATCGTTGCGGGTCGACACGGCGCGCAGCGAGCAGAAGCCGCCGAGGCCGAGTTCGGTGGTCGCGGCTTCACTGCCGCCGGTCAGCACGATGTCGGCTTCGCCCCATTGGATCGTGCGCAGCGCGAGTCCGATGGCGTGGCTCGACGACGCGCACGCCGACGAGGTCACGTAGCAGGTGCCTTGCAGACCGAAGCGGATCGCCGCCTGGCCGGCCATCGCGTTGGCCATGATCTTCGGGATGAAGAACGGGCTGATGCGGTCGGCGCCACGTTCCATCTGCAGCTGCTTGCTGGCCTCGATCTCGTGGATGCCACCGATGCCGGTGCCGAGGATGCAGGCGGCGCGGTCGCGCTGCTCCTTCTGCATGTCGAGCCCGGACGCTGCCATCGCCTCGGCGGCGGCGACCAGGTAGTACATCGTGAACGTCTCGAGCTTCTTGCTCTCGGGACGCGCGAAGTGCTTGTCCGTCACCCAGTCCCAAACCTCATGCGCAAACTTGCAGGTGTGGTTCTTGGTGTCGAACTTGGTGATCGGTCCGGCTCCGGAGGTGCCAGCCAGCATCGCCGCCCAGTTCGACTTCATGTCGAGCCCAAGCGACGAAACCGCCCCGACACCGGTAATGACGACCCGACGTCTGCTCATGGGAGTTGCCTGTGCGCAGGCGTGGGCGCGATGCCACGCCGATACCAGAGTTTACGGCACGGACGTGCGCTACGCCGCGACCGCATGCACCCAGCCCGCCAGCCAGCGATCCGATCAGCTCAGCTTGCCGCTGATGTACTTCACGGCGTCGCCAACGGTCTGGATCTTCTCGGCGTCTTCGTCCGGGATGTTCACTTCGAACTCGTCCTCGAACTCCATCACCAGCTCGACGGTGTCGAGCGAGTCGGCGCCCAGATCGTTGATGAAGTGGGTTTCGGCGGTGATCTTGTCGCGAGTCGTTCCGAGCTGCTCGCAGACGATGTTGTGGACGCGTTCCTCGATGTTGTCAGCCTTCGACACGTTCTTTGCCTCGTACGGACTATGGGAAATTCAGGGTCGATGCGGGGTCACCCCTGCATCGGGGAGAAGAGGATTCGGACGAACCCGCTAGCGTAGCTACATGGTCATGCCGCCGTCCACCACGAGGGTTTGTCCCGTGAGGTAGGAACCGGCGTCACTGCACAAAAAGGCTACGGTAGCGGCGATGTCGTCAGGATTGCCGAAGCGACCCAGGGGGATCTGCTGCAGCATGGTGTTCTTGATTTCCGGCGTGAGACCAGCCGTCATGTCGGTCTCGATGAAGCCGGGCGCGATCACGTTCACGGTGATGGCGCGGCCGGCGAGTTCCTGCGCCAGCGACTTCGACAGGCCGATCAGGCCCGCCTTGCTGGCGGCGTAGTTGACCTGGCCGGCGTTGCCGGTGAGGCCCACCACCGAACCGATGTTGACGATGCGGCCGCCGCGGGCTTTGGCCATGGCGCGGACGAAGGCCTTGCAGACCAGGAAGGTGCCGCGCAGGTTGGTCGACAACACGGCGTCGAAGTCGTCGCTGCCCATGCGCAGGAACAGCCCGTCGCGCTTGATGCCGGCGTTGTTGACCAGGAAGTCGAGCTTGCCGGCGCGTTCGAGCACGGTCTTGGCGAGCGTTTCGACCGAGGCCTGGTCGGCGACGTCGGCAACGAGGGCCTGGCCCTTGCCGGAGCCCGCCGGCAACGCGGCGATCGCGGCCAGGGTGTCGGCACAACCGCCGTCCTTGGTCGACGTGCAGAACACGTCGGCCCCGTGACGGGCGAGTCCGACCGCGATCGCGCGGACGATGCCGCGCGAGGCGCCCGTGACCAGTGCTGATTTGCCGCTGAACTGCATCATCTTCTCGGTTCGCGTCAGGTGCGAAGGGAAGCGGAGGCGTGCAGGTCAGGCGACCGGCACGCGGCCGATCACCATCGCAGCAACAGATGCCCCCAAGCCATACCGGCTCCGAACGCCGGCATGACCACGAGTTTTCCTTTTTGCAGACGACCCGCTTCGAGCGCCTCGCGCAGCGCGATCGGCACCGAAGCCGCCGACGTGTTGCCGTAGCGATCGATGTTGCAGAACACCGAGTCCATCGGCATCGACAGCTGTTCCATCGCCGACTCGATGATCCGCTGGTTGACCTGGTGCGGCACGATCACGCCGATCTGGTCGCGGCCGTACTTGTCGATCACGCCCTGCACCAGTTCGGCGAACACGCGCACTGCGAAGCGGAACACCTTGGTCCCGCCCATCTTCATGTAGTGCAGCTTCTGTTCGACGGTGCTCGCGGTGGCCGGGTGGCGACTGCCGCCGGCGGGTTGCGCCAGGATGCCCTCGGCGCCGCCTTCCATGCCGATCGAGCCGCCGAGGAACTCGCCGCGGCCGGCGCGTTCGAGCGACGTGTAGACCGCCGCGCCAGCGCCGTCGCCGAACAGCTCGCAGGTGTTGCGGTCGCTGTAGTCGAGGATGCGGCTCAGGATCTCGGCGCCCACCACCAGGATGTTCTTCGCCTGGCCTGACTGGATCATGCCGGCGGCGACCTGCGAGCTGAACACGAAGCCGCTGCAGGCGGCGCCGAGGTCGAAGCCGCCGGCGCGTTTGCAGCCGAGGTCGAGGCCCAGCCGGCACGCGGTCGCCGGGAACGGCTGGTCGCCGGTGACAGTGGCGCAGATGACGAGATCGATCTCGTCGGGCTCCATGCGCGCGTCGGCGAGGGCCAGCCTGGCGGCGTTGAGAGCCAACGTGCTGGTCACCTGGTCGGGTGCGGCGATGCGACGTTCGCGAATGCCGGTGCGTTGGACGATCCAGTCGTCCGAAGTGTCGACGAGCTTCTCGAGGTCCTGGTTGGTGAGTCGGCGTTCGGGCACGTAGCGACCGAGGCCGGCCATGCCGACGGGAATCAGCGTGGTCATGTCAGCCGGCCTCGCCGGGCGACCGCGTGGTACCGTGGTGACGGATCATGCGTTCGGCTCGGATTGGGGCGCCAGGCTGCGCGCGGCCTGCACGATGTGTTGGTTGACGTGCGCGTCCATGGCCCGGCACGCGAAGCGGATCGCGTTGGCGAACGCCGGCGCGTGCGAGCGGCCGTGGCAGATCGTGACCACGCCGTTGACGCCGAGCAGCAGGGCACCGCCGTACTCCGAGAAGTCGACGCGTGGCATGATGCCGGCCTTCACCTGGCCGATCTTGGGCAGCTCGATCTGGGCCTTCTGCATCAGCCCGAACATCGTGCGCAGCACGTACTCGGCGACCCCTTCGCTGACCTTCAACAAGACGTTGCCGGTGAAGCCGTCGGTGACGACGACATGGCAGTCGCCGTGGAAGACTTCGAGGCCTTCGACGTTGCCGTGGAAGTTGATCGGCAGCTGCTTGATGAGCGCGCGGGCTTCGCGGACCAGCGGATTGCCCTTGAGCTCCTCGCTGCCGATGTTGAGCACGCCGACCTTCGGATCCTTGATGTCAAACGTGGCGCCGTAGTAGACCGCGCCCATCAAGGCGTACTGGGCCAGGTGGAACGCCTTCGGCATCGGGTTGGCGCCGACGTCGAGCACCAGGAAGGGGTTCTTCTCGCCCGCGATGATGGCGCCGATGCCCGGGCGCTTGATGCCTTCGAGGCAGCCAAGTCCCAGGGTCGAGGCGGCGACGACGGTGCCGGTGGAGCCGGCACTGACGAAGGCGCCAGCGCGACCCTCTTTCACTTCCTGGATGCCGATCGAGATGCTGTTGCGCGGTTTCTTGCGCATCGCGTCGGTCGGGGAGTCGTCACAGGTCAACAGGTCGGGGGCGTCGACCAGGGTCAGGCCCGCGGTCGGCACGTTCTGTTCGCGCAGGGCGTTGGCGACCAGTTCCTGCGGGCCGGTGAGGATGAGTTGCTCCGGACGCACGAAACCCCGCTGCAGAGCCAGCGCAACGCCAGCAACGCATTCTTTGGGGGCGTGGTCGCCGCCGACAGCATCGAGCACAACCTTGGTCATGGGCGTTCCTTTGAGCGACTGCGGCTACCGGGAGCTGCGGACGGGGAAGTGACGCACGCGCGACGTTCTGCGCACCGGAGGCCCGCTCGGACCTCCGGCCCGGGACAACCGACCGGAACCCGGGCCGACGACGGCCCGGATCTGGCACCGGTTGCCCGCTCCGGAAACGGGATCAGCCGTTCTCGGCGACGAGGATCTGCCGGCCGCGGTAGTGGCCGCAGGCCTTGCAGATCGTGTGCGGCTTGATCATCGCGCCACAGTGCGTGCAGCGCACCAGTTGGGCCCGTTCCAACGCCAGGTGGGCGCGGCGGTGACCCTTGCTCGCGCGACTCAGTTTTCGCTTCGGATTTGCCATGTTCGGTTGCTTAGGTGCTCACCGCGCAGAAGACCGCTCGGCCGACTGTGTGCGGGGAATCAGAGGGCGGAAGAGATTACGGACCAACAGTGGGAAGTCAACGGCGCGTCTGGCCAGGAATGCGTGGGAAACCAGGAGCCGGGCGACCGGCCCACGGGCCGTGGCTCCCCCACGCAACCCGGCTGTCAACGCAGGTTTTGGGCGGTCAACATCGCTTCGGCCGCCACCTTGGCTTCGGCCAGCCGACTGCCGTCGCGGCCCTTGCCTTGGGCGGCTTCGGGTCGCCCGCCGCCGCCGCCGCCGAGCAAGGTGGCCAGGTTCTTCACCATGTCGCCGGCCTTGATGCGGCCGAGCAGCGGCGTGCTGACGGCGGCGGTGATCTGGACTTCGCCTTCGATCGTGGCGAACACCAGCCCCACCATCGGTTCGAACGCTTTCTGCGCGCGCTTCAGCAGCTCCTGCGCGTCCTTGCCCTGCAGGCCCGGCCGTTCGTAGATCACCGTGTGCACACCGTCCTTCTGGACCACGGCGGCGCGCAGCTTCTGCAGTTCGACGTCGAGGTCCGGGGCGGTGGCCTTCTCGAGGTCCTTGCGGACCTTCTTCAGTTCGTCGGTCAGTTCGCCGACGCGTTCGGCGACTTTGCCGGTGGGAACCTTCAGCGCGTTGGCGATCTGCGCCAGCTGCGCGCGCTCTTGCCGGGCCAGGTCGTTGGCGACGAGTCCGGTGACGGCCTCGAGGCGGCGCGTGCCGGCGGCGACCGCGGTCTCGGTGACGATCCGGAAGGCGCCGATGTTGCCGGTGTTGCGCACGTGCGTGCCACCGCAGAGTTCCTTGCTGAACTCGCCGACTTGCAGCGTGCGCACCTGCTCGCCGTACTTTTCGCCGAACAGCGCGACGAAGCCGGCGGCGCGGGCGTCGTCGAGTTTGCGCACGACGGCCTTGGCCTCGCTGGCGAGCAGGATCTGCGCGTTCACTTCGTCTTCGACGCGCTGCAACTGCTCGGCGGACGGCTTCTCCGGCTGCGTGTAGTCGAACCGCAGGCGGTCGGGCGAGACCTCCGAACCGGCCTGGCTGACGTGGTCGCCGAGGATTCGCTTCAACGCCGCGTGCAGCAGGTGCGTCGCGGTGTGGTTGCGCTCGGTAGCGCGGCGAGCGGGTTCGTCGACGGCGAAGGTGGCGGTGCGGCCGACCTCGATGTGGCCGCTCTGCACGATCGCGTGGTGCAGGTGGAACCCATCCAACGCCGTCGTGTTGGTGACCGTCGCACTGCCGGTCGCCGTGGTGATGGTGCCGCGGTCGCCGACCTGGCCACCGCCCTGCGCGTAGAACGGCGTCTGGGCGCCGACCAGCAGCACCTTCTGGCCCGCGGTTGCCTTCGGCGCCAGCACGTCGCCATCGCCGATGATGCCGGTCAAGGTGGTGCTCGTGGCGATGTCGGTGTAGCCGACGAACTGGGTCGGCGTGCACTTGGCGTCGCGCAGCTTGACGGCGACGCTGGCGGTGAACACGGCATCGGCGGTGGCCATGCTGGCGCGGGCGCGCTGGCGCTGCGCTTCCATCGCCGCTTCGAATGCGGCTTCGTCCAGTTTGTGGCCGCGCTCCTCCATCACCTTCTGCGTGATGTCGACCGGGAAGCCGTAGGTGTCGTGCAGCGTGAACGCGAACTCGCCGCCGCCGGCGGTGCTGGCGCCCTGCTGGGGCTTCCGGCTCTCGGTCAGGAACACGTCGAGGCGCGCCATGCCCTGGCGGTAGACGACCAGGAAGTTCTCTTCCTCGCCCTTGATGACGGCACGGCACTGGCCGGCGTTCTCGCGCACTTCGGGGTACTGGTCCCCCATCAGGCGGCCGACGATGTCCACCAGTTCGAACAAGAACGGCTTGTGCAGTCCGAGTTCGTAGCCGTCGCGCGCGGCGCGACGCAGGATCTTGCGCACGACGTAGCCGCGACCTTCGTTGCTCGGCAACGCACCATCGGCGATGCAGAACGTGATCGCGCGCACGTGGTCGGCGATGCGGCGCATCCGGATGTCGCGTTGGGCGTCCTGGCCGTAGCTGATGCCGGTGGCCTTGCCGAGGTGGTCGAGATACGGGCGGAACAGTTCGGTCTCGAAGTTGTTCTTCGCACCCTGCAGCACCGCGGCGATGCGCTCGAGGCCGAGGCCGACGTCGATGTTCTTCTGTGGCAGCGGCTTCAGCGTGCCGTCGGACTGGCGGTCGAACTGCGTGAACACGCAGTTGCCGACTTCGGTGAAACGATCGTCGGGCAGCGACTCCAGGCCCTTCTTGTCGGGGTACGGTTGGCCGGGCTTGCTGTCGAAGTAGATCTCGCTGCACGGGCCGCACGGGCCATTGGGGCCCTTGCTCGGCGCTTCCGCGGGCCAGAAGTTCTCCTTCTCGCCGAAGCGGAACACCTTGTCGGGCGACAGGCCCAGGTGCTTCGTCCAGAACTCGAATGCTTCGTCGTCGTCACGGTAGATCGTGACCACCAGGCGTTCGGCGGGGATGCCGCAGGCCTCGGTGAAGAAGGACCAGATCCAACCGACGCACTCCTTCTTGAAGTAGTCGCCGA
>SXPB01000188.1 GCA_005776475.1 Planctomycetia bacterium
ACACCGACAACACGACGCAGAACCTGACGACGTCGGTGACCTGGAGTTCGACCACGACCGCGACAGCCACCATCAGCAACGCCGGCGGCAGCGAAGGTCTCGCCAGCAGCGCCGCGACCGGCAGCACCACGATCCGCGCGACGGATCCGGGCAGCGGCATCTTCGGCACGACGACGCTGACCGTCACGTCGGCGGTGCTGGTGTCGATCGCAGTGACGCCGAGCAACCCATCGATCCCGTTGGGGCAGACGCAGCAATTCACGGCGACCGGCACCTACACCGACACCACGACGCAGGATCTCACCACGTCGGCAACCTGGAGTTCGACGACGACCGCGACGGCGACGATCAGCAACGCCGGCGGCAGCGAAGGTCTCGCCAGCAGCGTCGCGACCGGCAGCACCACGATCCGCGCTACGGATCCGGGCAGCGGCATCTTCGGCACGACGACGCTGACCGTGACCCTCATCGAATTCCGCGCGGCGACGGCGGCCAGCGCTGGTTCGGGCGTGTTGACGCTGACGATGGCAACCCCGACGGGGACGGTCGCCGGAGACGTGATGGTTGCGGCCGTCGGCGTGCGCCCGAGCACGTCCGTCATCACCGCGCCGAGTGGCTGGACCCTGGTGCGCCGGACGAACAACGCCACCGGTGCCCAGAACTCGCTGGCGATCTACACGCGAGTTGCGGTCCTCGGGGAAGCCAGTTCGCACGACTGGACCTTCTCCGCGAGCACCGGAACCGTGGGCGGGATCATGTCGTTCAGCGGCGTCGACACCGCCGTGCCGGTCGATGTCGAGAACGGACAGACGACCGCCAGTTCGCTTTCCCATGCCACGCCCGACGTGACGACCACGGTGGCCAACACGATGGTCGTGACCTTCCACTCCTTCTCGTCGAGCGCGACCTGGACGCCGCCCGCGAGCATGACCGAGGCCTTCGACGTCGCGAGCCAAGGCGTTCCGGTGGCGACGGGCATTTCGATCGAGGGCACCTACGCGCTGCAGGCGGCAGCGGGTGCCACCGGCGTCCGGACGGCGGTCGCGAGCAACGACGCGGACACCGGCAACGCCCAGATCCTGGCGTTGCGCCGCCCCTGAGGCCGGCTGCTGCCGCGCGGTTCTGCCGACGTCGCCGCCGACGTTGCTACTTCTTGCTCGTTGCCTTCGGCGGGCGAGCGTGCTGCTGGAAGAACTTCCAGATCAGGTCGGTGGCAGCCACCTTGCAGTTACCGGCCGGCCATCCATGGCCCCAACCCTCGAGGCTGTAGAGTTCGACGCGCGTTCCGGACTTGCCGTCAGCCCAGGTGTCGACGTGCACTTTGCCGGCGTGCAGATCGGTGCGCTTGGGTTTGTCGGCGCAGGCATTGTGCTTCGCGAACGCGGCGGCCGACTCCATCGCCGAAGGCATGCCGCGGTACGTCGCTGCCTTGCCGTGTTCGGCGTCGTACGCGACGACATCGTCGGCCATGCCGTGGAACGAGAGCACCGACACGGGCAACTCCGGCTTGCCGTCGCCGAGCAGCAGCCCCGCCACGGGTGCGATGGCCGCGACCTTGTCGGGGTGCATCACCGCGAACGAGTAGCTCATGAAGCCGCCGCTGCTGTGGCCCGTCATGAAGACCCGGTCCTTGTTGAGTGCGAGTTCCTTGACCACGGCGTCGATCAACTCACTCAGGAACCTGGTGTCGACCGTGGCCGCGCCACCAACCGCTGGCTGCCAACTGGTCGGTTTGCCGAGCGCCGTCGGGAACACGGCCACGAAGCCTTCCTTGTCGGCAAGAGCGGTCCAACCGTAGTAGCTGCTGGCCGCCGCCTTGCCGTCGCTGGTGCGACCATGCAGCATCACGACCAGGGGAGCCGGCGTCTTGTCACTCTTCTTCCAGCCACGCGGGATGTGCAGCAGGTACTCACGCTTCTGGCCTTCGACGTCGATCGTGCGCGATTCCGTGCCGGGCTTTTGCGCCAGCAAGACGGTCTGCAAGAGCAGGAACGCGAGCATCGACGTGGTGTGGGTTGTCGGCATGGGATGGTCGTCCTTAGGGCGGCGGCAGCCTACCACGCCAGTCGACCCTCGCTGTGACCGTCTGCGCGGCAACGTCGCAAGGCTCGGCTACGAAGTGGCGCGCGCGACCTCGCCGCGAACCGACCTCGAGGTCGCGAACGCCAGCGCGATCGCGCACCCCACAATCACCGCCAGCAACGAAAACCCGGGCCATGACGGCAGCACGTCCCAGCGCCCATCGGCGACGCGCGCACTGCCGAACAGCAGCCAGCCGCACAGCATCTGCATGCTGGTCGCGATCGCGTACAGCCACACCCCCACGGCCTGCATCGCGCGTTCGCGCGCTTCCAGCGGCAGCGCCCTGAACTGCTGCTTGCGCGGCACGTTCAACCAGGGCGAGTTCGCCCGCGCGAGACGCAGCATCCACCACGGCAGCAACCAACCGAACACGACGCCAAGCCCGGTGGCGAATGCAGGCAGTGCGAACCACGCCAAGAGGCTCGTGTCGGTCCACCCATCAGCAACCCCCGCCAGGTCGAAGTGGATCGGAATCCGCGGCGGCAGGTCCGGCCACGCCACCGCGGCGATTGCCCAGACCACGACCATGGCCATGACAACCAGCGTGCGCATGACTTCGAGGTTCGGGGGACACGAGGAGAAGCTGCGGTCGCGGACCACCCGAAACCCATCCTCACCAATCCTGCCGATCGCGCGCGCCCTCGTCCACCCGTTCGCCGTGGCGTGCGAATTCTGGACGACTCCGGCCCTTGCGGATTGGGATGTCGGTGGTTCAATCCGATGGACGAAGGTCCATTTCACCAAAGCGAAGGCTCATGAAAGCAATCCTGGCGTTGGCAGCTACGGCACTCGGCCTGCTCGGCGTTCCCCAGAATCCGCAAGCCGGCTGCAGCCTGAACGGCTGCAAGGCAACCTGGTCTCTCACGGCAGTGCTGGGGATTTCTGGCAACCGCATTGCTACCAGCATCCCCCATGCATACACGAGCTACGTCGACACGTGCGATGGCGCCTGCACCTGCCAGGCCAACGCAGGTGGCGCGGCTTGTGTCGTCGCGGACACGAACTGCTACGCCACGGTCATCATCACCTGGGCTCCTTGGGCCTACGGGCTGCAAACCATGAGCGTCTCAGTCGCCGGGTGCGGGTCCTTCGATTCCAAGACGGACCAATACTGGAACGTCCACAGCACTCCGTTCCCGACCATCGTGAAATTGACGGCGATGTGCAGTTCGTGTGACTACCTCTGCCCGACGGGTTCTGGCTTCTGAACCCGGATGCGGACGGCGCTCACGTTGGTCCTCGCAGCGTTGGTGGCCTGGTTGGCCTACGACCGGTTGATCGTGGGGTCGCGGGATAGGTTGCAGCTTCAGGCCGAAGCACGAGCCATGGCCGTTGAGGCTGCCGCGGTCCCACCCGAGTCGATAGATCAGGTGGCGAGCACATTCCCGCAAGAGAAGATCGACGCGCTGCTCGCATCGGCGGCCTCGACATCGCAGCAGCGTGTGGTCGAGAAGGCTGGCGGTGACCCGGGTCCTGCCCTGGTCCGCAACAACCTGGACCCGGCGCGCATGTACCGCAAGGCCGCGCTCGCCGTCACGTCGGACAAGGTGCTTGGCAACCAGAAACTGAATCCACGCGGCGTCCTGGTCGCGGCGGAAACGCGCACACACCTCGATTCGCTGATCGAGATCTACCAACAACACTGGCGCGCCGCCTCGGACTCGACGGGGCGAGAACGCCATCGGCTGATGATGGAGCGCATCGCGCGCGATGCAGCAACGCCCATGGACGAGCTCATGGCCGAGCTGACCCCCAGCGACCATGCAACCGTCGCGGCCATGATGAGCGCGCAACCGACGACATCCGGCCAGGAACGCGAGGAACAACATCGGCGGCTGCTTGTCGAAACGCTGACGAAACGGTTCCACCCCGACGCGATCACCACGCTTCCGAACGGCCAGACGTTCGCGGCGCGGCGCGGTGAACTCGCCAAGGAACTCGCACCGCACACGAACTACAGCGACTTCGTCCTGCATCACTTCTACGCGCAGACACTCGCCTTCCTCGCGCTGGCAGTCGGCCTGCAACCCACGGAAGTGCACGAGCTGATGCAGCACTACGAGCAGAACGGCTGACGCTCTCGAGCCCGCTCGCACCTCATTCGATCGCGAGCTTCTTCAAGGTCAGCGTCTCGATGCCAAACCCGGGATCGAGCGCGCGCTCGATGCGGATCTGCGACGGCAACAGGTTTGCACCGACGGGCGACAACGTCACTGCCGGCACCTCGGTCCATCGGGTCTTGCCCGGTGGCAACACGACGTTGTCACGCTCGAAGCGGGAGGACAGACCTCGCACCTGACCATCGCCGGCAATCGACCTGGCGGCGCGGTCGTCATCGGCTTTGGCGATACCGCCGGCAACATCCCGCTGCCGTGCCCCGGCCTCACCTTCGGCATCGCCAATCCACTCGTGTTCAGCGTCGGCGCCGCCGACGAAGCCGGTCGCCTCGTCACCCGCTTCTTCGCGCCGCAGTTCGTGCAGGGCCATGCGTTCCTGTTCCAGGCGTTCGACTTCTCGGGCTGCGCGATCAGCAACGTGCTCGCGCACACTTTCTGACCCACGCGGACGAGATCGGCCCCGGGGAGTAGGTGGAGTCGTAAGCCGGTGGCATCGACAACATGCACGACGAGGATCTTGAGGAGCGAACCGCCCGGGCCTTCGGCACCGCTTCGGATCCCTCGTTGCGGCGCGGCGCACACGTGCGACGCAGCAAATCGACGTAGTTGGCAAGCTTCGTGCGTCAGCTATCCTGGCCGGCCGGCAGCAACCTCTGCTCATCATTCCTCTCCAGCAACCATGAACAAGCCCACTTCCCTCCTCGCCCTCGCCGTCCTGGCTGGCGCGCTCGGTGCCCAGCAGCAACTCGTCCTCCCCGACCACCACAACCTCTGTGAGAGCCAGACTCAACTCTCCAACTTCGGGTCGACCAGCTGGTGGCGCACGACCGCCGGCCGGTTCCAGATCGTCTACGACGCCGCGCACTTCCTCAACGCAGGCGTCACCGGACCGGTGACGATCACACGGCTGAAGTTCCGCGGCGAAGACGCCGAGATCAACGACGGTGGCCAGGTCTACAGCGGCGTCACGGTCGAACTGGGCTCGACGTCGTTGACGTCGACGACGATGAACACGACCACGTTCGCGACGAACCGCGCGCCGGCGCTGCCGAACACGACGACGATGGGCCCGCTCGGCACCACTCCCGTCACCGTGGCGCCGTCCGTCGGCAGCACGCCGAACAACTGGAACATCGACATCGACCTCGTCGCGATCGGTGCGGCGATCACGTTCAATCCGACCGGCGCCGAGCCGAGCCTGCTGATCGACATCACCCTGCCGACGGCCCCCGCCAACGCAGCGCCGCTGGCGATGATTCCCATCCAGGACAGCACCCCAGGCGTTCCCCTCGTTCGCGGCCGTGGCATCAACACGGCAACGCCCGCAGCGCTGACCGGCACCGCCTCGACCGCACCGCCCGTGGTCGGCCTCGAGTTCACCGGTCCGGGCGGCTACACCGCCGCGATCCCGGCCCGCAACACGTGGTACGGTGCAGGCTGCGGCGGCTCGCCGTCGGCCTTCTACCAGACCTACGTCAACGGTGACATCTGGGACAACGGCCCCGGCTTCACGATGACGCCGGACAACGTCTTGGCTCCGAACTTCTACAACGTCAGCGCCGGCGCTCCGGCCGTCGACCCGACCAAGATTGGCGCCGCAGCCCTGAGCATTGCCGACGACGCCCTCGTCACGCACACGCTCGGCTGGACGTTCGCCTACCCGGGTGGCTCGACCCCGACGATCAAGCCGAGCACCAACGGCTTCGTGTGGCTCGATGCGACGATGGTCACAAGCGACTTCAGCCCAACCTTGCTCGAGTGGCTTGGCAACACCTCGACCACCCCCAACACGGCGCGCTTCGCGCCGTACTGGCACGATTTCAACGCCGGCCGCAACACCGGCCTGAACCCGCTCGCCGGCCTGCACGTCATCAACGACACCGCGGGTGGCCCGGGCAACACCATCACCTACGTGACGTGGCTCAACGTCGGTGAGTTCAACTCGGTCTCCGGCGTCGGGATCTTTGGGCACGCCGACTGGACGTTCCAGGTGGTGATGTACGAGGCCACCGGCGTGGTCGAGTTCCGTTACGGCACCATGCCGATCCACATCGGCAGCTCGGGCGCGACCGTTGGCGGTTCGTCGGGCATCGTCGGCTTCACGCGCGGCCGGATCGGCGGCGCCGCCGGCCTCAACTCGGTCGATCCGCAGAACCGGGACCTGTCGAGCGAGACCCCCTTCTCGACCGCGGTCGAGGGCGCGACGGGCAACATCGGCCTCACCGCCGTCGCCACGCCGATCGCCGGTGGCGTGCAGTACGGTGGCCGCCTGTTCGGTGGCCAGAGCGTGACTTGGAACGCGAGCAACATCCCGGCTGGCACCCTGCTCGGTGCCCAGTTGATCGACCTCGTCGGCTTGAACCCGGGCGTCACGATTCCGGGCATCACGGCACCGGGCTGCTTGCTCAGTGTCAGCACCGGAGCCCTGCTGCACGAGATCACGTTCTTCCCGACCGGGACCGGCACGGTGCCGCTGGCGATTCCCGCGGGCTACAACCCCGCCCTGCTGGGTGCCACCATCTTCGCGCAGTACGTGCTACTGGACGGAGTGTTCAACCCGGCGCTGCCGCTGATCTCGGGCAGCAGCAACGCGATGCAGATGACGGTCGGTCTCTGGTAATCGACGAGCCCGCCTGGCGGGCCTGTTCCTGATGACCGCGCCACCGGCCCGCACCGTGCGGGCCGGTGGCGTTTTCCGCCGACGCGGCCTGCAAGGAACGCGGCGTGCGTCGGCTAACATGCGCCCTCGCCGCGCCACGTTGGGCGGCGTGGCTGGCATGGAAGCGATCGTATTCGTACTCGTCCTGTGCTTCGGCTTCCTGTTCGTGGGAGCCGTGCTTGGCACGATCGCGAACGCCCGCTCCCGCGACCTGCAGCGACGACTTGAATATCTCGAACGTCGGTTGGGCCGCGAACGTCCCGCCGAGGCGCCAAAGCCCGAAACGAACTGGCCGCGGCCGAGCGAACCGGTCGCGCCGTCACCAAGCAGTCCACCGCCGGCCGCTGCTCCGGCGCCGACCACACCGGCCACGGTTGCCGCAGCGCCACCGGTTGCGGCGGCGGTGAGCGAGCGCACGGCGACGCCGCCGCCGTTGCCCCCGGTCGTGCCGGTTGCGCCACCGCCGATCTCTGCCGCGGCTTTGGTCACCGCCCTCGCGTCCCCGGCGGCGACACCGCCAGCCGAGCCGCCGTTGCGAGCCGAGTCGAGGACCAGCACGGCGCCGCCACCACTTCCCGCGAGCCACTTCGAAGGAGTCGAGCGGACCGGCATGCGGTGGCTGACGTGGATCGGCATCGCGATGCTGTTCCTCGGCATCGCGTTCTTCCTGAAGTACGCGTACGACCGCGATTGGCTGGGTCGCCTGTTCGGGCCGCGCATGCGCATCGCCACCGCCGCCACGATTGCGCTGGCGATGGTGTTCGCCGGCTGGCGCAGCCTGCGCGGTGGCATGGCACCACTCGGCCAGGCCCTGCTCGGTGGCGGCCAGGCGCTCGCCTACCTCACCGTCTATGCGGCGCTGCAACCGGCGGTGATGGTGGTGTCGGAGCCGCTGCTGACGGCGCCGACCGCGTTCGGGCTCATGGTGCTGGTGACTGCGTTCGGCCTCGTCACCGCCGTGCGGCTCGATGCGATCGCGATGGCGTTCCTCGCCGTGCTCGGCGGCTTCGCAACACCGGTGCTGGTCAGCAGTGGCACCGACGCCCGCGACGCCTTGTGCGGCTACCTGCTGCTGCTCGACGTCGGCGTGCTGTCGGCAGCGTTCTACCGCCGCTGGCGCGCGCTCGACCTGCTCGCGTTCGTCGGCACCGCCCTCTTGTTCGGCGGCTGGCTCGCGCGCTGGCACCAGGATCATCCGCAGCCCGACGCGTCGCTGCTGTGGCTCGCCGCGTTCCACCTGGTGTTCCTGCTGTTGCCGTTTGCGCACCACTACCGGCACCGCACCGCGGTCGCCGGGGAACGCTTCGTGCTGGCGATCGCCAACGTCGCCTGGGCCTTCGGCTACGCGGGCTGGCTGCTGCACGAAACGGCGCCGCGGCTGCTGGCCATCAGTTGCGCCGCTGGCGCCGCGCTCTACCTCGGCCTTGGCGTGCTGGTCGCGCGCCGCGTCGGTGACGACCGCCGCACGCGCGACGGCTTCTTCGTGCTGGCCACGGTGCTGCTGACGCTGAGCCTGTTCTATCTGCTGCCGGTCGACACCATCACCACCGGTTGGTTCGCCGAGGCGACCGCACTGCTGTGGCTCGGCTATCGCTACGCAAATCCGGCGATGCGCACGGTGGCGCTGCTGGTGCTGGCGACCGCGGTGCTGCGCACCGTCGGCATCCACTTGCTGAATGCCGATCGCACCGCGGCGTTGTTGTGGAACCCGTGGTTTGCGCAACTGCTGGTGCAGAGCGTTGGGCTCGGTGCGTTCGCGTGGGTGCATCATCGCAACGCCACCACGCCCGGCGAACGTGGGCTCGCGCGCGCCGTCGGTGTCACTGCGGGCTGGTGGACGCTGCTCGTCGCCGGGCTCGAAGTGCGACGACATGCGCTCGGTCACGCCGAAACGTGGGCGCCGGGAGTCCCGGCATTGGCAGTTGCAGGAGTGCAACTGCTCGGCGTGGTCGCCTTCACGCTGGCGGCGTCGCGTCTGCGTTCGCTCGCGGGCTTCCTCGCCGGGCTGGTGCCGTTGGCGGTCGCGGCCATCCTGGTTGGCATCGCCTACGAGCGCTACCCGGCGGAGGCTGGGCTGATCGCCAACGGTTGCTGCCTCGGCGGCATTGCCGTGATCGCGGCACTGTGGTGGCTCGCACGGACATCGCCGCGGCTGCCCGGGGCCGAGTCACTCGGGCCGCTGCTGGCTGGAAGCGCGCAACTGGCGTGTTCGGCGCTGGCGACCGCCGAGGCGGCGGCGTGGCTGCAACGCGGCGACCGGATCCCCGCCCCGGGCACGATGGCGCAGGTGCTCGGCTGGGTCTGGTTGGCGCTCGCGGTCAGTGGTTCCCTCGTGGCGCTGCACTCGGCGAGCCGGCGGGTGCTGCGGCTCGCGTGGTTGCCGCTGGCGCTGGCGCTGGTGGCGGCGTTCATCAACTACGCGGTGCCGCTGGCGTCGCATCGGTTGCTCGTCAACGCACGTTTCCTGTTCGCGATCGCCGGCTGCGTCGTGATCGCAGCGACGGCCGTCGTCCTGCGGCTACACGAGTCGAAGCCCGCGGCCGATCGGGCGCCGGCCCTGGCGCTGGTGCTCGCGATGGTCTTTGGCGCGTTCGAAGCAGTGGCGTGGAGTCGGGCGGCGTGGATCGATGGCGACGGCGCGCCGTGGGCAGTGTGGCTGGTCGGCACGACCGTGGTGCTCGGCTCGGCCGGTGGCCGGGCCCGCGCGCTCGCGACCACCAACGCCAGCCTGCGCATGGTGGCGTTGCTGGCGTTGGTGCCGGCACTGTGCGTGCCGCTCGCCATCTACCTGGTGGATTGGCCGTGCGCTTGGATGTTCGCCAACCTGCGCGCACTGCTGGTCGCGGCATCGATCGCGTTGGCGGTGTGGTGGGCCCGCGAGGGCGAACGGCTGCAGCCGCTGCGTTGGGTCGCTTTCGCGGTGGCGTTCTCGGGGCTCACCGCCGAACCGCCGGTGTGGTTCCTCGACAACGCCGGCAGCGGACCTGGCGAGCGTGCGGAAGCGGCCCGGCGCGCGCTGTTCTCGGTGACCGTGACGTGGGTCGTGGTGGCGGCGGCGTTGCTCAGCTACGGCTTCCGCCGCGATCGCCGCACGGTGCGGGTGGTGGCGCTGACGCTGTTCGGCGCGACCGCCGCCAAGCTGCTCGTGTTCGACATGTCGGGCGCGCAGCAGCTGTATCGGATCCTCGCGTTCGTGCTGGTCGGGCTCGTGTTCGTCGGCGCGTCGTGGCTCTACCACCGCGCCGAACGGCGTGGCGCCGGCGCTGGCTGAGTCGGCGCCTCGGCTACGCCCTCTGCCGCACTGGACGGGGCCGCAGTCGGGGGAAAGGCGTTGCCAGCGCGGGCGTTCCCATGCCGGTGACCGCCATGGAAAAACGTGACCTCCGTGCCTTTCGCGCCCGCTTGCTCGCGTTGCACGAGCAGTTGACATCGCGCCTGCAACGCCTGGACCGGCACCTGCACCACCGCACCGAGCCGTTGCCGGCCGACAGCGAAGAGCGGGCGCAGGAACTCGAGAACCGCGACGTGCTCGAGAGCCTCGACGACAATGCCAACGCCGAACTGGTCGACGTCGAACACGCGTTGGCGCGCATGGAACGCGGCGACTACGGCACCTGCGAACGTTGCCACCAGGCGATTCCGGCGGCGCGGCTCGAGATCCTGCCGCAGGCGTCGGCGTGTGCGAAGTGCGCGGGCGCGCAACGCTGAGACAGGCCGTCGACGAACTCCGGTTGGTGGCGCGACCACGGTGCGGTAGGAACAGGGCATGCCGACGACTCCGCTGTTCCACGTCGATGCGTTCGCGTCCGCTGCATTCCGCGGCAACCCGGCCGCGGTCTGCCTGCTGTCGGCCACGCGTCCCACGCCATGGCTGCAGAGCGTCGCCGCCGAGATGAACTTGTCGGAGACCGCGTTCGTGCAAGCGACCGCACGCGGCTTCCGGCTGCGCTGGTTCACGCCGACGGTCGAGGTCGACCTGTGCGGGCACGCGACGCTCGCCGCCGCGCACGTGCTGTGGACCGAGGGGCTGGCCCCGGGAGGCGCGACTCTGCGCTTCGCGACGCGCAGCGGCGAACTGACCGCGGTCCGCCGCGGCGGCGCGATCGAACTCGACTTCCCGTCGCGCGCGGCAGTGCCGTGCAGGACGCCGGCGGGGCTGGCGAAGGCGCTCGGTGCAGCGCCCCGCCACGTGGCGCGCAACAGCGACGACTACCTGGTCGAACTGCGCGACGAGGCCGCGGTGCGCGGACTCGAGCCCGACCTCGCGGCGTTGGCGAAGCTGCCGGTGCGCGGCGTCATCGTCACGGCGGCGGCCCGGCGTGGTTTCGACTTCGTGTCGAGGTTCTTCGGCCCGCGGGTCGGTGTTCCCGAGGATCCGGTCACCGGTTCGGCGCACTGCGCGCTCGGCCCGTTCTGGGCGGCGCGCCTCGGCCGCACCACCTTGCGCGGGTTCCAGGTTTCGGCCCGCGGCGGCGCAGTGGAGATCGAGTTGCGCGGCGACCGTGCGCTCCTGCGGGGCGATGCCGTGACCGTCGTGCGTGGCCAGTTGTTGGCGTAGCCGCAAAGACTGCATCCCCCACGCCCGGTCCGGCGAAGTGCAGACCGCCCCCCAGGGCGACACTGCGCGCAGACCCCGTGCGGGCAGAAAATCGTGGCGGTCGGCCGGCGGTGGCGCCGCTCAGGAGATGCCGCGCTCGCGGCGCTCTCCTCCGGATCCGCCAATGAACAAACTCCTGCTCGTCCCGTTCCTCTTCCTCGCCGCCGTTCCCACCGCCTGCAGCGGCGGCGGTGGCGGCGGTGGCTCCGCCACCTTCAATGCCGCGACGTACCTCGGCACCTGGGCTGGAACGTGGACCAACACCACGTTCTCGAGCACCGGTGCGGTGAGTGCCGTGGTCAGCCAGACGGGCGACACCTTCAGCGTGCAGTTCGACATGGACGGCAACGTCTTCGGCGGCAGCAATCCGGCGTTGGAGTCGTTCACGGCCTCGGTGTCGGCGGTGAATGCGTCGCTGGTCAGCATCTCCTCGTCGGTCTACGGCACGTTGACCGGCACGCTCGCGGCGGATGGCACGTTGAACGCGAGCGGCAGCGCGATTCCCGGCGGCGTCGACACGTTCACGCTGACCGGCACCTGGACGGCAACGACGATCACCGCCAACGTCACCATCACCTTCGATGCCGGCGGCAGTGCCAACGCCACCGCGACGTTGACCAAGCAGTGAGACCGGATCCTGGCATGGGCCGCTGCGTCACCGCCTTCGTGTTTCCCGGCCTCAACGGGGCGGGGCATCCCGACGACTACGCGTGGATGCTGCGCCTGCCGGGTTTCCAGGCGCACTGGGCCCTGGTGGTCGCTGCGTTCGCGACCACGCCGGGCTTCGCGCGTTTCGATGCGGCACTGCAAGCTGGGGATGAACTGCCGCGCGCGGCCCCGGCATGGTCGTTTCGCGCCCTGGCGGTGGCGGCAATGCAGCTGGCGGCAGCGACGGCACTCGAGCGTCGCGGCGAACACGCCGACTGGTTGTGCGGCTACTCGCTGGGTGATCTGGCCCGCAGCTGCCATGCGCGCGCGGCGACGTTCGCGCAGCTGGTCGCGTTTGCGGCCGGGCTGCCGGCGTTGCCGTGCGTGGACGGGGCAAGTGCGGCAGCGATCACGCGCGACCACGCAGCGACGACGGCACTGCGCCGGACCCTGCAGGCGGTCGGCGTCGCGGCCTGCCGATTGTCGCCACGCTTCGTGCTGTTCGCCGGCGAACCAGCGGCGATGGCGGCGGCGCGAAGCGCGGCCGCGGCGGCCGGAGCGCATGTGCGGGACCTCGGCGATTGCCCGCTGCACGCACCGGTGCTGCGCGACACGGCAGGCATGCTGCACGTCGCTTCCCGTGGCGTCGCCATGCGCGGCGCCTGCCGTCGCATGTTCTCGACCCTGTGGGGACGGGCGGTCACTGGCAGCGACGATCTGCGTCGCGAGTTCACGGCGAACGTGGCGCAACCGATCGACTTCGCGCGCGCGGTGTCCCGCTTGCGTCGGCGGCATGGCGTCACGCGCTTCGTCGATCTCGGCCCGGGCCGGCACGCGAGCCGGTTCGTGCGTCACCATGGCACCGGCGTGCACGCCGTGCATTGCAGCGAGTTGCTGGCGCTCACGGCGCCGTGAGCAGCAGCGTGCTGGTGCTGCCGGCGAGCACGCGGCAGGTGGCGCTGGCGCTGGTCTTGCGGGCAGTGACGAGGCGCGCTTCGTAGTCGCCGGGCACGAGATCGCTGCCGTGGAACGACCCGTCGACCGCGATCGCCAGCGTGCGCGCCCGGGCGCCGACGTACGGGATCGGATCGAGCACCACGGCAAACGCGACCGCCGGTTGGCCCTCGACGAAGGCCTGGCCCGCCACCGCGCCCGACGGCGGCGTCGGCGCTGGAACCAGCACGTGCCGCTGTTCGCCTGCGGCCAGCACGTACTCGTGGGCGTGGTCGCAGTGGCCGAGCAACAGGAACTGCTGCACGGCGGCGTGCATGCCTGGCGCGGCGTCGTCGGCGACGGCGCCGAGCAGATAGCGCCCCGGCGGCACCGGCGGGAACTCGAAGGCACCGTCGGCGGCACTGCGCGTGCGGTGGGTGTGGCGGGCGCCACCGAACAGGAACACGGTCGTTGGCTGCGCCGTGTCGACGCGGCCGCGCACCCGGGCCGCGGCCGGGACGGCGAGTTGCGCCGATGCCGTCGTTCCTGCTGCCAACGTCACCGCAACTCGCGCACCCAGGTCCGGGCACACGAGCCACGCCGGGCCTGCGGGCAGGTCGTCGACCGCGAACGTGCCGTCGGCGTTCGCTTGCGTCGTCTGCAGCAACTGCTCGTCCCCGGCAACGTCCGCTGGGCCGAGCCGCGGAGTGCCCGGCACCGCCGAGCGGCTCCACACTTCGAGCCGCGCGCGGATCGGCAATGCCGCAGCATCGAGCACCGTGCCGACGAGGCTGGCGCCGTGCTGCAGATGCACCAGCAACGGGGCCGTGCCGCATTCCGTCGCCGAGAGTCCAGCGAGCACGGCGCCGCCGGTGCCGGCGGCGCGCACGACGAGGTCGTGCACGCCGGGATCGGGCCATGGCAGCGAGAACGCTCCCTTCGCGTCGCTCTGCGTGCGGGTTGCCGCCGGGGGCAAGGAGGCTGGGAATGCGCACCGGTGCGGCACACTGGCGAGCAGCGCCAGCGTCGCCTGCACGGCCGGACGGCCGTCGGCAAGGAACACGCGGCCATGCAGGAGCCTGGCGCGCGGCAGCAGCACGCAGCGTTCGCCGCCGTTCCCGAGCGCGAGTTCGGCCGGCCAGTGCCCAGGTGCCGTGCCGCGCACGCGCTGCGCCCACTCGGGCACCGCGGCCTCGCCGTTGCTGTCGCTGCGCGACGTGTGCAGGTCGCGCTCGCCCTCGATCACGGTGACGGTCGCCGCAGGTATGGGTTGCCGCCGGTCGTCGAGAACGCGCACCACGAGGTGGGCTGGAGCCACGGCGGCATCGGTCGGCAACGAAGTCGCCGCGAGCACGGGCGCGACCGTGCTCGCGGTCGCGATCGCGGTCGCCGACGAAGTGGCGTTCGGCGGCAACGGCCGCAGCGCTTCGGTGGCGGCGGCGGTGCCGACGACAGCCAGGTGCCCTCCGATTGCCGGTGGCTCGGGCACGGGTGGTCCGATCTCGATCGACGCCGCCTGCGAAGCGACGACGAACGCGAACAGCGCGAGCCCCGCCACCGCGAGCAGTGCCCCCCACCCGCGCGAACTGCGCCCCACGTCAGCCACCGCCGCTGGGCGCCTTGAGTTGCGTCGACAGCGCCTCCGCCTGGCGCCGGATCGGGTGCTCGGCGGGCAGCGTCTGCAACCGTTCGAGCGCCGCGGCCACCGCCGTCGCGGCTTCGAGCGGCTTGCTGTTCGCCGCGAGCGCCCGCGCGTGCAGCAGGTGCGTGTAGCCGACACCGATGGGCGACACGTCGGTCGCTGCCGGCAGGTCGGCGACCATCGCCTGCGTCGTGACCAGCGCCGGTGCGGCGAGACCGCCGTCGAGCTGTGCGGTGGCCAGGTTCTGGCCGGCGAGGAAGACGTCCGGGTGGGTCGGCCCGCGGCTCCGGCGTTGCGCAGCGAGCGCGCGTTCGAGATCCGCGACCGCACCGACGTAGTCGCCGGCCTGCATCTTCGTCAACGCGACCGCGGCCAGCACGTCCATGGTGCGGCGATGATCCGGGCCGAACGTGCGTTCGCAGCGTGGCAGCAGGTCGGTGGCCGCCGCCCGCAGCCCCTCGCGATCGCCGGCGCGGTGCAGGGCCTTCACCAGGTGGAACGCGCAACCCAGCGTCAGTTCGTGGTCGGGACCGAGCAGGGTCGCGTAGCCGGCCATGGCTTCGCGATGCATCGCGATCGCGGTGTCGAGGCGACCGAGCAGTGCCAGCGCCTCGGCCAGGCTGTCGGCGATCTGCCACGTCGCTGTCCGCGCTTCGCCGGCCGCGCGCGACCGCGACAGGCAGTCGGTCAGCACAGCGTGGGCTTCGTCGACCTTGTCCATCGCGAGCAGCAGGGTCCCGAGGTTGTGCAGCGTGACGATCGTCGGTTCCGCGGTGCGACCGAGCACGCGTTCGCGCAGCGCGAGCACTTCGCGGTAGGCGCCTTCGGCCTCGCGCAGCCGACCGGCGGCGCGCCAGGTGTACGCACGTTCGTGCAACGCCCGCAGCGTCACCGGGTCGTCGGCGGGCAGGACCTTCTGGATGTGCGGCAGCAGGGCGTCGAGCTCGGCGTTGGCGCCGGCGATGTCGTCGGCGTCGCTGCGGGCGCTCGCCACCGACAGGCGTGCCGCCAAGGTGCGCGCGGCATCGGCGCCGAGCGCTTGCGCGAACAGTTCGCCAGCCCGCTGCAGGTGTGGCAACGCCACGAGCGGCAGCGACAGGCCGCGGTAGGCGTCGCCGATGAGTTCCCGCAATTCCGCTTCGACTTCGGGCTCCGCGAACGACTCGCGTTCGAGGGCCACCACCGACTGGTCGAGCGCCTGCCGAACCGTGTAGTCGGCGCCATGGTCCTGCCGCACGTCGGCGTTGGTCAGGAAGTCGCGCGCGAAGCGGGCGATCCGATCCGACAGCCGCTGCTTGCGCAACACGGCCGCTTGTTCGCGTTCCAGGGCAATCTGCTGCTGTCGCAGTTCGAAGTTCTTCTGCGCGAGCACGACCAGGGCGACGACGACCGTCAGCACCACCGCGGCGAGTGCAGCGACCACGCCGCGGCGACGGCGGGCGAAGAGGCGCACGTGGTAGAAGGTGCTGGCTGGCCGCGCGAGCACCGGGCGCTCGGCGAGCACGGCGCGCAGATCGGCGGCGAACGCGGCGGCCGACTCGTAGCGTTCGCCCGGTTGCGCGCGCAGTGCCTTCGCCAACACCACGTCGAGATCCGCCGGCAGCCCCTTCACCAGCGACGACAGGCGCGGGGCTGGCGTCGACGTCACCGACTCGGCGAGCCGCCACGACGGCTGGCTGCCGAACTCGAACGGCCGGCGGCCCGCCAGCAGTTCGAAGGTGATCACGCCGAGCGCCCACACGTCGGTGCGATGGTCGATGATGCCGCTGCCGAGCTGCTCCGGACTCATGTAGGCCAGCGTGCCGTAGACGAGTCCCGGTTCGGTCGGCGGTGCTGGCGCGTCGCTCTGCGTGCTGCGGGCGATGCCGAAGTCGATCACCTTGACCCGGCCGCTGGCGTCGACGAGCACGTTCGGTGGCTTGAGGTCGCGATGCACGACGCCATGCAGGTGGCCGTGGTGCACCGCGTCGCAGGCCTGCAGCACCAGTTCCAGGCGCGCGCGGAGCGACAGCGCCTGCCGTTCGGCGTGATCGACGAGGCCATGCGCATCGGGCACCAGTTCGAGGGCGAACCACGGCAGTTCCACTTCGCCCTGACGATGCAGGCCGGCGGCGTGCACCTGGGCGATGCCCGGATGCTGCAACCGCGCCAGCAATTCCGCTTCGAAGCGGAAGCGCGCGACGGCGTTCGGACTGAGCAGGCCCAGCGACAGGACCTTCAGGGCCACCTGCCGGCGCGGTTCCTGCTGCTCGGCGACATAGACGGTGCCCATGCCGCCGCTGCCGAGCACGCGCAGCAGCCGGAAGCCACCGATCGTGGCGTCGAGCGGCGTGGCCGCGATGCGGGCCATCTGCACGGCGGTGCCGTCGAGGGCCTTGGCCATCGGCGTGGTGCTGGTGTCGCTGGCGAGCAGCTGCAGCACTTCGGCTCGCAGCGCGTCGTCGCTGCCGCATTCGCGCCGCACGAACTCGGCGCGCTCGGCCGCGGGCGCTTCCAGGGCGGCTTCGAACAGGGTCCGGACGCGCGCAAAGTCGGTGGTCACCGCGTTCCCCCGTTCCGCTGCCGCGGATCCAGGTCGCGCAGCAGGAACGCGCGCGCGGTGCGCCAGCCACGTTCGACGCTGCGCAGCGAGATGCCCAGGGTGGTCGCGATCGCCGCGTTCTCGAGGCCGGCGAAGAAGCGCAGTTCGACCAGTTGCGCCAGCTGCGGGTCGAGGTTCTGCAGCCGGGCCAGCGTTTCATCGACGGCCAGCAGGCTTTCGGCGTCGGCTGGGGCCGCCAGCGCATCGGCATCGACGTCGATTCGGCGGTCGGCGCTGCGCTTGTTGGCCAGCCGGGCCCGCGCGTGATCGACGAGCACGTGGCGCATCGCGCGCGACGCGATGCGCAGGAAATGGCTGCGGTCGGAGTACTCGGCGCCAGGTTCGCACAGGCGCAGCCAGGCTTCGTGCAATAGCGCGGTTGCCTGCAGCGTGTGGCTGGCGCGTTCGCTGCCCATCAGTCGCTGCGCCAGGCGATGCAGCTCCTGATAGACCAGCGGCAGCAGATGGCCAGCAGCGTCCGGGTCGCCATCGGCCATGGCGCGCAGCAGTCGCGTTGTCGCAGCCGGATCGGGGGCAGGCGAACCCATGCCGCGCATCATGCCATGACTTGTGGCGGCGTCGGGGTGCGGGCCACGGAGGATCCGTGCCCTGAGGGCATCGATCCGCTGCGAGTGGCTCTTGGCGAGGGCGGTCGGCACGTGCTGTCAGCGGCCGCACGCGGGCGCGACCGCCACGATTGTCGATGCCCAATCGCCCCTGCGCCCTCCCCGGAACGGCAACCCGACGACAAGGCGACGTTCATGCCGATGATCGGAACGTGCCCACGTTCCAGCAACCTCGCCGCCGCCGCGTTCATGGAGTCGAGGTTCTCCTGGCGTTGCTCTGCCGTGGGAGCCGAACAGGGACCGGCGACGCCAATGATCATGCGCGCATGGAAGGGCCATCGGAGCGCCCGTGCAAGGCTCTCAGTTCCAGGGCGTCGGCACCGCACTGAACCACTTGTTCCAGCGATCCTGCTCACTGAGCGGTGCCTGCAGCAGAAG